>DAOTTV010000087.1:0-1684 GCA_034437755.1 Anaerolineae bacterium | reverse complement strand
CCCGGCGTACTCTCCATCCAGATGTCCCCGCCCATCAGGTCGAGCAACTGTTTTGAAATCGCTAAGCCGAGGCCCGACCCCGACCGCGGATCGCGCCCGCCGTGCTTCGCCTGCTGGAATTCCTGAAAGAGTTGATCATGAAATTCAGGATCAATGCCCACGCCGGTATCCGCGACCGCGAATTCGATCATCTGCGTGTCGTCATGCACGGTGCAATGCAGGGTGATCGACCCTTCATCGGTGTACTTACACGCGTTGCTATACAAATTCAGTAGGACTTGTCGCAAACGTGTTTCGTCCGCCCATGCTATCGGCATCTCATCCGGCACATCACTATGGAGCTTAACCGGCTTCGACCCGAGCAAGCCCTTCGCGGTAGACATCACAGCGTTGGTGATCGCCTCTGTTTCGACCTGTTGCAGGTGAATTTCTAGCTTACCAGCATCGACCTTGGCGAGATCGAGAATATCGTTGATGACGTGCAACAACTGGCGACCGCTATTATAAATCTGGTTGAGATCGCGCTCATACGCCGGCGGCAGTTCTTGATTATCGTACATAATCGGGAATTGGAGCATCGTCTCGCTGAAGCCGATAATCGCGTTGAGCGGAGTTCGTAATTCATGGCTCATATTGGCGAGGAACTGCCCGCGAAAGTGCTTGGCTTCTTCGGCTTCGTGGTGGGCGATTTCGAGTTCTTTGTTAGTCTCGCGGATTTGATCGCTGAGGGCTTCGGCACGGGCGAGACTGCGTCGCAGTTCGTTGCGCTTTTCAAACAGCTCATTGTTAGTCTGGCGTTCGCGGCGATAGTTATCCAGCGCCCACTGTGTAATCTGATACAACTCCCCCGTGACCTGTGCGGCGAGCGCGGCGCTGACAGTCGTGAAGATGATGCTGAAGATTTGCGCGGATGCCTGCGGGAACCACTCGCCCGACCCCAGCCACGGCACAACTAGCACGGCGACGGCGGCGATGCCCGTCAGCATAAACGTGTCCGATGGCGATAGGAGCAAGCCCGTGATGAAGATGATAATCGGGAACAGAAACGGTATAACTTGCAGCACGGTATCGCTAGTGCCGAAGAGCATGAAGCTCACACCGGCGACCGTCGCCAGCGCGTATGTCCACGAGGCAACTTCGTATGTTGTACGTTGGAGCAATTGCATCGACGCGAACGCGCCGCCAATCAATACGATAAAGGACGCAAACCACGCGACGTTAATCGCACCCGTCATCGTGCCGAAGGTCAAGAGGAACAGCGCAAAAGTCAACCCGACGACCATCGTCGCCAGCGACAAGGACTTGAGTCGATCCGCCTTCACTTCCTCGGCGAATGTCATATTATCAACGCCGGCATCTGCTGGCGATTTCAGCTGGTCTTCTATAGCTATATCTTCTGAAACAGTCATTACAGTTATCTACCCTATGCAAAATATTAATTGAGGCGACATGGTCAACTATTTGGGACGGTATAATTTATTTTAACTCACTTAATGTGTACGTATTTGGCTCTTTGGGATTTCGCGTGGTTTTTATTGCAGGGGCTTTGCCCCCACACCCCCACAAGGAACTATCGTTCCTTGACCTTGTTCATTTTGAACGCATAGCGTTCAAAAAAGCAAAAGTTTTTGGCGTTCCCTTTTTTCAAAAAGGGGACAAAAAGAGCTTGACCACGCAAGATACG
>DAOTTV010000086.1:0-25664 GCA_034437755.1 Anaerolineae bacterium | reverse complement strand
GAAGAACGCCCGACCGCAGCAACCTGCCCGATTGTTGAATGATACGCCCAAGGCGCAATGCCTCGTACAGTCCAGTTGCACGCTGTAAGAGGCATTAGCCGGCGATAAATGTGGGTTCTTTCGTATCTCGCGTGGTCAAGCTCCTTTTGTCCCCTTTTTGAAAAAAGGGAACACCAAAAACTTTTGTTTTTTTGAACGCGCAGCGTTCAAAATGAACAAGATCAAGGAACGACAGTTCCTTATAGGGGTGCGGGGGCAAAGCCCTTGCGACAAAAACCACGCGACATCCCAAAGATTCAGCATAGTCTATCACAGTTGCGTAAAGATGATATTAGACCTTTCGCCAGTATCCCTGACCACACGGCGGCGTGATTTATACCGTTGACAACCCCCCTGATTGAATAGACACTTAGCGCCTATCATGTGGTCTGTTATAACCAGAAAAAGGAACTCACATGCCAAATATCTCACTGACTGAGCGTTTGCAATCCGATCGCCCGTTATTGACTGATGGTGCCATTGGCACGCTGTTGGTCGAACGCGGAGATATGCCGCTCAATCGTTGTTTTGACGAACTCAATCTGACACATCCGGTACTCGTGCGCGGCGGACACAAGGATTACATCCTCGCCGGTGCCGATATGATCGAGACCAACACCTTCGGCGCGAATCGCTTCAAACTCGCGGAATATGGTTTATCAGGGCAGGTCATTGACCTCAATCAAGCCGGCGTACAACTCGTGCGCGACGCCATCGCGCAGAGTGGGCGCGATGAGGTCTACATCGCGGGTGCAGTCGGCCCGCTGGGCGTGAGCTTGCGTCCTTATGGGCGCGTCGCCCGTGATGATGCGAAAGCCGCCTTTGTCGAGCAGATCGACGCGTTATTGCGTGCCGGCGTGGATGCTATCCTGTTCGAGACCTTCCCCAATCATGACGAATTAATGCTGGCGATCGACACCGCGCGCGAGCTATCAGCAGAGATACCGATCATTGCACAGGCGACCTTCTCCACCGATAACGTCACGAATACCGGTCATAATCCGGCACGGGTGGCGACTGACTTATACCGCACCGGCGCAACGGTGATCGGGGTCAATTGTGGCACCGGGCCGCAACAAATCGCCCACGTCTTGCAGACGATGCATGATGCCGTGCCGGAGGCGACCTTCTCGGCATTGCCCAACGCGGGCTTCCCGCATACCGTCGGCGGGCGTGCGATGTATCCGGCAACAGCGGATTACTTCGGCGATTATGCGCTGACCTTCATGCAGATTGGCGCGTCGATCATCGGCGGGTGCTGTGGCACGACACCGGCACACATCGCCGCTATGCGCGCCGCGCTCGATGACCCGACCCGCGCCGCGCCGCCGCTCCCGACGATCGACATTGAGGGCGACGAGGCGAAAGAATCAACCCTGCACCCGACGGACTTACTGCAACGCCTGCGCGCTGGCAAATTCACGGTGACGGTCGAGATCACGCCGCCACGCGGTTACGATGTCGATAAAGTGCTGGCGAAGGCACGCCTTCTGCGCGATGCCGGCGCGGATTTGATCGACGTTGCTGATACGCCGGCGGCGAAGATGAAGATGAGCGCATGGGCGATCAGCCACTTGATTCAGACACAAGTCGGCTTAGAGACGGTCTTGCACTTCCCTACACGCGGGCGCAACATTCTGCGCGTACAGGGCGATTTGCTGGCATCCCATGCGCTGGGCTTGCGTAACCTGTTCATCACTATGGGTGACCCGACGCGCATTGGCGATTATCCTGATGCGATGGATAACTATGACATCGTTCCCTCGAAGCTGATTGGGCTGGTCAAAGGTGAGATGAATGCCGGACGCGACATGGCTGGCAACAGCATCGGCACGCCGACGAACTTCACTGTTGGGTGTGCGCTGAACATGGCGGCGGATGACCTTGACCGCGAGATTCGCGTGTTGGGCAATAAGCTCAAGGGTGGGGCGGATTTTGCGCTCGGTCAAGCAGTGTTCGACCCGCCGCGCATCGAAGCCTTCCTCCAGCGTTATCGCGAGGTGCGCGCCGAAGCCTTCAACCTGCCGGTGATTATGGGTGTGATTCCGCTTTACAGCGTCAAACATGCGCGCTTCCTGAATAACGAAGTGCCGGGTATCACGATTCCCGATCATATCTTCAAGCGTCTGCAAGATGCCGGCGACGATGCGCCACAAGAGGGCGTGCGGATCGCGATCGAGCTGATGCAACAGATGCGCGATTACGTGCAGGGCGCGTATATCATCCCCTATCTATCCCGCTATGACCTCGCCGCGCAAGTGGTCGATGCTGTCGCGCAACCTGTGCAGGCTTAAACCTAGTACTAAGCCAATTTACTGCTTATAGAAATGCTTCAGGGCTTTGCCCTGAAACCCACGAACTTTTGAAAAAAGTTCGATCAAAATTTTAAGCGTGAAAAATCTCTGTTTTTTCACCATACATAAGTTTTTGGTGTTACCTTTTTCCAAAAAGGTAACAAGAAATAGCCTCAAAAACTTTTGTGGTCGTGTACTAGGGCAATCGCGTTTAAAAAATGAGGTTCTTTGGCATGATGGGCGAATCCGTGCTATGATTCGCCCTGAATACAGGCTGACTAGCGCATACTTATGAGGAGCATCAATGAGCGATACGCCGACTGTTCGGGTTGAAACGCATACCATCACCACCCGCGATCAAACGCTGATTCACGCCTTTGTTTATCGTCCGTCAACACCGGTCGATCGCGTGGCGATCATCGGCGCGGCAATGGGCGTGCGGCAGAATTTCTACAAGACCTACGCCACCTATCTCGCAGAACAGGGCTTCGTCGCCGTGACCTTCGACTATCGCGGTATCGGTCTCTCGCGCGGGGAAGGCGCATTGCGCGACCATGACGCAACCCTGCTTGATTGGGGCGCGCAGGATTTGCAGGCGGTCATCGCGTGGGTACGCAGTCAGCATCCCGCCCATGAAATCGTCGTCGTCGGGCATAGCATCAGCGGGCAATTGCTGGGCTTAGCGCCGGATGTCGATCATGTGCAGGCTTTTCTCGGCATCTCCGCGCAGAATAGCCACTGGAATCTGTGGGGCGCGGGTATGAAGTTGCCCCTGCTGGGCTTGTGGTACGGCGCGTTACCCGCCTTGACCGCGCTCATGGGCTACTTTCCGGCGGGGCTGTTGGGGCTAGGTGAACCGCAACCCTCAGGCATCGCGCGCGATTGGGCACGCACGGCACGCCAGCGCTATGGCTTGCTGGATGTATACGGCGGCGAAGATGATAACCACTATGCCGAGTTCCGCGGCGCGATGATGCTCTACAGCTTCCGTGATGATCGCTTCGCCCCGAAGCGCACCGTGACCGACCTGCCCGCGCTATATCCCAACGCCCGCGCCATCACCCACCAGCATATTGACCCGCAGGATAAAGGCGTATCGGCAATCGGGCATATGGGCTTCTTCAAGCCGGATGTGCGTGATACGCTCTGGCGCGCGAGTACCCAATGGTTGCTCGATCCTCTGCCAGATGCCGAACCCGCTTAGCAAGCCCTCATCGGCGTATGACTTTTTTCATCTTGCGAAGCTCGTATAACTAGAACTATCCTAGAGTGGGACAACGCAATCAGCATCCTATAGGATAGGTCCGTGCAACTCGTTATCTATGCCATCGGTGCCATCAGTTTACTGCTGTTCATCGTCAACAACGTCATCCAAACCATCCGGCGGCGCAAAGAGATTGGCTTCTGGGAACTAACGCTCGCCTTTTTTGTCGCGCTCATGCCGTCAATCGCGCTCATCATCGATAATACCGACGATGCCGCTTTCAGCACCCTAGAGCAGGCGACATTCCTGCTGGTTATTCCGCTGGCGATCACGCATATCGCGCTGACCGTCGTCGAGTCTTTTCGTCCGCAGGGTATCCGACAATCGCGCGGTCTGCTGGGCATCGGCTTGGCGATCTTACTCGCGCTGGCGAGTGTCAGCTATAGCTTCATCTCGATCCAGGCTGAGTTACGCACCGTCGATCAAAACCCGCGCCCGACTCCCGTCAACAATCTCGATCAACGTGATCCCTGCGTCGTCGCCGGCGAGGATTTGATTCGTGAGTTGGTCAACGATCTGCTGGGGGCGACGGGCCTCACCTTGAGCGAAGCCCTGACGCGCATCGAAGACGATCCGTCCCTGTCGATTGCGATTCTGGTCGAAAATAACGGAATCGATGCCGACCAATTCATCCGCGACACCGTGAGCGAAGTCGTCATTGCCATCGAAGAGTTGCTCTCGCGCGGGTGCTTGACAACCACCGAAGCGACCGCCGCCCGTTTCGCCGTGCCGGGTCTCGTGCGACAGGCGATCACCAACGATTTTGACGTGCTTTTAAACCAATTCGCCCCAGATGATACCGCCGAACAAATCGAAGCCCTCAGCCCGACCGACATTGTCGCGACGCGGCAGGCGCTGGAAAATTTCCTCGCGGTGAACCCGACCGAGTTGCCGACGATCACGCCGACCTATACCCCATCCAACACGCCCACGCCGACCATCACGCGCACGCCGCGCCCGACGGATTCGCCCACGCCGACGCGGGTTCGCTTCCAGACGGCAACGCCCACGCTCACGCCGACTCTGCCCAATCCCTGCATCGCACAGGCGAATTTCAACGTCAACATGCGTACCCTGCCGGATTTAGACGATGGCGACGTGATCCTGACGATTCCCTTCGAGTCGGTGATTACGGTTTATGCGCCCAACCCCGATGAAACGTGGTGGTACGGGTTGTATGACGGCGAAGTGGGCTGGGTGAGTGGTGAGTTCATCGCGCTCGCGGATGCCTGCTTTGACTTGCCGCCGCGTCGCCCGTGATTGACCTATACCCAGACGATTGACTGAGAAAGAACGCTCATTTATGCGACTGCCCCTGACTTCCCGTGTCCTCGTGCCGGTTCTCGCGCTGGTGCTGTTCCTCGTCGCCTGTGATACACCGCAGGCAAGCCGCGAGATCGTGCCGGGCGCGGTCTTGCTCCAGCAGAGCTTTGCCGATGACGAACGCAACGCCCCCGATTACCCGACGTGGGATGAATATATCCTCACGCGCGATGTGACGCTGGGCATCATCGACCAGCAATACACCATGACATCGACCGGCGGCGGCTACATCTGGGGCTTGAATGACCAGACACACAGCGATGTGATTATCGAAGTCACTGCCGAGCCACTCAACAGCAACCCGACGCTGATCTATGGCGTGATGTGTCGCGCGCATCCCCTCAGCAACAACATGGGCTATTACTTCTTACTGCGCGGCGATGGTGCGATCGGCATCCGGCGCGGCGATGGCGAACGTGTGCCTCCGCTTGTCAACTGGACGATGCACAACGCTGTGCGGACAACCGGCGCGAACACAATTCGGGCGGTGTGTGCCGGTGATTATCTGGCGATGTACGTCAACGGGACGTTCGTCGCTGAGACGACATATGACTGGCTCAGCGAGGGCTATGCCGGCTTTGCGATCAACGGGCAGGCGGGCGTTCCCGTCGGCGCGAGTTTCGATGATCTGACGATCTGGCAAGCTGACACCTGATCTATAATGGGAGATGAGAAACTGACGACCGTCCGTTTATGCGGGTAAGATGCCTATCAGCTTAAGCGTCCGTAAAATGCGACTATAAATCGCCCAACTGTCATTGACTTTTTGCACCGACATGATTACAGTCAACATGAAGCAAATTTATCGAAGGACAGCCATGCTTTTATCGCCGAGCGCGCTTTGTTGTTGTTGTCGCCATCGGGCTACGTAACGCACCATCGACACCGCGCATACAATTGAGACCTTAACCAAGTCAGCAGTCAAACTGTCGAGTGTGGACGCGCCCTATTTTCGGAGGCACGCTATCCGCGCTTTTTTATTGCCTGTTGGCTTTTGTCGTTCAGGGTGTCGTGCAAACCGATCGGGCGCATTGCCGCACATCATCGTTATCATCATCGCACATTCATCAGATACGAGAGGACACACAACCCAATGAGCGCATTACGCAAGTATGAAACCTTCGCCGATAACAGCCTGCCAATCCACTATGATACGATCGAAACGCGCATCGGCAACACGCCTTTGCTCGGCTTCAAGCGTGTGACAGCGCACCTGCCCGCTAACGTGCGCGTATATGCCAAAGCCGAGTGGTTCAACGCCGGCGGCAGTGTTAAAGATCGCCCCGCGCTGGAAATTGTCAAGCAGGCACAAGCGGATGGTCGCCTGCGTGCGGGCCGGGTTCTGCTGGATAGCACCAGCGGCAACACGGGCATCGCTTATGCCATGCTGGGCGCGGCGAAAGGCTTCGGGGTCAAGCTCTTCTTACCGGAGAATGTCAGTCCTGAGCGCATCAAAATCCTGCGCGCATACGGCGCAGACTTGGTCTTCACCGATGCCGCCGACGGCAGTGATGGCGCGATCAAAGCTGTGCGCGATCTCGTCCAACGCGAGCCGGATACTTACTTCTATGCCGATCAGTACAACAATCCCGCCAACTGGCAGGCGCATTACAAGACGACCGGCGTTGAAATCTGGAATCAGACGCACGGGCAGGTGACGCACTTCGTCGCCGGGTTGGGCACGAGTGGCACGCTGATGGGCACCGGTCGCCGCCTGAAAGCCTATAACTCCGATATTCAGGTGATCGCATCTCAGCCCGAATTTGCGTTTCACGGGATCGAAGGCTGGAAGCACATGGCGAGCGCCATCCAGCCCGGCATCTACTCGGCTGATTTTGCCGATCAACAGATTGGCATCAGCACCGAAGCCGGTTATGAGATGGCGCGTACCCTTGCCGAACAAGAGGGGTATCTGGTCAGCCCGAGCGCGGGGGCGGCGCTGGCATCAGCCTTGACCGTCGCCGAAGACCTTGCCGACCGCGGCGAAGCAGGCATCATCGTCACCGTCCTGCCCGATAATGCCTACAAGTATCTCAGCGCATCGTTCTGGGATGCGTGAGGCGGGCGCTTAGCAACTGCCCGGCGATAACACGTATTGATTCTCCAGCGTGTTGTTATTCTCGTTGCTCTCGGCAATCTGATTGTCCGGGTCAACCACAATGCGCTGGACGTGCAATTCGTCGATATAAGTGCTGACCGTCAGGAACATCTCGACAGTAGCGGTCGCGCCAGGGTCGAGCGCGGGCAAGGCACCGTTCGTCGTCTGCTGCGGCGTGCCGTTGTAGAGATCGATCACACGCACGAAACCGCCCGGACTGCGCTCGGTGCCGTTGTTCTGCACAGTCACGCGGATGGACGAGGCTTCGTTACACACAAAGGGCGATGGGTTCGTGACTTCGCCCGCAATCACCAGATCAATATTCGGCGGTGATGTCGGGGTGGCGGTCGGCGGTACAGGGGTGGCGGTCGGTGGCAGTGGCGGGCCGGCTTCGCTCGGGATCGCGGCGAGATCGCCCGCGAAATCGACAAGATCGGCGAATATCCACGCTTCAGTATTGTAGTACTGAATCTTGAACCAGCGTCCATCGAGACTGCGGCTGAAGAGCGTAGCGGTATCGCCCGCGCGCAAACTCCCGACCACATCGAACAAAGTTGAAGGCCCGCCGCGCACGTTCGCCCCCCTGTTGACTGTCACCGTCGGCACATCGGGCGTGGGGGTGTTGGTCGGTGCGCTGATGTTGGTCGCGGTCGGGACGACGGTGTTGGTCGCGGTCGCTTGTGTGGTCGGCTGGGGATCAGGCATCGTCTGTTGGGTGGGTTGCGTCTGTCCGGCGGGTTGTTGTGGGGTCACCTGCTGGGGGACGGTCGTCGGTTGCGCCTGCACTGGCACAGCTGTTGGTTGATCGCCAGCGATGTTGATCGTCACCGGCGTTGCCTGTCCGGTACTGCCATCCAGCCGCGCCACACGGGCGGTGATGGTATGTTGCCCGCCACTGCTGGCTGTCCAACCGCTCCGCACGGTGAAGCTCGCCGCGCCATCGACGTTCGGCTCTAACTGCTCGCCGACGATTTGCCCATCGACTTCGATCGTCACCCGTGCGATGTCTGCGCCGGCGTTGCTCACGCGCAACAAGATCGGCACGCCGACAGTCGCCTGATAGGTGTCACCGGTCGCCGGTGCGACAATCTGGACGACAGGCGCACCGCTGAAGGTCGGCTCGTCATCTTCGACCGGTGCGAGCGCATTACACGCGCTGATAGCGACACTCAACAAACATAACAGGGCTACTCTCGCGCCCATTTTGATACTCATAGACTTATTCCTCTTCATTTTATCCCTAATTGTGGGACTGTAGCATACTTTTCGACGTTTTTCCAAGACGGTCATGCAAGCATCAGGCACATCGCGTACCTGTGATAATCAACGGGTATCTTGCGTGGAACATGCTATAATAAATATGACCACAAGCGAATTTGGCAAAAGCGAATGTCTGATAACAACGATCTATTTTCGATTCAATCCGAAAAACCAGCGCGTGCCGACGCTATCCGTAACCGCCGTGCGATCCTCAACGCCGCTGAGACCTTATTCACACAAGAAGGGATTGCCACCGTCACGATGTCGGCAATTGCCCGCGAAGCGGGTATCGGCAAAGGAACGCTGTATCGGAACTTCAAAGATAAGGCGGACTTGTGCCATGCCTTACTTGACGCGGATATGCGCGACTTCCAACAAGAGACCTTGCTTCGGATGCGTAATAGCGACAACCCCGCCGCGACCCTGCGCTGGTTTTTAGAGCATGCCGCGCGCTACGTGGTCGATCATCATGCACTCCTGCGCGAAGTCGCTAACCAAGGCGGCATCGATATCATCGCGCATCCAGCGCACCTGTGGTGGCGGCAGACGGTTCGCGGGTTGCTGGCGCGTATCATCACCGATGAAGACGACCTTGATTACATCGCTGACGTGCTGTACGTCTTGCTGGATGTGCAGACGATCCGTTTTCAACAGCACACCCAGGGCTATGATCTTGATCGGATTGTACAGGGGTTACACACCACCATGCACCGCCTGACGGGTCTCTCGCCCTGTTAGCCAAAGCGTTTCCGCAAGTATTCCAGCGCGACCTTATCGATCTTGTTGGGATTTTTATCAGGACTCCAGCGTTCCTCTAAATTCTCGTTGCCCACCAGCACCCAGAAAGCCTGCTGGGTGACCATATCCCACTCGCCGTTGACATCGCCCCCCATATAACCCTCTTTGACCATAATCTCTTGCAATTCACGGGCAATATCTTCGTTGATCGTCAGTTGGTCGTCGGGCTTTGCCCGCCCGAAGAAGAGATGATGCGACTCTAACAATTGGCGCAATTTATGCACGGGCTGTTCGTCGTCATCCACGCGCAAATCGACATAGCGATCAGTATCGCCACCGTAGCCGCCGCCGGGCTTGACGACCAGCACCGCCGCCGACTGTTTGCCGCGCTTGTCGCCGCCTGCGCCTTCGCCCGCCCGCAATGCCGCCACCAGCCGATCCGCGAGTTCGCCCGTGCTGTTGAGATACGCGTCAGACATCGCGTCCAGCACTTCGCTACCTTTGAGGATATTCCCCTGCACGCTGAAGTTCGACCCCAGTTTATGCCCCGCCCAGTCGTTGGCGCTCGCGCCGGTATGCGTGCTGACCTTGCCCTGGGCATCGACAATCGCCAACTGGCGCTGGTGCTTGCGCGGGTCATCGTTGAGTAATTGCGTCATCACCTCTTGGGCGTTGTTGCCGGCGCGTAACAGCCGCAGCCCATCGCGCCCGAAGCCCACTTTGGCATAGGCTTGGGTGGCAATCGCGCCGACGTTGGCTTCTGCCCAGCAGACGAGCGACCCCGCCGCCAGAAATTTACTCGCAACTGCAACGCCCCACGATCGTTCATCGGGATCATGGGCGACGATAGAAAATGTATTTAATTGCATGAGGCAATCTCTCAGTTACATATCGATTTGGATAACGTTGCCTATTGTATCGCTTAAATCCTGTTCTGCCAGTTGTTTTAACGCTGGACGACGATGGTCTCGGTATGGACGCGCCGCAAATTCATGAAAATATTGACCTGCCACGAGCCGACCATATCAATCGGATGAAACCAGTAGATCGCACTGTCGTTGACACTGCGGCGATCGGTCTGATACGAGAAGATGCGTCCATCCGGCGCGGTGAAGACAAAGACGAAGCGCGTGTCGCGGTTGCCCAGTCCGCGCAAGGTCAAGCCCATGCCTAGATTCTGATCGTTGCCGAAGCTGAGGCGCGAGCCGATACTGCGGAAGCAGGTCTCTAGGGCGGGGACGCTCGATTGAGCGAAGCCCGAGCGAAAGTAATCGCGCCAGCATCGTTGGATTTGATCGGTGGTGTTGAAGATCACCGTCGAGAGCGTGAGATCGCCCTGTGCCGGTGGCAGGCGATAATTGGGATACAGGCGCTCGCTAATCTGCGGCGATAGCGTGCGAAAGAGCGCGTTCAGCTCACCACCGAAGGGGCCTGCGAGATTAGCGTTGCTGGTGGTGAGCGTGTCGTACTGCGCGAACATCAGCACCATGCCACTCGGCACGCGCTCGTCCAGCGACGAGAACAACACGTTAGCTTCTGCCAGCAGACCACGATCGAACCCGTTCTTACTGCCGACGTACACTGTCCCCGGCAGGGCTTGCGTGCTGAATTGTCGCTGGGTGAAGAGCATGGTATCGATCACACCGCCGGCGATCAGACTATCAAAACTACTCGATTGAAAGTCCGCCCGCAGTTGGATGATATAACGGGCGAGCGCGCGCGGCGTGAGCGTGTTAGTCGTGTACGTCTCGAAGTATTGCTGATTGATGCGGGCGAAGGTCTCGCGATCGGGGCGGGGCGGAATTGTATCGAAGTACGCGCTCAAGCCATCAGTCATGCGCCCGCGATAATAGCGCGATGCCATCCCGCGTGGCACATCGCCCCAGCGTGGATCGAGAAATTCCAGCTTGCGCCGATCCACTTCGGCATACGGGATCACCTGCCCGATGCCCGCGATGCCGAGTTGGTCAATATAGCCGTTGACCGTGTTCCACCCGATGGCATCCATCAACATCCACGTCGCGGCGTTATCGCTACAGTTAATCATCAGGTCGATCAACGCTTCGCCAGAATAGATATCGCCGATCTGATCTTCGCCAAGGCAATCACTGCGCCCGCCCATCCAATAAGCGCGGGTGAACTCGTACTCGGCCGGTTGTAATAAGCCGTTCATCAGCAGGTCATAATACGCGCCGGCGACGAAAATCTTGGGCACGCTGGCAGTGTTAAACGTCTGGTCGATATTCTCAATACAGCCAAGCCCGTTATCGAAATTGACGATCACCGCGCCTAGATTCAGGTCGTCACGGTCGATCTGCGTGCTGAAATCACAATCCGGCAGGGTGTCTAAGAGACTCTCAAGCTGGGTGACTGCCGGATGAGAAATCAGTAAGATGCTGAGGACAATCAATAACCAATACAAACGCCGCATAGCCACTTTCCTACACGATTCAACCTTTGTCACTAGTGCATGACCGCAAAAGTTTTAGGATATTTTTTGTCCCCTTTTTTCAAAAAAGGACCCCCAAAAACTAAATGGGTCAAGTACTAGCCTATCCAGATGTGCCGCGTCTCGCAATGGGCAAAGTGAACGCTGTATGACAGATTAGCCTACGTTGGGCGGTGATGCTTGCAATTCGGGCGGGCTTTCTATAGCATGCCTGTGTTTGCTTCAATTGAGATAGGGTAAGACGATTTATGAGTCACTTCGATGATAACCGACCGCCGACCGTCACTGTGCAAGCGGTGGATGAGGCGCGACCGTCGCGCTTTCAACAGGTCGTCAGCGGTCTGAGTTTGCTGGGGGCGCTGGGCTTCACGGTGGCGACGATTATTCTGGTGCTGTTGCCGACGAACGAGCGCGAAGCGATCGTGCCGACGACTGTGGACGTGGCACAAGCGCCGGCGACTCACACGCCGACCGACTTGCCGACCTTGCCCCCGACCGCCATCAGCCAACCGACGCAAGCGGTGATGTACGTCGATGCCCTGCCGCCGACCGTCGCGCCGCAACAACTGGCAGGCTTGCTCCAAACGCCGCTCGCCCTGCTGGGGGATGATACCCGCGCCGATGTTGCCTACAACCCCTTCACGATTGCCAGCAATGACCGCCCGCGCAGTGACTTTGTTGATTATGAAGTGGTGCAGGGGGATACCATCGGCGAGATTGCGGCGCGTTATGGCTTACAGCAAGAGAGCCTCGCCTGGTGCAATAACCGCGATGTCGTGCTGGTTCTGCGCCCCGGCGATACCCTGCGCGTGCCGCCCGTTGACGGCGCGTGTCATCGCGTGCTGGGCACACGCGAAGAGACGATCGCCTCAATTGCTGAGGAGTACAACATCGACGATCCCTTCACCATCATCGACTCGCCCTATAATCCGCAATTGATCGGGCGCACGCCGAGCGAAATCCTGCCCGGTGGCACCAATATTTTCATTCCCGGCGGCGAAGGCCCGCTGATTGTGTGGAATCCCGGCTATGATACGGATGTCGATGAAGCGACGGGGCAGGTGCGCGGTGTGACCTTCGCCCCCGGGCAGACGGGCAGTTGCGGGCGGGTCGCGCCGGCGGGCGGCTCTGTATGGGGCAACCCGCTCCCCAACGGAACGTGGGTGCGCGGCTTCTACGCCGGCCACACCGGCATTGATCTGGCGGCGGCGACTGGCACGCCGATTTACGCGGCGAATAGCGGTTATGTGCTGTTCTCCGGTTTCAGTCGCTGGGGCTACGGTAACGCGGTCGTCATCGAACACGGTTCGGTGTTATCGACGCTGTACGGGCATATGAGCGCGCTCTATGTCAGTTGTGGGCAGTTCGTCAACACGGGCGAGATTGTTGGCGTGGTCGGCAGTACCGGCAATTCGTCGGGGCCGCACCTGCACTTCGAGATTCGATCGGGCAACACGCCACAAAACCCGACGCTCACACCCGGCATCGGCTGGTAAGCCAGCGCCAGACTGTGGCTTGAGGTAGGGATGACTCTCGCGCTACAATCAATAGTACATGCAGACAAGGCAGGAGAGACATCCCATGCAAGCGACGATCATCATCACGGGCGATCCATCGTGGTTAGGACGCATTGAAGATCAACTGAGCGACGATTATCACATTTTGCACCAGCCCGATGCCAAGGGCTACATGAACGCGCTCATCGAAAATCTAGCGGCGCTGGTGCTGGTCGATGGCAATGCACCGGATTGGGCGACGTGGGTCAGCACGCCCAAGGTCAGCCCGGCGACGCGCCGCATCCCGATTATCGTCGTCAGCGAACGCGACGACATGCGCGCCGCTATCACGAATGCCGGTGGCGATCGTCTGCTGACGAGCGCGGAATTGCTGGCAGATGCGCCGCGTCTGGTGGCGGATATCGCGCGCATCCCCGACCCCGAGCGTATGGAACAACTGGCGTGTGATTGCCAAGACCCCCTGCCACCCCGCGCGCGCGAAGGCGTGGGGAAGTTCAACGCGGGCGAGTATTATGCCCAACACGATCTATTTGAAGAGCAGTGGGTCGAGACGGATGCCCCCGTGCGTGATCTCTATCGGGCCGTGTTACAGGTCGGCGTTGCCTATTATCAGATTCAGCGGGGCAATTATCGCGGTGCGCTCAAGATGCTCCAGCGCAGTGTGCAATGGTTGGTGATTTTGCCCGATAGCTGTCAGGGCATCAACGTCAAGCGTCTGCGCGAAGATTCCTTCAAGGTGCGTGCCGAATTAGAACGGCTCGGCGAAGACCGCTTCGATGAGTTCGATATGTCGCTGATTCGGGGGGTCGATTACACGCCCGTCGCATGACGGGCATATGATCGGATGGCGCGCTACCTCATAGCCGATGACTATCAGGCGGCGGTGTGCGGTTGCAGGCTCAGCACTTCGTAAGCATCCTGCATATCTTTGACGATCACAATCGGTGATTTTTTGGTCGGCGGGGTCATGCGCTGTACCAGCGGCAGGAGCGCCTTCATCACGATGTTATCTTCATTGACGACCACTACCGAATGTAACGTCTTCGGGAAGGTCTTATGCTTGGTGAGATGGTTGCTCGCCACCCGCAAATCAAGCTGTTGTAAGTCTAAAATCAGGTTGACCTCATGCTCCACACTCTCGACCCAGCGGGCGACCGTCGCGTATTGTGTCTCGAATTCTTCGGGTGTCCACGTCCGCTTGAATGTCTGTAAGATAGTGGTCTGATCCAACCATCGCGTGCTAATGCTCATACTCGTTTGTCCTCCAACGTATGTCGTGCGTCCGGCTTGTCACCTACCAAAATAACGAAGCCCATTACAATGTAGTTACACATACTATACGTCTAATTTACTGTAATATCCCGTAATTTACCGCAAAAAACTTGTAAAAAAGTTGCTTCTTTGGGATGTCGCGTGGTTTTTGTTGCAGAGGCTTCCCTGCCGCACCCCTTAGCCGCGATGCTTGAGCTTGCGGCGGAAACTCACTGACCAGCGATGATTGTATCCGCATCACTGCCGACCGCGACCACGACTCCGCTTGTGACCAAGCCATCGTTGCGCCGCTGGATACGATCGGGCGGCAAGCTCATGATTTCTGCCAGCCAGCGTGCTGTGTTCGTCCCACCGCCATAATTGAGGATGATCGTCTCTTGATTGCTGGGTGTGGGCATGTTGCCGATGCCTGTCACCTGTGCCCCGCGCGAGACCAGCCATTCACGGGTGCGACCGGCTAAGCCGAATACGTCGCTGGTGTTGTTATACACGTAAACGTCGGCATCTTCGGCGAGGGCACGCGCGCGTAAGTCCGCCACATCGACATCAATTTCAGGATAGAAGGTCTCCTGTATCAAGGTCTGGATGCGCGAATAGATCGGCACGAGAATCTGCTTGGTGCCGTCCTGTGTCTGGCGCGGATCGACATAGCCCGACCCGATGACGTTGTAGATGATGTTCTCGCGCGGGATGTCGTTCATCAGGTAGGCAAGCCCGACGATCTCATCCAGTTGGAGATTGGTGCGATAACTGTCGGCGAGTTCTGTCCACAAGCGCCCAATCTGCGTGACGAAGCTCTGCACACCGCCCGCACTGAGGACATGCTGGCGCAGGGCTTCGATCGTCTCTTGCTGGCGACGCGCCCGATCGAGGTCACCCCCTTGTGTAGCGCGGGTGCGCGCATACTGGAGCAGGCGTTCACCGTCTAGTGGCTGGCATCCGGGATCAAATTCGACGTTAATCGTGCCGAAGCCGGCATCCGGATAATCGGGATCACGGATGGTCTCGCGCACGCAGACCTCAACGCCGTTGGGCGCGATAATATCGACGACCGTCTCGAACACGGTGAAGTTCACCATGATGTAGTAATCAATGCGAATCCCAAAATTCGTGCGGAAGGCTTCCATAGCTAAGCCCGGCCCGCCGCCATCGGGGTAGGCGTTGTTATCGCCGATCAAGTTCGCATTGTTGAGGCGGTCTGGCTCATAGCCGGGGATATCGACCCACAGATCACGCGGGAAACTGATGACCCCCGCCGTTTTTCGCACAGGATCGACGTGGACGACCATCATCGTATCGGTGGCGTAGGCACGTTCGCGGGTGAAGCCCACGCGCTCATCAATGCCCATCAGCAGGATATTGATCTCACGCGGGCCGACCTGTTGCAGGGCTTGCGCCGCGAGATCAGGCGTGGCGCTGGCGGGTGGCAAAGGGGTGAAGGTCGGCAGGACGGCTCCGCCAGCGGTCGCCGGTGTCGTCGTGCTGGTCGCGGGCGGGGCGCTGGCGATCGTGGTGCTGGCTTGCATCGGCGTGAACGTCGGGATGACGAGCGGCATTGTTGTCGCCGAGACGCTGGTGAAGTCTTCCGGGTTGGTGATCGCCTGCATCACTTCGAGCGGCGATTCGATCTCCTGCCCGCTCGCCCATGCTTCGACCACGCGATCCCGCGTGAAGCCGAAGGACACGACCGAACAGACAACCGTCGCTATGATTAAAATGATAAACCCAAAGATGCCGAGGCATCCACTTGATAGACGCATTCACAGTCCTAACATCGAGTTAATGTGCTAAACGGCGGCATTATAGCACAGCCACCGACGAATGTTATGCGACGATTGCGACAGAGTAGGCGAGTAGTCAGGGTTGGGGCTGGGCGTGGGCTTCGCGCAGTTTCGCCATAATCTCGACTACCATCTGTTTAAAGTGTTCGAGGCGGCGCGCATCGCCCAGCAAATAATCCAGTTGCAAGGTCGGGCGACGATTGGCGCGGCTCGCCTTGAAGCGTGCGTCATCCGGCAAGAGGCTGTCTAACTCGCGCAGGGTGGCGAGGCGCAGGTCATAATCGCTGTAGGGCGGGTACTTGCTCAGGTATTCAAACGGGATTTGCACGGCAGGATTACGCAAATAGGCGAGTACCGAATAGACGATCACATCTTTCGTGCCGATTGAGACGCGCACATGAAAGGCTGGATTGAAACGCCCGCCAAATTCGATCTTGTCGCCGTGTTTGCGCCCCCACTGGTATAACTCGCGCGCGATCAGCGCGTAGTCGTCGCCAGCTTTCATCTGTGCGATATACGCGAAGAAGTTCTCCTCATTCGGGTCAAGCGAGACATCGTCCGGCAGGGGGCGCGGTTCGGTATCCGGTGGGGGCGCGTTGAGGATCGGACGCAGAATCTCGACCAGGTCGGCGACCCCTTCGGTGTAATCCGCCATGAAATCGGTATATTGCAGGTTGACTAGTTGTAACGGAAGCGGGATGTCTTCAGTCTGCGCGATCAAAATTGGCTTACGCAATTGTAGGGCGTAGAGCGTCTCACGCTCGACCCATTCTGATTCGCGGGCATTGCGTGACATCACGACTAGCATCGCCGCTGATTGGTCGATCCCTTTTTGAATTTCGCGAAGCCAGCGTTCACCGTCTTCGATTTCGTCCAGATCCAACCAGACGCTGATCTGATCTTCGCGTAGATCATGGGCTAGCTGGCGCACAAATTCGTTATCTTTGCTACTGTGGCTGATGAATACTTTATATCGGCTCATGCCTGACCTTTATCTGTGTTGTGGCTCTCTCACGAAAGTGAGATTATAGCATGCTACTTATCGCGGACGTAAGACAAGTTCACATCGAGAAATCCGAGATCGAGCAGGGCGGCTTTGATGCGAGCAACATCGTCGGCATCGTCGGCCTTGTACGTCCGCACGCAGATCAAACGCGCCTCTTGATGGGCTTGATTATGCGCCGGTTGTGTCGAGACTTTGGATTTATAACCCAGCTTGCCGCGCTCGGTCGCCTGTTTGATCGTCGCCCACTGTTGATCGACGTGATCGACATCGGTCACAATTTGCCATTCACCACTGGTGGGGGTCGGCGCGGGATAATCGCCCGCTTTGCGCTTGGCTTCGATCCAGTAAACGCCCGGCACTTGTGACGGTATCGCGTCGTCGTCGTGTTGCATGCGTGCGTTCTGCACCATATTAATCAGGTCGAGGTTCATCTCGTCGTTGGGCTGGTTGCTATCGTCAGGCATGAGAGTCTACTCCTGCGCTCATGGGCGCTCATTGATGGTCACCGTCTTCATGATATACGATCATCATCATCCGACAATAGCATAATGCCCCATTTTCACCATGCACATTCGCGCCATGTTCTGACATAATCAAAAGCTATATCGACCGGAACACAAGCATCATGACCCTATGACCCATATCTCAGCCGCAGAAAATCACACGATCCAGACCAGCCCTAAACGCTGGCGTTTACTCTACAGCGAGCGTCCGATGGCTGAAGCCACGCCGGATAAATTCCGCTATGGCAATCGCTTCCGCGTGACGCGCAAATTGGAGACCGGCGGCGAATTGCTCCCACAACAAATCCAGCAGGTGGTACTCGGCTGGCAGACGACCGACGAAGCCTGGCATCTAGGCTTTATCCTCGCGCCAGAAATTGCCGATGCGCGTGGCAGTCGCTGGTGTGAGTTGGTGCGCTGGCCTGATCCTGAGATCACCGTCTTTCAAGATTTAGCCGTACAGACCGGACAGAACCTCGCCGATGTGTTGGGTGTGGATTTCTACATGATCCCGCCACAACCGGTTACGAGTGCGCCACCGGTGCGCGACCTGCCCGATTATGACCTGCGCTTTGGCGATTGGGTGCTGGAACAAGACAACAAGCAACACTACGCGCTCACCCTGCAACCGCGCTGGACACGCCGCAAGATCGGACGTATCGCGTGGTATAGCTGGTGGTCGGCGGCCTATGCGGTGCTATCGGTAGCGACGCTGACCAGCACCATCGCCCTGCCGAACGCCGGTACACTCCTGCCTGATCCTGATTTCTTGCCTTATATGGGGCTGGCGACATCTGTATTGCTGGTGGGCATTGTGTTCTATCAGCTGTGGACGTTCTTTCGTCAACCACAGGCGATTATCCTCGATGGCGAACGCCGCGTGATCGAAGCAGTGCGTGGGCGGCGTGTGTTGTGGTCAATCAAGGCGATCGATATTCAGTCGATCTACGTGACCGAAGTCGTCAAACGGCGCGAAGCACCACCGGCGACGGAATACGGCGAGTTGAACGTGCATCTGGGCAGTGGGCGTTTTCGCTTTGTCGCCAAGCAAAATGAGCCGGAAGACTACCCGCAAACCCCCCAACCGGATCAGCATATCGACCGCAAGCAAGCAGACATTCGCGAGTTAACCCGTGCCAATTATCACACCGATTTGCAAGCGGTCGGCGTGTTGATGGGCGAGTTACTCGGTGATTTAGCTGTGTGGCATGATCTGCGCTTGAAGTGAAGGGTAAGAAATCGGCAAGGTCTCGCGTCTAAAATAGTGAATAGTTAAGTGACAATGGGCGCGTGTTAACAGATGAATGTGAGCCTTATAGAAACTTCATTAGAAGAATTGCGCTTATGTTGAAACAGACGTTACATTATGCTAACATAAAATCGTGCTAATGGAAGGTAAATAAAGAAGGTATTGACGTTACTATACAGTTGTCAGATGGCGTTACACAACATATACACCCCTCGTAATCAAGGATTCCTCCCCATAGCACTGCAATGCAACTGAATAATGTTGGATGTCGGCACGGGTTCTAATCACCCGTGGAAGATTTAGTATTTTTACAAATCACCCCATTCATCGGCGGGGTTTTTCGGTGCCGATCAGTTTTTAACAACCATAGGGAGTCTAATGGTAGCAAATAATCAAATCGATCAAGATAACTTCGATAATACCTCCTTCGAGCAAATGCTCGATACCTACATGTATGAGATGCCGGAGCGCGGGCAAATTTTAGAGGGCATCATCCTCGAAGCCAAGCGCGACGAAATTATTCTCGATGTGGGTCTCAAGCGTGATGCAATTGTCACGCGCAAGGATATTGAACGTCTCTCGGACGATATTCTGGCGGATCTGACACCGGGCAGAGAGGTGCAGACCTACGTCTTACAACCCTACAACGGCGATGGCGAGCTAATCGTCTCGATTAATAAAGCGCTGGAACTGGAAGACTGGGCACGGGCGCAAAAATTGATGGACTCGGATGATACGACTGAAGCCCGCGTGATTGATAGCAACAAGGGTGGCCTATTGGTGCGTTTTGGTCGCTTGACGGGTTTTGTCCCCAACTCGCACATTGAAAGCGTGCCACCGGCAACCTCGCAGGGCAAGATGAACGAGATCAAGAACGACATTATCGGCGAGAGCTTGCAACTGAAGGTGATTCAGGTCGAGAGCAAGCGCAACCGCCTGATCTTATCCGAGCGTGCCGCCCGCCGTGCCGCCCGTAGCGAACGCCTGAAAGAGATCGAAGTCGGTCAACTGATTGTCGGGCGCGTCGTCAACCTGACGGACTTCGGCGCATTTGTCGACATCGGCGGCGTTGATGGCATGATCCATATCTCCAATATCGATCACCGCCACGTCAACCACCCCGGCGACGTGCTATCTGTCGGCGACGAAGTTGAAGTGCGGATCGACAGCATCGACATGGAACGCGAGCGTATCGCGCTCAACCGCAAGGCAGTTCTGCCCGATCCGTGGGATGTCTTCACCGATACGTACAAAGAGAACGATCTGCTCGAAGGTGTCGTGACCAACGTCGTTGATTTCGGTGTCTTCATCGCCGCCCCCGGTGGCGCACAGGGCTTAGTCCATACGAGCCGCATGGAAACACTGGGCGCATCCACCCCGCGCGATATGTTCCGTGAAGGTGACGAAGTGCTGGTGCGGATTGTCGGCATCGACAACGTGCAGAAGCATATCGAACTCAGCGTCGATGATGTGAGCTTTGAAGAGCAAGAAGCCTGGATGTATAGCCGCCGCGAAGCCGAAGCCGGCGATAGCGACGACGTAGCAGGCGACGACGTGGGCGACGACATCGACGATGCCCCGGCCGCACTGGTCGAAGCGGATGATGCCTGAGCATCAACTGCATCAACCACTGACGATATAAGATCGTCAGGCACGGGGCGACTGTCTGATCATAGCTAATCGGGCAGTCGCCCCTTTTGATTCCGGCGTAATAGGTCGAAAGGCATATTGCAAGACTGTCGGATTGACCGCATAGTGTTATACTAGATGTATTAGACTAAGGCTCGATCATCGGAGCAGACTTATGACAAAAGTGTTGAGAACCACCATGCCAATTATCGCCGTCACGCTCTTGTTGGCATTAGGGTTGACTGTCGCACAGGACAATCAACAACCACAAAATGGCGGTGTTCAGTTTGGGAACGGGTGGACAGCCGTGTATTATAACAACACCAGCGCGTCGGGCAGTGCCGTCTTCAGTTCTGCCAATATCGGGCAGGTGAACTTCAACTTCGGGCAGGGTAGCCCTAATCCGAACGTCATCAACAACGACAACTTCAGCATTCGCTTTAACTCGCTCGAACCCTTCCAGACGGGGACGTATCGCTTTACAGCGCGGGTGAATGACGGGGTGCGCGTGATCATCGACGGCACGCCGATTATCGACGCATTCGGACAATCGCCCAACGATGCCGATAACCTATATACGGCTGATGTTGCCATCACCGAAGGCACGCGCGATGTGACCGTCGAATTTGTGGAATTCACCGGCAACGCGCTGATTCAGGTCTTCTGGGAAGCGGTGAGCGTGCTTGACCCCAACGCGCCAACCCCGACCCCGACGAATACTGCATTGCCAGCCATCCCGCCCGGCGCATTAACCGCGACCGTCATCCGCGCTGGCGTGCTGAATACCCGCGATGCTCCCTCGACCGGCGGCAACGTCGTGCGGCGGATTCTGCGCGGGCAAACCTATCAGGTCGTCGGACGTGATCCCGATGCACGCTGGTTCTTGCTGGAATTGGGCGGCGTGCAAGCGTGGGCTTATGGCTACTATCTCTTCATCAACGGCAACGAGTTCAACCCGCCGATTCGGAGCGCGGCGACGGTCTTCGGCATCCCGCCGGGCTTCACCGATACGGGCGTGCTGGTGCAGACCTGCGCTGTGATGAAATTGCGCGCCCAACCCAACGTCTTTGCCGAGCAGACCGGCCGCATCACATGGGGCGAGTTCCTACCTGTGACGGCGCGTACGCCGGCGGGTGATTGGTATCAAGTGCTGTGGAAAGGCACAATCGGCTGGATGTTCAGCGGCTTTACGTGGTTGCGACAGGGCGACTACGCCAATATCCCGATCGTACAGGCTGAAGGCGCGTCGAATAACGTCCGCAATGCGCCGCCTATCAGCGAATGCACGACGGGGAGCAACAGCGGCAATTGATGCGCGTTGGCATCCTCGCACCTGATCTGAGCGACCGACACGGCTGGGGCATGTATAGCCTCAGCCTCGTGCGTCAACTCCAGCAGATCGACAATCTCGAACTGACGATTATCAGCGCCCACAACAGCCCCGATCACGCGGATATTGACCAGCATCGCCTGTTACCGATCGTCAATCCGGCCCCGCGTTTGCTATCCCTGCGTTTACTGCGCGCAAGTCTGCCCGTGCGTGGGCGCGTCGCTGATTGCGACATCATCCACACGACCATTGAACCCTACGCGCCGCTGGCAACCCTCATCGCTGGCACGCGCCCGACCGTCGTCACCGTACACGGGAGTTACGTGCATTTGCCGCGTATCCGGCGTTATCCAGTCGGCGCGTGGTATCGTCGGGCATTCCAGCGCAGTACGTTGATGACCGTCAGTCATTACACCGCGCGCGTCGCCCGGACGATCATCCCGGACGCGCAGACACAGGTCATCCCCAACGGGGTCGATCATGCGCGCTTCGCTGAGTTGCCCCCTCTGCCACACCCCCCGACGCGCCCCACGATCCTGACGGCAGGCGGGGTCAAACAGCGCAAGGGCACGTTGCCCCTGATACACGCGCTGGCACAGGTACGGGCGCAGATGCCCGATGTGCAACTGGTCGTCATCGGCACGCTGAGTGCTGAACCGGCATACGTCGTGCAAGTCCAGCAAGCAATCGCCGCGCACGACTTACACGACCACGTTCAGTTGTTGGGCTTTGTCGATGATGCGACTCTGCTGGGATGGTACGGTGCGGCGGATGTGTTCGCCATGCCATCGGTCAACGCGGGGTGGAAATTCGAGGGCTTCGGGCTGGTGCATCTGGAAGCCAATGCCGCCGGTTTGCCCGTCATCGGCGCGGATGATTGTGGCGCAGAGGACGCGATCGAACACGGCGTGACCGGCTTGCTGATTTCGCAGGCGAACATGCAAGCCGAACTGCCCGCCGCGCTCTTATCGCTCCTGCGCGATCCCGCACGCGCCCGCCAGATGGGGCAGGTCGGGCGTGTGCGGGCGCGGGCGTACACATGGGCGCGTGTGGCGCGTCAGGTACACGCGGCGTATCGGACGGCGCTGGCTTAGTCGGTCGCTATCCGCACGATGCGTGGTTGGAACGTGCCGACGACCTCGACAAGATCGCTCTGTGCCGCCATCACGCGCTTGATGTTCTTACCATGCAAGCCTTTTGTCCCTACGGGTTATCACGGGTTTTTGTAGGGACGATGCAGGCATCGTCCGCCACTGGTTTACAGAAAGGTGAAGTAACTACTCAGGTAGAGTCTTCTTGTGGGGTTTCACCCCACGCCCCAGCAGGGGATGTCTCCCCTGCACCCCAGTTTTGCCGAACGCAAAGCGTTCGGCGGGTACAGATTCAAAGGACGATCGTCCTTTGTGGGGGTTCGGGGGCAACGCCCCTGAGTAGTTACAAGGTGAACAGAAGCTATCACTATATCATGAAAGTGATTGGCGTGTTAATAAGGGTCTTGAGGGGTCAGCGTGGGGCAGATCTAAGAATCGAAACGCCCAGAGGGCGTTAACCTCTGGGCGCGGCGTTTGTTGAGGCTTCCCCCTAAGCGAGGGACACCCCACAACAGTCATGAGGTGTGAAGCCTAAAGGGAAGCCCCCTTAATGCCTATCATGATATGACACCTCCTGTTAGCTATGTTTGCAGTTAAAAACGAGTATATCGGGTTTCGTTTGGCTTGTCAAGCACTGAATCAGACATATCCTGACCCGATGTGACCCCTTATCAACTACGTAAATAAGACGCGCCATTGACATCCACAATCGTGCCCGTCATGAACGCGGCACCGTCCGATGCGAGGAAGATCACAGCATAGGCGACTTCGTCTGGCGTGGCGACGCGCTGGAGCGGGCTTTGTGCCCGAATCGCTTGACCTGATTCGCCCTTGAGATGCTCCGCCGCCATCTCAGTCTCGACAAAGCCGGGGGCAACGGTGCCGATGAAAATCCCGTGCGGGGCGAGCTTCTTCGCCAGTGATTGCCCCATGCTATTCATGCCGGCTTTGCTCGCGCCATAGGCCGGCGCGTCCGGCTCACCGCGGAACGCCCCGCGTGACGACACGTTGACGATGCGCCCGCCGCCGTTCTGCATCATGTATTGTGCCGCGCAATAAATCATGTTCGCCGCCCCCAGCAAATTCACCGCCAGTATCCGTTGCCATTGGGCTTGCCACGTCGCATAATCGACATCCGGCAGGGGATGGTCTTCGTAGATGCCCGCGTTGTTGACCAGAATATCAATGCCGCCCAATTCTTCGACCACCTGCGCGACTGCTTGTTGAATGGCGTTGCTATCGGCGAGTTCGGCTTGTACGATAATATGCCCGTCGCCGGCTAACTGTGCCAGCGTCTCGTCGGCGGCGGCACGGTTGCTATTGTAATGTACCGCGACTGTCGCGCCCCGTTCGGCAAACATCACCGCCGTTGAGCGCCCGATGCCGCGTGATCCCCCTGTGACCAGTACCCGTTTCCCTGTGAAATCCATGTGTTCGTCGCTTTCTCATGCGTTTATCTGTGTGGCACACATTGTAGACAGTCGATCGCCATCGTGCTAGCCAATGGACTCATCAGGTTGTTGTCGCCTTTTCACCATCTAAAATGCCGACCGTAGCAGTCGGCATCGGGGGTAATCGTATGTGTGAGTGTAGGATGGGTGGGACTCGAACCCACACGCCCGTTAAGGCAGAGGTTTTTAAGACCTCCGTGTCTGCCATTCCACCACCATCCCGTGCGGCACGATTAATTCTACTCCGTTTCGGGGTAATGTCAACGCTAAAGACCACGCTCATCCCGGCAGGTATGGCTCGGCGAAGTAGCCTTCGTCGTCGCCCTCTGCTACCCACCCCTCGATCCGTCCATGACGCACCCGATACCAAGCATAGCCATCCGCGCACGTCGGCCCACCTAGCACGAAGAACAGATCACGCGGGTTCATGAGGATGAGCTGGTCATATTCGATGCCGGGACCCGACCGAATGCGAAGTCGATCGTCGTTCTCGTCCGTCACGCGCCCGCGCTCCTGTAAAATCAAGCGCGATCGTGGGGCGGTCGGGCAATCGCCCACCCTGATGATTGTCGGCGTGGGGCTTACCGTTGGGACAGCAATCGCTGTGGGCGAAGCGATCGTCTGCGCCATGACGACCACGCCCAAGGGCGTACGGGTGACCGTCGGCGGGGCAAGCGCCGGACGGCAAGCCGTCAGCAAACATATTAAGCTAGCAATCAACGCGCCAATACGCCACATAGTAGGCAATCCTCCGCTTTTATTGTGGGTCTTTCGTATCTTGCGTGGTCAAGCTCTTTTTGTCCCCTTTTTTCAAAAAGGGAACGCCAAAAACTTTTGCTTTTTTGAACGCTATGCGTTCAAAATGAACAAGGTCAAGGAACGATAGTTCCTTAATTCCTTGTGGGGGCGCGGGGGCAAAGCCCCTGCAACAAAAACCACGCGACATCCCAAAGAGCCAACTTTTGTTGGAGACGCTAGCGAGCTTCAGTGTTCATTGCCATTATCGAGTCGATCTCGCATATCTTTAAGAACATTGATACCCATCAAGCCCAGCACAACATAGATCAACGTTGCGCCAACGCCGACAAAGGCGAAGATGAGGCCGATCATTTGTCTGTCCATTAGTGATTGCCTCCTCTCACATTCGCTTCTTGATCGTCATAAGGGTGTGAGGCATCGCCCTAGGAGCGGTCGCGAACCTGACCAAGCCATTCGTTGACTTCGGCGTGGGCTTCTTCCTGTGTCTTGCCGTAGCGTTCCTGAATTTTGCCGACGAGACGCTCTTGCTCACCATCAATCTCGGTGACATCATCGCCTGTCAGTTCGCCCCATTTATCTCGCATAGTGCCTTTGAGTTGTTTCCATTGACC
>DAOTTV010000085.1:0-3692 GCA_034437755.1 Anaerolineae bacterium | reverse complement strand
ATGGCACGCGCCTACATCGCTATTGGCAGTAATGATAATCCCCGTACACATATCCGCGCGGGTCTGGCGGCGCTCTGCCAGCATGTGACCCTCGTCGCACAATCACCGCTGTATCGCACCGCGCCACAGGATACCAGCATCGATCATGACTACATCAACGGGGCAATCAGCATCGAGACCGATCATCCTGCGCCCGATCTGAAAGCCCTCTTGAAGCGTATCGAACGCGAGATCGGGCGTGGCGATACGAGCGATGGGC
The DNA here is from genome assembly GCA_034437755.1 of Anaerolineae bacterium. Lineage (GTDB taxonomy): Bacteria > Chloroflexota > Anaerolineae > Aggregatilineales > Phototrophicaceae > JAUZRW01. Next base: position 3,433 of record DAOTTV010000085.1, on the reverse strand, counting down.
GCGTCGCGCTCGATTTAGATTTACTCCTGCTCGACGATCACATCATGCAATACGACTATCAAGACAAGACCTACCACCTGCCGGATGCTGACATCCGCAATCGCGATTATGTTGCTGTGCCGCTAGCCGATATTGCCCCTGATCTCATCCACCCTGAAACCGGCGAGACCCTGCGCGCGATTGCCGATCAATTCGGTACTTTGATACGCGCCGACGACTCGGTGTGATGATCTGCCTCTGCTCCTGATAAGTGTATCAAGAGACGATCCCTGCCCCACTCACGGACGAGAGCCGTTATATCGACTCATCCAGCTGGTATGTATGTTAGCACTATGACAGCTAGCCCTTGACAAACGGTGTACGATCCCCGACCAGTTGTGATAAGTATTCGATCGTCAGCTAGACACTGCCCCTCGCTGAATGACCATTGCATCCGTACAATGTGAGCTTATCAGAGCAAATATTGATACCGGATACTTGACCAAGCGCGATGACTGATCCTAAACCGAGCTTCACTGACCGCCTACGCCCTTATGCTGATCGCATCCTCGTTCCGATCGGGACGCGACTGCATCGCATCGGCATGACAGCCGACATAGTGACGATTGCGGGGGTGCTGGTCGTCGGGCTGGCGAGCGTGTTAATCGGGCGTGGTGACCTGCGCGCGGGTGGGCTGTTACTCCTGCTCGGCTTGCCACTGGATGCGCTCGATGGTGCCGTGGCACGGGCGGGTGACGGGGCAAGCGCACGCGGCGCATTTCTCGACTCAACGCTTGATCGCTATGCTGACGGTTTTATTTTTGTGGCATTAAGCTATTATTTTGCGGTAAGTGACCAATTTCTATGGCTCGTCCTCGCCCAATGGACGCTCATCAGCACCTTGCTCGTCAGTTACACGCGGGCACGTGCCGAAGGACTCGGCGTAGATTGTCGGGTCGGGTGGTTCACACGGGTGGAGCGCACGCTAGTCATTCTGGTGATGATGCTGGTGCCGATTCTGCTCTCATGGGGGCTGATGGTGTTAGCAATCGGCACCGGCATAACAGTATGGCAACGGATGCGCCATGTGACCATTATTTTAGGTAATAGAGGCGATTAATTATGGAATTCCAAGCAGAGCATATCTTGATTCAAGGCACGCCCTTTGGCAATTTGCAGGTGCGCTACTATGGCATCATCATCGTCACGGCGATGCTGATTGCCGCGGGGTTTGCGGCACGACTCGCCCAGCGTAGCAATCGCGATCCCGATCACATCTGGGGTGCGCTGACATGGGCAATCTTTCCGGGGATTATTGGGGCGCGTCTGTGGTTCGTCACCTTCCCGCCGGTGTTCGCGGGGCGCACTGCCGCAGACTATTACAGTAATTTCTTCAACTTGACGAGTGGCGCGATTGCCGTCTGGGACGGTGGCTTGCACATCTTCGGCGCGGTGATCGGCGGTTTGATCGGCGTGTGGTTGTACTTCGGCCCCTTACACAATCCGGTCGGGCGCGTGTTTCACTATATCTTCTTGCCGATCACGCTGATCTTCGAGGCGATCGCCTGGATCTTTACGGCGGCGTATCAGCGCGTTCGAGGGCAAGATGTCGATGCCTTCAAGATTCCCGAATTTGAGAAGGTTTTCCCCGACGAAGGGATGCGCCTCTCGCCATGGTTGGATATTGCCGGTGTTACCCTGCCCTTGGCACAGGCGATCGGACGCTGGGCGAATTACATCAATCAAGAGCTATACGGCACACCGACCAGCTTGCCGTGGGGCATTTCGATCGCTCAGGAGAAGCGCGTTGGTGAATACGCGAGCGGGGTCGAATATCCGCTTCCCGGTACACCTGATGAGACGCTGTTTCATCCGCTCTTTCTGTACGAATCGCTGTGGAATTTGATCGCGTTCTTTGTGTTGGCGTATCTCTACAACAACAATCAAGAACGCTTTAACCTGCGCGATGGCGATTTCTTCCTGCTGTACTTGATACAGTATAGCTTCGTGCGCTTCTGGTTAGAGTTCATCCGCGTGCAACAGGCAATCGTCGAGCTTGGCGGGGTCGCGGTCAACACGTCACAGGTGGTAACGGTAGTCGTCTTCCTCGGTGCGTTGGCGACGTTCGTCGTGCGCCGGCGCGGGTCGAGCCAATCAACAGAAGAGACAGCCCAACCCGCCTGATCTCAGAACGTGGACACGCGAAAAACGACACTGACACGCCCGATCGCGGTGAAGAACTGCGCGGGCGTGTTATTCGGTTACCAAGTGCCTTTGCGCCGATCGGATTTGATCAGATCGCGTGCTTGTCCGAAACTATTCACATGGCGATAATGCCGGATAAGATGTGGGTGCGATTTGAGGTGCATGTCGACCAAATGCCGCAACCAGCCCGGCGCACGCACGTTTACCTGTAAGCCGATATTGGGTATCGGATGTTGCTCGACAATCTCGCGCAGACGTCGTACATCATTTGGCAAGTGGTTAGTCTGCGATAGATCAACGATAAAATCGACTCGATGATCGACAATCATACACCAACCGACTGCTTGCTGGGTGGCATACAAAAAATCATCGACTGTCCAGTGTTCGCCGTAGGTTTGGACGATGATCTCGTGTGCTGGATCAAACCAGCGCACATCAATCCCCTGTTTTAGGTACATCATAACAACGTTCCCCGTCTATTTTGTCATCTACCCGATGAGGTTAATTCGGCTTGATTATAACGTAATATCGTTATGACAGAATGTGTATCCGCCGCTGGATGCTTGTATATCACAGCATTATAACGTGCCATAAATCCGTCATGTTTTAACACAATAGAGATGTAAATATAACGTAAATGAAACATCGCTTTTCTGAAACACTACACCTTAATCTTACTAAAGACTAATATCGTCGGCATTGGCGACAGCGCCCGGTTGCGATCGCGCGAGATGACGATACACTCGTAAATACTATGGGTCTTTCGTATCTTGCGTGGTCAAGCTCCTTTCGTCCCCTTTTTGAAAAAAGGGAACACCAAAAACTTTTGGTTTTTTGAACGCGCAACGTTCAAAATGAATAAGGTCAAGGAACGATCGTTCCTTGTGGGTGCGCGAGGGCAAAGCCCCTGCGACAAAAACCACTCGAAATCCCAAAGAACCAATATTATGAGCTAATGTAAGGAACAAACAGAGATGACGATGCACATCAACCGCGACCGCTTTCTGGCGGATATGCAAGCACAGGCTGAGATTGGCGCAACTGGCGATGGTGGCTTATCGCGTCCGGCACTATCCGAGGCTGATATGCAAATCCGCGCATGGTTTGCTGACCGTGCTGGAACAGCAGGTCTGGAATTGCAAGAGGATGGCGCGGCGAATCAGTCCGCGATTTTGCGCTCGCACGATCCCCGTGCCAAGACCTTGATTATCGGCTCGCATCTGGATAGCGTCATCCACGGTGGGCGCTT
>DAOTTV010000084.1:0-9970 GCA_034437755.1 Anaerolineae bacterium | reverse complement strand
GTTGATAGCGCCAGATTTGATCGCTACCGTTATCCAGCACGTAAAAATTCACGCCGAAGAAGGTGATGCGCGTCGGGTTGAGCCAGTTCTCCGTGCCGAGGATTTGCTGGGATTCGCACTGATTGATGAAGCGCGGCAGGCAGTTGACCATCACGCCGTTTTCATCCAGCGCGACAATCTGATTGCGCTCGGCATCGAAGGCGATGTCGATGATCTCGCCCAGCACCATGCCATCGACCTGCGCCCCCGCCCGCATGTTGGCAACCGGTTGTGGCGTACTCGCCAGCCCTAGACCGTCCTCGGTCAGTTGCAGGCGATAGACCAGATTGTTATTGCTATCCAGCGCGTATATATCCAGCCCCTGTCGCACCACGGCGCGGATGTTCGCCCCGTCCCACCAGTAGAGGCGTGTCGCATCGCGGCGGCTAATCCCGCGCAGATTGTCGATAATCAAGCGTCCTTCCTGCGCCGTGAAGCTCAGCGTCGGGTCGTCGGTCTCCGGTCGCAGGTCATAACATTCGTCGATGCGCCGCAGTGTGCCTTCCCACGAGGCAATCACGTTCGACGGCACGCTGGAATCGATGGTACGCGCGAGTTCAGCATAGCGATTCACGTCTGCGACGCACTGTTCGTAAGCGGTCTGCCCGACGTTGAACACCCACGAGAACAGCACCGCGCTGATGATGATCGTCGGCAAGCCAAAGACCGCCGCCGTCATCAAGAGGCGGTTACGTCGTCGCCCTTCGGCGCTGGGGTCTCTGCCGAATAACTTCTGGCTGAGTGTGCCAATCGCGCTGAAGAAATGCCCCACCGAGCGCGAGACCATCACGACCGCATCCATCACGCGCCGCTTGAGCCGATTTTGGGGCGTGTTCATCTGTGCCTGTTGCAGGGCGGCTTCGGCGGCGGCGGCTTGTGCCGCGGCTTGATCGGCGGCGGCTTTCGAGCGCGAGGCGGCGATTTCGGCTGTGAGCACGGCCGTCGATTGTCCGGTCGCGGCGGGTACCATCACCGCTTGCTCGGATGTCACGAATTCGACCGCCATCATCTGAATCTGTAACGTGACCAGCGTCTTGAACGTGTCGAGCACCTGCTCGATGTCGGCGCTTGCCAGCGCATCGTGCAGGCGTTGGCGCGTGATCTCGGCGATGTTGGCATCCGTCAGCAAGAGGCGCGCCCCCTGCTGGATTTCGTGTTTGCTCATGTCGATCTCGGGGATCGGTTGCACGCCTAGCGGTGGCTGGAACAGCGCGTCATCGTCCGTGAGTTCGGTGGGGGTCGTCAGCGTCTCATCGTTCTGTTGCAGGGTGACCACCGCCGCGCCCACCCGCGCCGTGTATAACATCTCGTTCCGCAAGACTGCAACCAGCATATTAGCTTCGTAGTGCTTGCGCCCGCTCTGGTTATGCTCATACAGATTGTGGTTGAGCGTGTTCAGCACTTCGCGCAGGGCGGATGTCACGCTCCCGCCCTGGCTGAAGTAGCGCTCAGCCGCCATCAGTGCCATTTGCTCGTAAAAAGTATTGGGGGCAATCGTGCCGGATGGCAAGACCAGCACGAAGATCGTGTCGATCTCGCGCCCGCGTGCCGCCCGTCGCGGTGCGACTTCGCACAGTGCGCCGGGTGGTGTGGTCTTGATGGTGCGTCCGGCGGCAACGTACAAATGCCCGACCAGTGCTTCTAGCTCAAATGCCATAATCTTCTGCCCTCATCAGCATACAGGGGTGTGCGATTTAGCTGTTTGCTCTCTATTATACCGCATGATGCGCTCGGATCGCGCTCATTTGCGGAATTGCGTGTCTTCGTACTCAGCGAAGCGATCGCGCAGTTTCAAACGCTGGTATTTGCCGGTCGATGTCACCGGAACATCCGTGCCAAAGACGACGACCTTAGGCGCTTTCTCGACTGTCATCTGCTGGCGGCACACGTCCAAGATATGCTCGGCGCTGACGGTTGCGCCGTCTTCCAGCACGATATACGCGCCGACTTCCTCGCCATAGTAGGTGTTGGGGAAGGCGACCGCTAGCCCGACCTTCACGCCTTCAATCGCCAGCAGGACTTCTTCAATATCGAAGGGGCTGAACTTGACCCCGCCACGATTGATGAGTTCTTTGATGCGCCCCGTGATGAAGAAGTACGGGCGACCGTCCGCGCCCATTTTGTAGAAGCCCTCATCACCACTGCGGAACCACCCGAACTTGAATGTTTCGGCGTTAGCATCGGGGCGCAGGTAATAATGTTGCATCACGTTATGCCCGCGAATACAGATTTCGCCGCGCTCGCCTGCGCCCAGTTGCTCGCCACTGCCCGTCGGGTCGAAGATCGCCATCTCGTTCGCGTCGATCGGACAACCGATGCTGGGATAGCCGTAATCCTGCATCCACGCTTGATGCGTCTCCCAGCTGAGCGTGATCGGCAAGAAGCAGGAATAGCAGGTCGTCTCGCTCAAGCCGTAGCCGTGTAAAATCGGCATGCCGAAGGTATTCTCGAACGCGCGTGCCAGCGCGACCGCCAGCGTCCCCGCGCCACAGATGAAGTGCCGGAAGTGCTTCAACATCTGGCGATTGATGTTCTGCCCGAAGATTGTGCCGCCGTCGGCTTGTTGTGCCTGCCCGTATTCCAGCAAAAATTGCAAGAGCGTCGGCACCACCGAGACGACGTTCACCTTCTCTTTGTAGACGCGCTCCCAGAAGTGCGACACGCTAAACGAGCGATTGAGAACAGTCGTCGCGCCGACATACAGCGGCGTGACCAGCGTCACCACAATGCCGTTGACGTGGTGCGTCGGCAGGACGCACATCATCGTCTGGTTGCCGGTGATCGCCTGCCAACTGCTGATCGCTTGGGCATCTGCCAGCAGGTTATATTGATTGAGTACCACGCCCTTGGGTGCGCCGGTCGTGCCGGATGTGTAGACTAAGAGCGCATCATCATCGAGCGTCGCCGTTGCTAGTGTCCCCTGACGGGTGGGCAGGTCATCGCCTTTCGCGCCGCTCTCATCGCCTAAGAAGGATGTCGGGCGGTTGGCGACGACCGTCTCGAAGTGCGGGTAAATGTCGCCGGCTGTGCCACCCACTTGGATGATACCCTGCACGTTGGGCGCGCCGAGTTCGCCCGCGCTCCCGTCGCCACCGTTGACGATGGTCGCGGCACGGTCGAGTACGTCGTGCATCGCGAATACGACGCGAGCCTTGCTGTTACGCAGGATAAACGCGATCTGGTCATCGCTCTCGGCGACGTTTTGCGGGGCGACGGCCGCCCCCACAATCCAACACGCCATATAAATCAAGACGGTGTGCGTGTGGTTGTAGCCGATCGTCGCCACGCGATCGCCGCGCCGGATGCTGAGGTCTTCATACAAAAAATTGGCGACCTGATGCGCCTTCGCCGTGAAATCGGCATAGGTCAGTTCTGTACGCTGACCGTCGCGGTCGTAATAGATCAAATAGGGTTTGTGGGGCGAGGCTTTCGTATGCAGTGCCAGCACATCGCGGATATTACGAAAAGGCACGCGATAGGTCGTCGGCGCGATGCCGCGCAGGGTACGCGCCGCGTTGATTTTCGCCTGTGTTACCTCATCTAAGGATTGCGTTGTGGTCATAGGTTTGTTTTCTCCGAATAATATTGAAGGGTGTGCATAAGTCGTCTATTGTCTCGCCAAACGCTAAAGCGATTTGGCTATATTTTTGAAAAGCCTACTAATATTTTTTTTATAATACTGTCTATATGGTTTCTTTAACATTTTTGGCTCTTTGGGATGTCGCGTGGTTTTTGTGGCAGGGGCTTTGCCCCCGCATCCCCGCAAGGAACTGCTGTTCCTTGACCTTTTGGCGTTCCCTTTTTCAAAAAAGGGACAAAAAGAGCGTGACCACGCAAAATACGAAAGCCCCACATTTTTCAGTCGTTTTGCGCTATAATAGTATACAATCGTCGAGTGAAAGTGAATAATAATGATTTACACGTATTCAGATGAAGATGCACGTTTTACCGTCACGTTTGATACAGCGACCGGCTATCTACACGGCAAATACGGCGATTTGGTCAACGGTGATATTGCCGCGCTGGTTTATATGAAAGGCATCGGGCTGGTGAAGCCACATGGCGGGATTCCAGCGGTCAAAGGCTGTATCTTCGATTTCCGGCAGGTACAACGCTTCGAGCGCGATAATCTGGCGCAAGTCCAGCGCGAATCGTATCGGCTGAATAGCAAAGTATCGCTAGATCACGTGCCGGTCGCGCTCTTGGTCGAGACCAAAGTACAGGAGCAGACCATCCGCATCGCCCAGCAGATCACGCCGGAGCAACACCGCAAGCGCATTGTCAAGAGCATCACCGAAGCGCACAACTTCTTCAAAGAATGGCATGAAAAATACGCCAATGCCTGATCGCATCTAGGTGATGGCGCACATCGTCGCCACCATTGTTCTCGCGCTCATCGCCTGTGTGCTTGAAGAACCCGCCCCATAATGGGCGCACGATCGCCGTATGATACATAAAAATCATCTGACAACTTGTTCGTCGTCCCTTTCGCGATAACCAGCTATTATTCGACAATCCTGTGCTATCATAAGAGATAGACATGCTTGGATTGTAATTCACTTGATTGTAACTATGACTCATTCTCAAACTCATTATCAACGGCTGGGCGTGGCTGAAAATGCCGACCTAGACCAGATTAAACGCGCCTATCGTGAGCAGATTCGCAAGTATCATCCTGATAAATTCGCCGGCGAACGCGCTCAATTAGAACGCGATGGCTACACGCAAGCCCTCAAAGCGCTCGACCGCGACATCGCACGGGCGAAGCAGATGACGCAACGCATCAACCAATCGTATGCCGTGCTATCGGACGCAACCCGCCGCGCCCAATACAACCGCGAACTGATCGCCGAGCGCGATCGCCAGCTTGACCTACAACTCCAGCGCCAGCGCCACCAGCGCGTACAAAATATGGAACGGACGCGCCGTGCGGTCAAATCACGCCCGCATAACCCGCGCTATCGGGCGGCAGTCTCGCCCTCCGAGCAAGCGATCCCGTGGGTGCTTCTGGGCGTGTTCTTGCTGGCGGTGGTCTTTTTCGCGTGGCAGTTCGGGCGCTTGCTGTGGATGCCCGTCACGCCGCGCACCTACGTCCCCGACCGCCCGACCGCCGTCGGCGCGATTGCGGCGGCAGATTTACAGGCGACCGAGCAATCCCGACAGGCAACCCGCGAGTATCGCGCTGAACGAGCGCTGATGCCGACCATGACCCCGCGCACCGACAACGACGTGTTGCGATCGGCAGATGTGCTGTTGCAGGGCGGCAATTATCGTTATGCGATCGAGCTATACGACCGCGTGCTGAGCAATCAGGGCGCACGCGCCGATGTGCTGACCAGTCGCGGGATTGCCTATGCTGGGCAGTATAGCGCGGGACGCCCCCCCGCCTATCAACAAGCGCTGGACGACTTCGCACAAGCCTTGACGCTCGATGCTGATTTTGCGCTGGCGTATCGTGAGCGGGGCTTGCTCTATCACCTGCGCTGGACAGAGACCGGCGCCAGTGATGCCCGCACACAGGCCATCGCTGACCTTGAGCAGTATCTCGACCTGATCGCCATTGCAGAACCGGCGATCGTCGATGTACTCGCCCTATTACGAGAAGGGTGAGGCGCGATGACCAGCTTCGACGGTTTCCAGCGCGGTGATTCTAGCATCCGCATTCATCGCCAGTTCTTCAGCGATGTTTTGCCGCTGATTGATGATCTTGCCGAGCTGAAAGTGATCCTGTTCTGCTATCATGCGCTCTACCAGAAGCAGGGCGCGTTCCGCTATTTGACGTGGGACGACTTCGCCCAATCGCCAGAATTGCGCGCGAGCATCGGCGCACTGCCGGAGACGTGGCACGCCACCCTGCGCGATGCACTGGCACAAGCCGTGACGCAAGGCATCTTGTTGCGGTATGATCTCAGCGTAGACGACACGCCGCGCACGCTCTACTTTTTGCACACTGATACGGGACAACGCGCGATCGAACAATTAGAGGCGGGCAACTGGCAACCGGACGCACAACAGATGATCGAAATTTTGCCAGAACGCCCAACAATCTATAGACTGTATGAAGACAACATCGGCGCGCTGACCGCCGGCATTGCCGAACGGCTGAAACTGGCAAGCGCGGAATACCCCTATCAATGGATTATCGACGCGATCAACATCGCCATTGATAACAACGTGCGCCGCTGGCGTTACATCGAAGTGATTTTAGAAGATTGGAAGCAGGAAGGACGACAGGATGAAGCAACTGAGCGATCTACTGAACGAGACCAACGGGATTACACCGGCGGCAAATACGCCGACTTCATCGAGTCCTGATCTGGAGCCACAGCCCAAGACCATCCATTGCTATGATCCCGATTATCCCGAACGCCCTTGCCCGATTTGCAAGGGATTAGGCGTTATCAAGTACAACGTCGCGCCCGATCACCCGCGCTTCGGTAAGTTATTCGCCTGTCCTAATCGCCCGCGTGAAGTCGATCAAGAACGGGTGGAACGCCTGCGTAAGCTGAGCAACCTCAAGGCATTCGTCGATAAGACCTTCGATAATTACGATGTACCGGAGCATTACCCGTATAAGCAGTATGAATCGGTCGATCATGCCTTGAAGACGGCGTTACACTTCGCCCAAGAGATGGACGGTTGGTTGCTGTTACAGGGCGTATACGGCACGGGTAAGACGCATCTCGCGGCGGCGATCGGCAATCAACGCTTGCAACAGGGCGATATGGTGATCTTCATCACGGTGCCGGATCTGCTCGATTATCTGCGCGGGGGCTATAGCCCATCGGCTGATATGACCTACGACGAACTCTTTGAACGGGTGAAAGACGCGACGCTCTTGATTCTGGACGATCTCGGCGTAGAGAACCCCAGCGAGTGGGCGAAGGAGAAGTTATTCCAACTGCTGAATTATCGCTACTCACACAAGAAGTCGACCGTCATCACGACTAACACCCCGCTTGAGACGCTCGACCCGCGCATCAGCAGTCGCCTGATGGACACGCAGGTAGTGGCGCGGGTGACGATCGAAGCGCCGGATTACCGCGATGCCTCGCCGCATGGCGCAGAACGCTTTTTGACCGAGCGCCTGAGCATGTACGCGCACATGACCTTCGATAACTTCGACATTCGTACGATGGTCACGCCGGATGAGCGCGATAACCTGTTGAAAGCCGCGCAAGCCGCCGAAGAATACGCGCACCAGCCCAACCGTTGGATTCTGTTCATGGGTGGCTACGGCACAGGTAAGACGCATCTCGCCGCCGCCATCGCCAATCAGCGCCATTTGATGGGCGACGATGTGCTGTTCTTGACCGTGCCCGATCTGTTCGATTACTTGAAGACCACTTTCCGCGCTGATTCGCAGGTGTCCTTCAGCAAGCTCTTCGGGCGCATCCGCGATGTGCCCTTGCTGGTGCTGGATGATCTCGGCACTGATGGCAAGAGCGCATGGTCACAGGAGAAGTTATTCCAGCTTCTCGATTATCGCTATGTGGCACAGAAGGCGACGGTCATCACGACCGCGAAGCCTTTTGACGATCTCAATGATCGCCTCGTCAGCCGCCTGATTGATGCGCGTGTGTGTCGCAATATCGCGCTGACTGTGCCGAGCTATGCCCAGCGGTTAAAACGGCGATGAACACATCAGCTTTGCACATCGTCACGTATGAGCGTAAGTATCGCGATGCTGTGCTATCGCTGGCATTTTATGCGCGTAACATTCACACACACATGGACTGGTACCGCATCGGTCGCTGGCTCGATAGCCGCCAACATCTGGTCAAGCTGGCATTTGACGAGCGCGGGATGCTGTGCGGGGTGCTGGGGGTATCCCTGCCTGTGCATGGTGCCGCGTGGCTTCGCATGGTCGCCCTCAGCGATCACATCAATGCGGCGGACGTAATCCAGCATTTGTGGCTGGCGATCCGGCCGCCAGCACAGGCGCAGGGCGTGACGCTAGTCGGCGCGTTGCTGATGAACAAGTGGCTCGCGGCACACCTGCCCGCGCTGGGCTTCGTCTATCAAGAAGATGTCGTCACCCTATTGTTGCCGCATATTGATCTGTCCGATCCGCCCACGCATGACTTGCATATCCGCAACGCCTATATAGAAGATGTACGGGCGATCGTCGCCGTCGATCATGCTGCCTTCGTGCCACCGTGGCAATTGAGCAGGCCCGACACGCGCCAAGCCTTGCGGCAAGTCGCCAGTTGCACCCTTGCCGAGCATCAGGGCACGGTGATCGGCTACCAGATGAGCACGCGCCACCTCGCCAGCGGCCACCTCGCCCGTTTAGCCGTCGCGCCCACCTCACAGGGCAAGCGCGTCGGCGCGGCTTTGCTCTATCACTTGCTCGATCGGATGCGGCGGCGCGGCGTGCGGACGATGACCGTCAACACCCAGCAGAGCAATCACCGCTCGCAACGCTTGTATACGCGCTTTGGCTTCGTTCACAACGGCTATGATTTGCCGATATGGCTGGCGACCATTGCCGACTGATTGCGCGTTAGCAAGTTTGCCAGTACACATATAAACCTGTGCGGTGACTACTCAGGTAGAGTCTTCTTGTGGGGTTTCACCCCACGCCCTAGCAGGGGATATCTCCCCTGCACCCCAGTTTTGCCGACCGCAAAGCGTTCGGCGGGTACAGGTTCAAAGGACTTTGTGGGGGGTCGGGGGCAACGCCCCTGAGTAGTTACCTTCAGTGTATGAAAAGGACACAGGCTCATGCAATATAGCTATGATTACAACGACCAGACTTACACCATTGATCTTAAGCGTCAGCCGGACGGCACGTATCGGGCGCAGATTGGCGAGCGTGAATATACCGTGACGGCGACCCAGCTAGCAGACGGCGATTGGCTGATTCGTACCGCTGATACACGTCAGATCGCGCATGTTGCCCGCGACGATCCAGCGCGGTATGTCCAGATTGCGGGCGTGCAATATCAACTCGCACAGGCGGATAATCGCCAGCGGCGCGGCGCGAGCCAAGCCAGCAGTGGCGATCTGACGGCTGAAATGCCGGGGCAGGTGCTGGATGTGCGCGTGGCAATCGGGGATACTGTCGCAGCGGGCACAGTGCTGGTCGTGCTGGAAGCGATGAAGATGGAGATTCGCATCACAGCGCCGCAGGACGGCACAGTCGCGACTCTGCACGTCAGCGCGGGGGATGTCGTCGAGCGCGGTCAAGTGCTGGTGGAATTAGACACGTAAGCGACAAACGAACGGACACCGGCGTGTCCGTCCGTTTGGTGTATAGAACTGAAATGACTTACTGACCCCTCACTCGACCAAGTTCCCCTGATACGGCCCGAAGCCCCAATCGGCATTGATGGCATTGAGTGTGCCATCGGTCGCCATACTGCGGAGCGCGGCGTTGAAGGGTTCAGCCAGATTCGAACCCGGCTCGAAGATGAAGCCCAGTTGTTGGTCGGACTGTACGGCACCGGCGAGCAGTTCGATTTGATCGGCGTTTTCGCCGACGTAGCCCTGCCCCGCCACATCATCAATGATGACGGCATCGACATCGCCCGCGATCAGGGCTTGTACCGCCGCGCCGAAGTCGCTGAAGCCCACGATGCGATCATCGCCGACCAGTTCTTGCGCGGTAAGGAAGTTAGTGGTCGCCAGTTGCACGCCGATCACGTAATCTTCGTTTTCGACAAATGCATCGACACTGCCGAAGCGGTCTTCGCCGAGGCGCGTCATCAGGCGTTGCACGATTTGCGCGTAGCCGATCGAGAAATCGACGATTTCGGCGCGGTCGTCGGTGATGGTGATGCCGTCCGCCGCCATATCGAACTCACCATTGCTGACGGCGACGATCATGCCTTCCCAGCTGGTTTCGATGTATTCCGGCACGCAGTTCAAACGGTCACACATCTCATCAACCGCATCATAATCCCAACCGACAGCCTCGCCGGTCTCT
>DAOTTV010000083.1:0-56307 GCA_034437755.1 Anaerolineae bacterium | reverse complement strand
GCTCGCCGTCACCGAAGGCGTGAGCGTCGGCGTGGCGCTGGGAATCGCCGTCGCTGTCGTTGTCACGCTCGCCGTCACCGAAGGCGTGAGCGTCGGCGTGGCGCTGAGTTCGATCACCGGCGTATCCGTCGCCTGTAACACGATGTTGGTCGGTTGGGGCGTGTCAGTCGGGGCGAGCGTCGGCGTAACATCAGGAATACCGACCCCACACGCGCTGACGACGAACGCTAGTAGCCCCCATATGAACTTGTGCCATCGTCTGACCATGCCTCATAATCCCGTTTGCTCATGAACCACTCGCTCATCTTTATTATAGCGGTATCCGTCAAGCACATGGCATACGTCCGCGAGACGTTCGCCCTACGCCTACACCGCGCAAGTATGAGTCTTCGATAAGCGCAATTGATGTTAATTGTTAGCGGGTGGGTTTTGCCTTATTGTATGAAAAGGTAACTACTCAGGGGCGTTGCCCCCGCCCCCCACAGAGGACGATTGTCCTTTGAACCTGTACCCGCCGAACGCTTTGCGTTCAGCAAAACTGGGGTGCAGGGGAGACATGCCCTGCTGGGGCGTGGGGTGAAACCCCACAAGAAGACTCTACCTGAGTAGTTACATGAAAAGATAAACTATCGCAATATATGTTAAAGCCTTTGTGCCAGTCACATGTCGTATAGAGACTAAAGGATTTGATGATGACGACACATATCCCGAATTTACCGCAAAAAGACGTAGAGGCGACCGATGATGCCAAAGTGATCGGGCAGGTGATGCTCGCCTTCCTCGATAACCTACAGGCGAAAGAGATTCGCCCTGTTTTAGAAGAAATCGGTGTCGACGCAATCGACCCTGAGACCTGGTATCCCCAGCAGATGTTCGCCGATATTTACAGCAAGCTCGAGACGATGCCCAACGGCACACAGAATATCGTCGCCATCGGGGTGCAAACGCTGGATGAACTGGAATTCCCCGATGAAGTCGATAACATCGCGGCGGCACTGCAAGCCCTACCACAGATGTACAGCGCCATTCACCAAAATATCCCCGATACTGAAGGTTGGGTGATCGACCAGATTGACGACCAGCACATTCAGGTGACCTTCCAATCGCCTTACTCTGATTATGCGGCATATGGCTATCTCTTCAGCATTGCGCGCCGCTTCCGCCCCGAAGGCTATATCTTCAGCGTGATTCCCGACATCAAGCGCGACGGCACACCGGCGACCTTCAACATCAAATGGAAAAAGCAATAGATCACATCACGGTGTAATGTCCTCTTTAGATTTACTTGCTAGCATAGCGATATAGTAAACGCAATCGAGAGAGAACAACGCACGATGCACAACCATCAACTAATTGTCATCGGTGGCGGCGCGGCCGGCTTGACTGTCGCCGAAATCGCGGCGACGCTGGGCATTGATGTCGCGCTGGTAGAGGGCGCACACACCGGCGGCGATTGTACGTGGTACGGGTGTATGCCCAGCAAAACACTGATCAACGTTGCCAAGACAGTCCATCATGCGCGTACCAGTCAGGCACAGGGCATTGATGGCGCGGGCGTGACGGTCGATTTCGCGCAGGTGATGACGCACATTCAGGCGACGATCGAAGCGATCTATGCTGATGAAACGCCGGCAGAACTGCGCCAACGCGAAGTCACCGTTTACGAAGCCTACGCGCACTTCACTGACCCGCACACACTCCAGCTTGAGAGCGGCGAAACCCTGCGCGCTGAACGCTTCGTGCTAGCGACCGGATCGCGTCCGCGCGTGCTGGATGGCTTCGACGATGTGCCCTACCTAACCAATCACACCCTGTTTGACCTGCGCGAACAACCCGACCACCTGCTGATTGTCGGCGGCGGCCCGATCGGAACAGAGATGGCGCAGGCCTTCAATCGTCTCGGCACACAGGTGACCCTCATCGAATACAACGACCACATCCTGCCTCGCGACGACCCCGACGCTAGCGAATTGATCGCCGAGATCCTGAGCGACGAAGGCGTAACGCTGATGTGCGGGCAGACGGTCGAACGGGCAGAGTACGCGGACGGGCGCGTCACGGTGCATCTGGCAGATGGCACAGCGGTCAGCGGTTCACACGTTCTGCTGGCTGTCGGGCGCGTGGTTGACGTGCGTAATCTGAACCCCGACGCGGCGGGCATCGCCCATGAGGACGGGCGTTTGCTCGTCGATGACCGCCTGCAAACCAATCAGGCGCACATCTTCGCGGCGGGCGATGTCGCTGGCGGACAAATGCTCTCGCATGCGTCCAGCACAGAAGGCACGACCGCCCTGTTCAACGCGCTCTTGCCCTTGAAGTCGAAGCGCAAGACGCACCTACCCTGGGCGACCTTCACCGATCCCGAAGTCGCACACGCCGGCTTGACCGAAGCCCAAGTTCGCCAGCATCACCCGCATTACGAAGTTACCCGCCTGCCCATCACCCGCGTTGACCGCGCCATGACCGCCGGACATCGGCGGGGCTTCATGAAGCTGATACACGGCAGATACGGCAAGCTCTACGGCGCGACAATCGTCGGCCCCAACGCGGGCGAGATGATGAACGAGTGGGCGGCGATCATCGAGCGCGGTGGACGGGTGCATCAAGCGACCTTACCCGTCAAAATTTACCCGACGCTGGGCACGAGTAACGCTGTTCTCGCCACCGAACACCTGCGAAAAATCGCTGCCGAGACGCGCATCGGTGCGCTTGTCCGGCGTGTCCTCAAGTGGATCACGTAGGTGTGATGCGCCCCGTCTGCATCGCTATCACGCGCTCTCATCGACGAGGGCGAGATCGTGTAAGCGTTGCACCGCCTCATCGAGATCAGACTCTTGCACGATGAACGAAATACTGCACTCCGATGACCCCTGCGCGATCGACAGAACGTTGATCGCGTTATCGCCCATGGTGGTGAAGACGCGTCCAGCAATCCCCGGCTGATGCTTCATGCCCGCGCCGACCGCCGTAATAATCACAACATCGCTGAGGACATTAATGCTATCGACATCGCGCGTGGCAATCTCGGACGCGAGTTCGCTCTCGACTGCGTGGCGTACGTACGGCGCACGCTCATCAACCACCGTGAAGCAGAAGCTCTGCTCAGACGATGATTGCGAGATCATCAAAATGCTAGCACCGGCGTTCGCGGTCGCCAAAAATGTCCGTCCAGCGATGCCCGGCACACCCAACATACCCTTACCGCTGACGGTCAGCAGGCTCACGTCTTTGATGCTGGTCACCGCTTTGATGATACTGCGCGCGGGCTTCGCCTCAGCCCCGATGAGCGTACCGGCGAAATCTGGGTTGAAGGTGTTCTTCACACGCAGGGGGATTTGCTTGCTGATGATCGGCTGTACGGTCTTGGGATGCAGGACTTTCGCGCCGTAGAACGCTAGCTCACCGACTTCGGTATACGACACATAGGGCAAGACGCGGGCGCGGGGGTCGATGCGCGGGTCGGTGGTCATCACGCCGTCGACGTCCGTCCAGATGATGAGTTCGTCACTATCGAGATACGATGCAAACACTGCCGCGCTGAAATCACTGCCGCCCCGTCCCAGCGTGGTGATGTGATCGTCCTGTGTTTTGCCGATGAAGCCCGTGATAATCGGCACGATCCCCTGATTGATGATCGGTTTCAGCGCGGCGTTGATCTTGCGCTCGGTCAGATCCCAGATCGGATCAGCATCTTGATGCACAGCATTGGTGATGAGGAAATCGCCAGCATCGTAGGCGACCGCGTTCACGCCGTTTTCTTGTAGCACAGCGGCGAGCAGGCGACTACTGAGACGCTCGCCAAAAGAAACGACCAGATCAGCAATGCGCGGCGTGGCTTCGCCGAGGATGTGAATCGCATCGCACACGTCCACATGATGATCGAGCAAGGTATTGATCGCCTCAAGGATCGCAGTGCGCCGACCATTCGCCGAGATCAGTTGATTAGCGGTGTCTTCGTGCTTGTCGCGGATCGCTTTTGAGAGCGAGAGATAGCCCCATTTATCACCGGCGACTGCTTCGCGCACGGATTGCACGAGCATATCGGTCACACCCGACATTGCCGAGACGACGACCGCGACGCGCTCATCTTGCGTCTGGGTCTGCTGGATAATCTGCACCACTTGTTGCATTGCGTCAGCATTGCCGACCGATGTTCCCCCGAACTTCATTGTAATCATGATGACTCTCCATCTGTATATAATTAGGGACGCGCCCCCTGAGAACAAAAAAAGACACACAGGATTTCCCTGTGTGCCTTGTCAGTGCCTTGTATCTAAGCATGACCTAACTATAACAAGCGAAACCCTCCGTCCCTGACTATGTCAGTCGGCATAGTAGTCATCATAGTGCTAGTGCTGTTGATGAAAACGTGCGCGCTGGGCATCTAAAATCGCCTGCTATTGGGTCAATTAGCCACAACAATAGCGCGTCTTGTGCGCCCTGTCAAGCGACGACCAACATCAGACGTAACTGCCTTCTTGTGGGTTTCACGCAGGGGATGTCTCCCCATGTAGGTTTCCACGCTATCATGTGGTTATACCCTCAAAAGCTGGTATAGCTTTTGTTCAGATGAAATATAGGGGATTCGCGGAGGTGTTGCCTCGCACCTTGCAGAGGGCTTGACTGGCGCATGATAATGAGAGCGATCAAACGCATAGCACAAGGCAAAGAGACACGATGTCTGTTATTTCAGTAGAGCATGTGAGCAAAAGTTACACTGCGAATCAACGCACGGTGACCGCCCTCGATGACGTGACGCTACAGGTCAAAGAAGGGGATACGATCGCTCTTGTGGGGCCTTCGGGGTCAGGCAAGACAACGCTTCTGCGGATCGTCGCCGGGCTGGAAACACCCGATGCCGGAACAGTCAAGCATGATGGTCAGTTATTGAGGGATGTGCCGACCGAACAACGCGGTATCGGCATGATCTTTCAAGATTATGCGTTGATCCCACAGTGGAATGTCGAGCGCAACATCGGCTTTTACCTGCGCCTGCGCCGTCGCCAGCGCGAAGTCCCCCAGCGCATGCATGATATTTCGCAAATCACCGGCGTGGACATCGACCAATTGATGGGCAAATTCCCGCGTCATCTCTCCGGTGGCGAAAAACAGCGCGTCTCGATTGCGCGGGCGTTCGCGCGTGATTTACGCCTCTTGCTCTTCGATGAACCCTTCGCCAATCTCGACGCAACCTTCCGCACCAATGCCCGCCTCGAAGCCCGTCGCCTGCTCAACAAATATCCGGTGACGATGCTCTACGTGACACACGACCAGCAAGAAGCCGCAATGATCACGGCGAAGGTCGCTGTGATGCGCGCCGGCAAAATCGAACAGATCGGCAGTTATACCTTCCTGTACAATAACCCTAACAACGTCTTCGTGGCGCAGTTCATCGGCGTGCCAACGATGAACTTGTTTGAAGGCGAGATCGTGCGGGGGGCATGGGTACACGAGACGCTCGGCGCGTTCATCATGCGGCGCGATATACCGGATGGCACCGCCGTGACGCTGGGTATTCGCCCGCATCATATTCACGTCCAGCCCGATGATAGCGGCGACATCGCCTGTACAGTGCGTGCGGTCGAGGCAAACTTCGCCCAGCGCTATCACCTGCTCGACGTACAAGCCGGATCAACCACATGGCAGATTGAAGCGCCTTTCGACCAGCAGTATACGCAGGGCGATACCGTCGCCTGCACTTTTGATCGGGACGCGCTGTTCTTCTTCGATACAGCCACCGGCGCGCGCCTGCTATAACGTCCGCAAGATTGCCCGCACCGGTGAGCCACAAGCGACATCCAGCTTGAGCGGGAGCGCGATCAGTTCGTAATCGCCATCCGGCACGCCGCTCAAGTTCAGCGATTCCAGATTGACCATACCGTGTCGGCGCAGGGCGTGATGTGCCGCTAAAATCTTGCTATCGAAAGGATCGACCGAGGGCGAATCCAAGCCGATCAATTTATACTCAAGCGCGGCAAGATGCGCGATCAAGTCTACGCTCAGATACGGAATCTGCTCGGGCCATTGCTCATCGTCTAAATCGCTGATAGGGCTATGCACCAACAAGCGTTCCCCCCCCGCGAGATCAACATGGGCGACATCAGCGAGCGTCAGCGCCCCCGCATCCCGCGCCACCGTGACGACCCGCGCCCGCCCGATGTAATGCGATAGGGGCATCGTCGCGGGGTGTGCGCCATCGTCGGCATAGTGATAGTAAGCGTCGGCGTGCGTGCCGATGTGCGCGCTCATCGTCAGCGTGAGCAGGTTGACGCTCGCGCCATCAGCGATTTGCATCACCGGACGGGCGCTATAGGGCGTATCGCCGGGCCAGGGGTGCGTCTGTGGCGCGACCGTGCGCGTGATGTCGTATAGCGTGGTCATGCCTCTGTGCCCGTGTTCGCCAGCTCGCGCCCGTCACGCATGATTTTCTCGTGATCGCCGAAGGCTTGATCGGGACGCATACCGACGCGCTGATAGAGGCGCGTCGCGCCGGTGATGCTATCGGCATCGACGTGCAGGGCGACATTCGGACGACCGCGCTGATACAGATCGTGGAATGCGTGCCGCAAGAGCGTTGAGGCTAGCCCGCGCTTACGATAGGCACGACACGTCCCCAGTTCATGGACGTAGGCATAATCCGCGTCGGTTTTTTGCTCATCGACCGCGAAGCAGAAAGCGACGATTGCCCCCGTCTGGTCGTCGATAGCGAGATAAAAGGTCTGCGGGTTGAAGTCCGGTTCATGATCGAGCCAGTGCCGCCACGACTCCAGCTCATTGGCAAACGCTTGATCGACATAGCCGTAATGATCCTGAAAACTATCGCGGAAAGCGTGGACATAATCCGGCAATTCATCGGGATAGCGCAGGGGGCGCAGTGAAAAACCAGCCGGCATCTGCACAGCAGGCGGCGGCGCATCGTGGCGCACGACCATCCGCTGGAATGTACGCACATGCTGATAGCCATTCGCAGTAATCAGGGCTTCGCGTGGTTGATAGCCAAGCAATACGCCCGTCTCGAAGGCGATTTTAGCATCTGCCGGACAGCGATCGAACACACGCTGAGCCGTATACTCTAACCAGTCGATCACGTATTGGGCAATCGCGGTCTCATAGTAATCGGGGTGCAACACCCACGACAACCACGGGCGCACGGGGGTTTCACTGGTATCCCAGATGGTCGCAATCGCGATCAATTGCGAGTCATGTTCGATCATGATAGACGATGTGCTGAGATCGAAACGCGGGGATTGCCAATCAGTACGCAATTCATCAGCATTGGGGCGATGCGGTAGATTTTTCGGGCGGTAGCTGATGGCGTATAACTGATCGACAGCATCCGCATCATCTAGCGTTGTCGGGCGCACGCGATAACCGGCGGGTACGGTCGGTGCTGGGCGTTGATTCACTTGAGTCATGCAGAATACCCCTTATGTGGTTGTAACTACTCAGAGGCGTGGGGAGACACCCCACAAGAAGATTATACCTGAGTAGTTACTATGTAGTTTAGATTGTCAAATTAAAGCATAAGAGGTCATACTAGGTCAAGTGTTGTTTTTATAGCGGGTCGCCTGTGAGGACTCTTAACACAATGCCGCAAATACGGTATCATATCGTGCGTTTTGAATCTGAATTTTTGGAGATTATTCAAGCATGGCAAAGAAAAAAAGACGAATGCAACAGCGGGTCACCGTTGGCTTAGGATTATTTCTAGCGTTTGCGATGGGGGCGAGTCTCTTACTCCCACTTTTCCCGACCACCCCGACCGGCGCACCCCCGCCTGAGGAGACCGCCGTCCCGACCCCGACCCAACCGGCACCGATCCCAACGGGCGAGATCAACTTCAACACGGGGTATATCCACCCATCGGGCTTATTCACCGCGACCATTCCTGAGGGTTGGGACGCGCAGAATCAGTTCAGCACGACTGGCGAAGCACAGGTGACATTCAACAATCCGGATGCGCTGAGCGTGATCGAGATGCGCGTCATTCGTCCGGTCGCCGGTGTCACGCTTGACCCTGAAGGGCTGAGCAACTTCTTCGGCGATGCGTGGTTGCGCTCCAGCTGGAATCAGTATTCCTCATGGCGCGAAGCCACCCGCGACGTGCAGGACGATCGCGTCGTGATCGATTTCAACCTGCAACGCGCCCAACAGAACTACATCGCGCGCCAGATTGCCTTCAGCGATGAGACCTGGATTTACGTCGTGCGCGTCGTCACGCCCAGCAACGCTTCTGAGATGTTGCGCTATGTCCTCAGCAATCAGGTCGAGAACTTCAGCCCGATCGAGCGTTACATCGGCGCACCGCTAGAATGGAATGGCTACTTCGATGAGCAGACCAGCTACCTGATTCGCTTCCCCAATGGTTGGCAAGTGACCGATAGCGGGGCCGGCGTGCCGACTAGCATCAGTGGCGAGAACGCCCAGTTGCGCGTCGAGACGCAAGACGGCACGGTCGATAGCCTTGATGATGCCGAAGCCCTCGTCGCTGACCTGCGCTCGACTATCGCCGTCCAGACCAGCGAAGAAATCACGCAATACGGCTTGAGCGGCTACCGCGTCGCCTATACCGTCGAGACCATCGACGGGAGCGCCCAGAGCGGTATCGTGCAAATCCTCAACGACGACGGGACAGCGTACGTCGCTAATCTGTTGTTGGAAAATAGCGGCGCGACCAACCTGCTGGAACTTGGCGACGATGCAGACCCAAGCCTGACGAACGCCATCGCCGCGCTGGATAGCTTCTCACGCTTGCCTGAGCTAGAGATCGCCAGCGCCGACGAGTAAAACACAGTATCTGCTGGGCAAGATGACGGGTGAGCCGCCGCGCTCGCCCGTTTTCACTTGCGCGTCGTGAATTTATGTTCTACCATAGGGTAGTATTCATATCAGGAGTAGGCCCACGCATGATCACCTACGTTTATGGCGATATTTTCTACAGCCCCGCCCGCGCCATCGTCAACCCCGTTAATACCGTGGGGGCGATTGGCAATCAGGCGGGGATTGCCTATGATTTTCGTCGCTTTTTCCCGCAGATGTACGAAGCCTACGTCGCGCTTTGCCAGCAGGACAAATTCGCCATCGGGCAACTTTTCCTGTATCGCACCGCGCACAAGTGGGTGATTAACGTCCCCACCAAGCGTCATTACCGCGCCCACGCCACGCTCGAGACCATCGAACAGGGCTTAAAGACATTCGCATCAGTCTACGCCACGCAGAATATCACGTCGGTCTCGTTTCCAGCCTTTGGCACTGCCGAGGACGAACTCGACTGGGACGACCTGCGCCCATTGATGGAATCCTACTTGCATCCCCTGCCAATATCGGTTTTCATTCATATGTACGATACCGCGTCACCCTTCGCGCAGGAACGGCGAAGCACCCGCGCGATTCGTTACTGGTTGAACAACATCCCGCAACAGGTGAGCTTCGATAGTTTCTGGGATGATCTATTACAAATCGCCAAGCAGGATGAGACGTGGCAGACGCTGGACAATCGGCAGGCATTCACCGTCAAGGCGACAACCGCCCGCGGACGACAACGCCTGAGCTTGAAGATCATCCCGCAACGGGGCGAGTCGATTTATCTGACCGAGACGCAACTGCGCGATCTGTGGCAATACTGTCGGCGGGCGGGCTATATCATGCCGCAGAATTTACCCGCAGGTCTGGATAGTCATGCTGAGTACATCGTCGCTCTGCTGGCACAACTGGACACGATGCACGCCGTCCGTCTGGCAACTGTTCACGGGCTGGCGACCAGCGGCTTGCAGTATATACCGCCCGTACAAGCCGGGGACGATGCCCAGCACATCACCCTCACCCCATAGCGCACGCCGCAATACACACGAGAGATACAGGGATTACATATGGCACACGTCAACAACATCTTCATCTCATACGGTCGGGCAGACGCGCGCGAGTTCGCCATCCGCCTGCGCGACGATTTGCAAGCGGTTGGCTATCGCGTCTGGCTAGATTTGAACGAAATCCCCGGCGGCGCGAGCTGGTCAGAGGACATCGAAAACGCAATCGAACACAGCCACACCATGATCGCCCTACTGAGTCCGGCATCGTATGCATCGAAGTGGTGCCGTGCCGAGCAACTGCGCGCGCTACGCAAAGGCAAAAAGATCATCCCGCTTCTGGTCGATGCCACGGCTGAAATTCCGCTTCAACTAGAGCATATCAACTATCTCGATTTCACACAGGTCGATCGCTACGATACGATGTTCAGCGATTTGCTGAGCGACCTGAACGCCGGTGCCGCCTTCGCACCACAGATAACAGACGGGAGCGACGACCGCTTCGAAGCGCCCGAGAGCGAACCGCGCCCGAACGAAAAACGCACCGCCGGCGCGTTCCGGCGCACGCTGAAGCAATTGCGGCGCGAGGCATGGCTTGGATCGCGCTATTGGTGGCCCTCGTTCTTGTTTCACTTCGCGGATTTGCACCACGTCGCCGATATTCTGCAAGATGGCGAGCTTCGTCCGGCGTTCGAGTATGGCGCACCGCTCACGTCACGCTTCGATAAAGCGGTGCGCCTCTACTTTCGTCCGCGCACGCCGGATTTCTTCTTTGCGGAGGGCTTTCGTCCGGCGACAGCCGACCTGCCCGACGACTACGCGCCGATTCCGGTCTATCTGCTGTTCGATATGAACGCGCTAATCGTCCTGCCGGACTCGAAATTCAGCGATGGCGACCCCGATAAGACCAAGACAACCTACCAGACCCCGCGTGACTTCCGCGAGTTGCCCTTCGAGCAGATTTATCATGACTCGTGGTTCATGCCCGACGAACGCGAGGAAATCATGCGCTGTCGCGAGGCGCAAGTGCTTGTGCCGCACAAAGTCGGGCTAGAAGCCTTACAATTGATCTGGTTGCGCTCGCCAGCCGAGTATGAGACGCTTCATCATCTGCTCGATGATGCCGTGTGGCAACGCTGGCGCGATAAAATCACTGTACGCGCGGGTTATCACCTCTTTAACCACAAACGCCCCTATGTTGAAACGGCTGTCCTGCGTGACGATCATGTGCGTTTGCGCTTCGCCCCTTGTGAGGGCGATTGTGGCTCGTTCATGGCGATGATCGTGCTAGAATATGCCGATGGCACGCGCTACCACTGGCAGGATGAGCTTTTCCAGCCAGATAAAGATATGATAATTGACGTACCACAAGGCGAGAACTATACGATACAATTGTTGCTAAATGGTGATCTAGCCTATATGGGCAAGTATCAACCGCACATGATGATCTTATAACTTTCGCACGCAAGCGAAGGAGAACAAATAACAATGGGAATGCAAACGCTCATTACAGTGAGTTGTATCCTGACAGGCATTACATGGACAATCTTCACGGCGTTTATCGGCGTGTTATTGCGCTTCGGCGGGCAAGGCGTACAGGCGATGTGGAATCGCATCACTGGCAGTATCTTCGGCAATGACGAGCAACAAGAGCCACAGCCCGAAGCCGGCGGCAGACAAGGACAATTCAGCGGGCAACAAGTCAACGGATCGCGCAGTGAGATTCTGCGTCAACGCGCGCAAAATCTAGAATTTGCGCCGCAGGGCGGCAGTGACAACACGCGCTTCAACGCCCAGCAAGCCGGTCAAACGCGCTTCGGGGCGAACGCGACCCCACCGAACCAAGGCGGCTTCAATCAACAGCAACAGCAACCGAACCAAGGCGGCTTCAATCAACAGCAGCAGTGGCAATCCGGGCAGAACACCGCGCCGCCGATGCCGTCATTGCGCCCGCGTGATCCTCTGCAATATAATCCCCAGCGCAACCGCCCCGCAGGGCAAGCCCCACAGAATCAGCAGGGCTTCAACCCGCAGACCGCGCAAACCCCGCTGAATCAAGGCGGCTTCAATCAACAGCAACGGCAACGGCAACCGAACCAACAGCAACAGCAACGGCAACCGAACAGGCCGACTCAGCCCGGACAAGCCCGCCCTAACGCGCCGTCACTATCGCCCTCGCGCCCGATGAATAACGATCCTCTGCGCCCGCCACAGAATCAACAGGGGCAACAGCGCAACTTCGGCAATGATCCCCTGCAATATCGGCGGCGTAATCCAGCACCAAACCAGCAAGGGGGCTTCAATCAACAGCAAGCACCACCCCCACCACAACCCCCACAACCCCCGCAAGGACAGCAGAGACAGCAGGGACAGCAACAGCGCAACTTCGGCAATGATCCCCTGCAATATCGCCAGCAGAATCGTAGCAATCAAGCGCCACCGCCAATGGGGCAGAATCCCCAGAATCAGCGCGACTTGCCCCCGCAAAATCCCAATCAGGGGCAACAACAGCGCCAACAATCCAACAATCCCCAGCAAGGCTTAGGCGATTATCGCCCACCCCTACGCCCCCATCCGACCGTCGATGATGCCAACAACAGCGGGCGACGACGCGGGCGTGATGGGCGCAAGGGCGACGATTTCGACCGCATTTATGATGATGGCGAAGGGCGCGAGAGCGGCGGTATGGGCGATTTTCTCGGCGGCTACTTCGATTAAGGCACGAAGCGATGCGGGGATCATTGCGGCAGGCGGTCTTGTTTAGCACGGTCGGCTTTTTCCTGTAATACGTCAGAGGGATGCTTGCGGATAACGGGCGGAATGTCGTCAGAGGGGTCGTCATTTTCGCTCGTGTCATCTTGCCCGATCCGATCTGTAACGCCCGCGACCAGCCCTTCTGCCACGCCCTCTGCCAGATTTTCGGCCGCTTCGCTGATGATCTCCTTGATGCCCCAGAACACCAACCCACCGAAAACTAGCACAGCGACGACGACACCCATGAGGACGATTAACCCTTCCATCCGTAGTTACTCGCTTTCTAATTCTTGAGCAGTATAATGTTATTGTAAGGCAAGTTACGCCGTCCGCGTGCGATTCAGATCAAATGTTTATCTCGCGCTATCACAATTTATAGATTACGCGCACGACAAGAGGCAACTTTCGTACAATCTGTATGAAGAAATGCCCGATATTGGTGCAAAATGCGTGATTTATTCCGACACCATGTATGATAAAACTATAGAGGTTCTATTCTTATTTCGTCTACGAGGAGTAATCTCTCATGCGTCAACTTGTCTCACGCAGTGTACAAAATCTTCGCCCATCGGGTATTCGTCGGTATTTTGATATTGCGGCGACGATGGACGATGTCGTTACGCTGGGCATTGGCGAGCCGGATTTCACAACGCCGCGACACGTCATAGATGCCGGCATTGCATCGCTGAACGCCGGACAAACCGGATACACGTCCAACGCTGGTGATGCGACACTGCGCGCGACAATTGCCGATCATGTGCGCCAGCGCTACGACCTGGCGTATGATCCCGATAGCGAAGTGCTGGTGACCGTCGGCGTGAGCGAAGCGCTGTGGCTCGCGATGAAGGCGCTTCTCGATGCCGGCGACGAAGTGCTGGTGGTCGAGCCGTGCTTCGTGACGAATGCCGCCGCTGTCGAGATGGCGGGGGGCGTGCCGGTCATGGTGCAGACATCGATCGAACACGAATTTCAAGTTACCGGTGCAGCATTAGAGGCGCACATCACCGAGCGCACCAAGGCGATTCTGATCAGCTACCCCAACAATCCCACCGGCGCAATCCTGACCGCGACGCACATCCAGCAGATTGCCGCAATTGCCGAAAAATACGATCTCGTCGTCGTCTCCGATGAAATTTACGAGCGCCTGACCTACGGCACCGATCACATCAACTTCGCGTCCCGGCCCAACATGCGCCAGCGCACAATCGCCCTCAGTGGCATGAGCAAAGCCTACGCGATGACCGGTTGGCGCATCGGGTACGTCACCGCACCCGCCCCCCTGCTCGGCGCGATGAAGAAGTTACACCAATATTTGATCATGTCCGCGCCTACCGTCGGGCAGATGGCAGCCATCCAAGCCCTGCAACACGGCGAACCGGACGTTGCCGAGATGGTCGCCGCGTATGATCGTCGTCGTCGCTTGATTGTCGATGGCTTCAACGCGATCGGCTTGACCTGCTTCGAGCCACGCGGGGCGTTTTACGCCTTCCCCAGCGTGCAAGCGACCGGCATGACATCAGCGGACTTCTGCGAGGCACTCTTGCATGATGAGCACGTCGCCGTGATCCCCGGCGATGCCTTCGGCGCGAGTGGCGCGGGCTTCATCCGTGCGAGTTACGCATCGAGCTATGAGAACATCGAACGCGCCCTCGAACGCATCGGACGCTTTATGCAAAGTCGGGGCTTTAGCAACGCGGCGATTGCCTAGCATCCCAATCACCCGCATTCGTAGTAAAATCCTAACGCGCTCTTTCTATTAACGAGCGCGTTTTTCGGTTATAGTTATGCTGTAGTAATTATCATCTGAATGGCAACCAAGTTTATAGGGCAAGTTGATGTCCGAATTGACATCCCACCATCAGCCAGCGACACCGACACTCATCGCCAGTCTGCGCGATCATGCCGGCCTCGTGACGACGCTCACGCGACGGTATACCGTGATCCAGCATACGACAGTGGCAGACATCCTTAAGGCGTATCACAACGAGCGTATACCCTTGCTCGTGGTCGATGATGTCGATCTCTGTCGGCAATTGCGATCAGACGTATCAATCCCGATTCTGGTCGTCGGCACGGGCGATGACAGCGACGACGCGCTATCGGCTGGGGCAAACGATTATATGCGTCTGCCCATCAGCGATGCACTCGTGTTACGGCGCGTCGATTGCTTGATTAAATCCAGCAGTTTCTATAGCTATGACCAACTGCCGACGATGATTCACGCTGTCAATCGCGCGCGCGAAATTGTCTATGTGAACACGATGTGGTTACAGATCATGGGCTATACGGCAGATGAAGTCATCGGGCGCGATATTTTCGACCTGATGAGCGAGGAGAGCCGCGACCGATCGATCGCTGTTCTCAGCACGTTCTGGGATCACGAGCAAACGCGCGATAACCCCTACACATTCTTCCGCAAAGACGGCAAGCCCATCCATGTCTTGCTCGATAGCGATGTCATCATTGATGCCCGCGGCGAACGCCTGAGTTTGAGCGTCGCCCGCGATGTGACCGAGTTACGACAAGCACAAGAACGCCTGCGTACGTCCGAAGATCAACTGTACACCGTGCTGAACGCGCTGACCGACGCAATCTTCGTCCTTAACCGTGCGGGCGAATACGTGCGCGTGCTGACCCCGAACAACGAAGCCCTGCTGAGCAATGACGGGCGCACCGACGGGCAATCGCTGTTAGAGCTGATGAGCGAGGACAACGCCCGCCGCTTACAAACGGTGATCGACGCTGTATTGCGCGATGACGATATTCACAGCTTGGAGTATCGCGTCTCGACTGACGACGGCTTGCGCTGGTATCTAGCGACCACCTCGCCCTTGCCGGGGCGCGAAGAAGTCGTGTTCGTCGTGCGCGATGTGACCGACCGCAAGAATATAGAACTCTCGTTGCAGGATTCAGAAGAACGCTATCGCCGCCTCTTTGAATCAGCCAACGACGGTATTTTCCTCGTCGATCTCAAATCTGCCAGTATCATCGAGAGCAACAAGCAATTCGCACGGATGCTGGGGTACTCACCGGATGAGTTGATCGGCAAGCCCATTGATGACATCGAAATCGCGCAGGAACTGGACGACGACACCAGCCGCGATTTTGCGCGCACACAACGCCTGATCATCGAAGCCACTTACCTGCGGCGCGACGGCAGTCGGATTCCAGTCGAGACGAGCAGTCGCATCATCACTTATACCGATCGTCCGACGCTTTTATGCTTCGTGCGCGAGATTAGCGAGCGCAAGCGCGCCCTGTATGCCGAGCAAGACCAGCGCAATCTCGCCGAGATGTTGCGCGATACCGCCGCGGCGTTCAATCAGGCGATTTCGCTCGATGATGCGCTGGACACGCTGATTGATACGCTAGCGCGCATCGTGGCGTATGACACGGTCAATATCATGGTCATCAGCGATGACGACCAGACACACGTCGCCCGTCATCGTGGCTATCACTCGCTGATGGATGACCGACAAGCAATCGAGACAGCGCGTTTTGCGATTGATAGCACCGAGAACCTGCGGCAAGCGCGTGATACCAGTCAGGCTGTCGTCATCTACGAGACGACCCCGCATCTGCGCCAGCAAGGGAGTATGCTGGACGAGCAGACACGATCCATGTTGACGATCCCGATTGTAGTCGAAGGCGTGACGTTCGGCTTCATCAATTTGGAGAGCCGACGGGCGGCGACCTTCAATCAGGAACATGCCAACCGCATCCAGACACTCGCCAATCAAGCCGCGATCGCCATCCACAAAGCGCAGTTGTTCACACAGGTCGAAGAATATGCTGAATCGCTGGAGCGGCGGATTGCCGATCGCACGGCTGACCTGATCACGGCGAACGAGCAACTACAAGCCGAGATTGACCAGCGGCAACAGGTCGAAAAGCAACTCGAATCCGAGCAACAACTGCTAAAGACGCTGATCGAGACGATACCGGACGCGATCTACGTCAAAGATCGCAACAGCCGCTTCATCATGGCGAACGCCGCCACGATTGCGGCGATGAACCTGACATCCGCCACTGATCTGATGGGCAAGAGCGATTTCGACTTCGTGAGTGAGCCAGAAGCCCGCCGCCACTACGAAGACGAACAGCGCATCATGCAGACGGGGCGGGCGATGGTCAACTCGCGCGATATTCATGAGACCAGCGACGGGCAAACCCAGCATAAGCTGATTACCAAAGTGCCCCTACGCGCCGCCACCGGCGAGATCACCGGCATCATCGGCATTAACCACGACATCACGCGCTGGAAAGAGACCGAAGAACAACTCGAACACATCCTGACGAGTGCGCGTTGTCTGCTCTATTACGCAACGGTCGAGCGTCAGGACGATGGCACATATACGTGGAATGTGCAGGTGGCGAACGTGCAAGCCGCCCGCACATTCCTGCCGATGAACGTCACCCATCAGACCTATACCGATGCGTGGCGGAATAGCATCCCGCGCGAGGATCAAGAGCGGCGCGAAGTGGTCTTCGATACGCATGTCTCGTATAACAAGTTCTACTACTCGCAAGAATTCCGATGCCAGCTCGATGATAAGAGCGTGGCATGGCTGGTGGAAGATGTGCATATCCAAGCGGAGACCGATAACAAGTGGCGTATCGTCGGCGTGTGTACGGACATCAGCCAGCGTAAGCAAGCCCAAGAACGCCTGCAACAGATCAACGATGAGCTTGAACACCGCGTGAACGAGCGCACCGATAGCCTCGTCCAAGCCAATGAAACCCTGCGCCGCGAGATCAGCGTGCGGCGGCGTGCCGAAGAAGAGGAACGCAAGCAACGCATCCTCGCCGAAGCCCTGCGTGATAACGCCTCGATGATTAACAGCACGCTCAAGCGCGATGAAATCTTCGCCTATCTGCTGGACTCAATGGAAGAGGTGATCCCCTTCGATAGCTCGAACATCATGCTTCTCGATGGGATGCAAGCAC
Source organism: Anaerolineae bacterium (assembly GCA_034437755.1). GTDB lineage: Bacteria > Chloroflexota > Anaerolineae > Aggregatilineales > Phototrophicaceae > JAUZRW01. The sequence goes on along the minus strand of DAOTTV010000083.1, from coordinate 38,800 downwards.
AAATCGTCAACGCGCGCGGGTACGACGCAAGCGTCGATATCATCGGGCGTGCTTACGACATCAACCAGCTCGATAACCTGCGTACCGCTTACGAGACACACGACCCGTTCATCATTCCGGACATCAGCGCGATTGATTACTGGGAAGATGATGATATGCGCGGGTGGTTACGCAGTCATCTGTGTGCGCCCATTCCCAATGGCGAGCGCATCATCGGCTTCTTGAATCTCGGTAGCCACGTCCGCAATCACTTCACGGTGGAACACGCCGAGTATCTGCAAGCCTTCGCACATCAAGCCGGTGTCGCCATCCGCAACGCGCAACTCGTCGATCGCCTCGAAGAGCGCGTCGCCCAGCGCACGTCCGAACTCGCGTATGAACGCGCTCAATTACAGGCGATCCTCAACGCGATGCGCGATGGCGTGGTCTTTCAGGATCTAGCGGGCAAACCACACTACATCAACCGCGCTATGAGCGCCATCACCGGCTACACCGCCGACGAATGGCGATCCGGTAGCGCGCAAGAGGGCTTGAATCACGAATCTATCGAAAAACAGCAGGCGACATGGCAAGACGTGAAAACCCACCTGACCGAACAGGGCTACTGGCAGGGCGAGACGACGCTCGTCCACAAAGACGGGCACGTTTGGGATGCGTCACTCATCCGCTCAGAAGTGCGCGATGCCGACGGCAACAACATCGGGATCGTGACCGTCATGCGCGACATCACCCAATCGAAGCGGCTGGACGAACAGAAGGCGCGTTTTATCGCCAGCGCCTCGCACGAATTACGCACGCCGATCGCCAACATGAAAACGCGCCTGTTTTTGATGCGTCGCCAGCCCGAACGCCTGCACGAGCATCTGGAAGTTGCCGAGTCGGTGGCAAACCTGATGCAACAATTGATCGAAAATCTCTTCGATGTCTCACGCTTCGAGCGCGGCGTGATCACGCTCAACCGCGAGCCGGTCATCTTACAAAACCTGATCCGCGAGACAATGCGCTATCAAGAACCGGAAGCCGAGCGACAGGCGATCGCGCTGGTGTCGAAGATTCCCGATGAACCGCTTCGCGTCCACGCTGACCCCTACCGCCTGACACAGGTCATGACGAACTTGATCAAGAACGCGCTGAACTACACGCCCGAAAATGGACGGGTGACCGTAGAACTGACGCGCACAAATGAGAGCATCCGCCTCACCGTCAGCGATACCGGACAGGGCATCAAAGACGAGCATATGTCGATGCTTTTCACGCCCTTCTTCCGCGGGCAGACGGACAATCTCGGCGCGGGGTTGGGCTTGAGCATCTCGCATGAGATCATCAAGTTACACGGCGGCTCCATCCACGCCGAGAGTACCTACGGCGAAGGCAGTCGCTTCATCGTTGATCTGCCGATCGCCATCATGCAAGCAACAGCAGAGATGGACTGAGACACGATGACTTACACGCCGATGCAACTTGCCGACGCATTCATCCAGACGGGCGACCTGCAAGACGCGCTCGACGCGCTCCAACAACAGCTTAACGCGCACCCCGACGATCACGAGGCACGCCGCCTGCGGGTTGCAGTACAGGCACGCATGGGGGGCGATCAACTCGCACAGGCGATCGCTGATTTGAACGCCCTCCCCGCCAAAACCGCCGCCGACTACCAGCAATTGTCGATCCTGTACGAGCGCACCCAGCAATCCGCAGAGGCGATCGACGCGATGCAAACCGCGCGCACACTGGCACCCGATGACCCGCGCCTGAGCGAACGCTTGCTCCGACTTTATCAAGACGCTGATCGACTGGACGAGGCGCTTGTGCTGGTGCGGGAACAGGCGCGTACATGGCGCTGGCTTCAGTGGGAAGCCGACCTGCTGGTGCAACGGGGCGACGCACGGATGGCGACCGCGCGTTATGGGCTGGTGCTGGCACAACTCGCACAATTCGAGGGACAGATGCGCCCAGATTATCTGCGAGCCTTGCAGGTGCGCGTCTTGCTGGCGCGGGCGGGGGCTTATCGTCAGCTGGATGAGCTAGATACAGCGCAGGAACAATACGAACAGGCGCAAGCCCGCAGCGATGATGACGACCCGACGATTGCTTTCAATCTGGGCGTGTTAACAGCCCTGCGTGGCGATCTCCCCGCCGCGATCGCACAATGTCAGCGTGCTTACCAGCGTGCGCCGCACGCCCTACGCCAGCAGATGCACGCGACCCTAGCGGATGCACGCCTCGCCGCGCTGCGTGCCGCGATATTGACTGAGCGCTGAGGAATCGTGTTACAATACGGATAAAGATGAGGGATAACTACTCAGCCCTCACCCTAAATCCCTCTCCCGACCGCCACTATATGGCTAGGAGAGGGACTTCAACCGTGCTTGTCTTGAGGGCAGAAGCTGGCGTAAATCAATTGACCTGAGTAGTTACGATGAGGGATTATATTCGCCTATGCTACAAGGAGACTCCATGCGCCTATCGCTGATCGTGTTGGTATGCCTTCTGCTCGCCCTACCAGCAGACGCGCAACGCTTCCCAACACCACCCCCCCCTGAACCGATCTTCCCTGCGCCACAATACGCCACCGAACTGACCTTCGCCAGTGTGACCGTCCCGCGCTTGAACGTCCGCACCGCGCCCGATCTGGATGCGACCGTTGTCGATATTTTGCGGCTGGGCGAACGCGCACCGATCGCCGGACAAACCCGCGATGGCGAATGGCTCTTGCTGACGCTGAGTGGCGGACAGGGCTGGGTCTTCGCTGATCTGGTGATCGTCATCAATCCGGAGGGCGTGCCTGATCCCGATGACTTGACGCTGACAGCCGAACAAGAGGCGCGCATCGACCAGCAGATTGCCTTCGCTAGCAACACGATCGGAGTCCGGACGAGTCTACGTGTGCGTGACCTGCCCAGCCCAGAGGGGCGCGTCATCGATGTGATCCAGTTTGGTGATCGCGCTGTGCCGATTGCCCGCGATGAATTCGGCATCTGGGTCAAGGTCGATTACAACGGCATCCGCGGCTGGGTGAACGTGTTCTACATCGTGCCGCCGCCGGGCTTTAACCTGCAAGCCTTACCCGTCACTGACCGTTAGAGGAAGGCGCACCCATGCAGATTTTAGCGGTCAACGTCGGGCAACCGCGCACCGTCGAACACAATGGCAAACAGGTGACCACCGGTATTTTCAAGTCTGCCACCAGCGGGCGCGTCGCTGTCCATCAGCGCAATTTAGCAGGCGACGGACAAGCGGATTTATACGCGCACGGCGGCACTTACAAAGCGATCTACGCTTATCCGCATGAGCATTACAGCCATTGGGCACAGGCGATCGACCGCACCGATTTTGTCTACGGGCAATTCGGCGAGAACCTGACGATAATCGGCTTACTTGAGACAGAGGTCTACGTCGGCAATATTTATCGCGTAGGCACGGCGTTGATGCAAGTCACACAGCCGCGCGTGCCCTGCTACAAGCTGGGCATCCGTATGGGCGATACTGGCTTCGTCAAACGCTTCATGCATGCCCAGCGCACGGGCTTTTACTTGCGCGTGCTGGAAGAAGGGACGGTCGGCGCGGGGGATCGCATCGACCTTGTGGACGAGTCGCCACAAGCGATGAGCGTCTACGCGGTGAATAACCTGCGCCACTTCGCGCCATCGGCTACAGATGCGCGCCAAGCCGTGACAATCGAGGGCTTAGCGCCGGGCTGGCGTAAAGCCTTCCGCAAAATGATGGATGCCGGGGACACGCCATGAGATCAGCAGATGCGCGATAGTCACGCCGGCGAACACCCAATAGAGCGGGAAGGTCGGGAAGATATAGCGCGGGATGGCGATCACGATCAGGTGTAAGAGCGTGGTATAGGCGATGAAGCCGATCACAGCCAGCGACCGCCGCCAACGCCCCCGCGTGAGTACCATGCCGACCAGTCCCAGCACCAGCCCGACCACATGCCAGATGTAGAACAGCGTCTTGATCCACAAGCCCTCGCCATTGAGCAAGCGCCACAAGCCCGCACCCGAGAAGCCATCGCGCACCCATGCCCCCACCAGCGCGCGCAAGCTCTCATCACCGAAGGGAATCGTGCCGTGTGGCTGGAGATAACTCGCGCCCAATTCGCCCAGACGCAAGCGCAGATACCCGAGCGGATCGCGGGTGACGACCGTCGCAACCTGCTCGCCCGCGGACGACTGCGCCAGCAAAGCGTCGTTCGCCTGTGGACTGCTATCGTCAGTGACAGCCCCGCGCCAGAGCGCCGGTAAAAACTGGTTGCTGACGATCAGCGCCCGTTCATGATAGACAACGTTGTACAGCGTCCACGTCGTGATCGTCGCACCGTAAACCCCCAGCAGTAAGACGACCGCCATCAGTGCCCGCCGCCAGTGTGCGCGCCCGTATTGCCACGCGATGAGACCCGCCAGCCCCACCGGATACAACACGCCGACGGCCCGCGTCAGTGTCGCCAGCCCGAATAAGACCCCCACGCCGATCAGTGCCAGCGTTGGCAGGCGCGGGATCGCCGCCGGCACAGCCCGCACATAAGCCCACAAGCCCATGACCACGCAGGCGATGTAGAGCGTTTCGGTCAGGATGTAGCGCGGTTCATAGATCATCACCGGGGCGAATGCCAGCGCACCGGCGACGATCACACCAGCGAGCGGGCTGTGCAACTGACGCGCAATCTCGCCCGCGCAATACACAGCGCAGATACTCAGCAAGCATTGCACACCCCAGATGACGTAAATCGCCAGCGCCGACGAAAACCAGTGCTGGGGCAAGCCGACCAGTATCAAGTACAGGGGCGGATTGCCGAGCGCGTCACGCGTGTAAGGCACGCCGTAGACCCGCCCTGAAATCTCCTCAGCGAATAAGCCATAGCCATTCGCCAGATACCATAGCTGGTCGCCGCCTGTCGCCTGATACGCACTCATCGGATCGGCACTGAAGGTGACCCCCACGCGCAACAGAGCGCCCAGCACCAGAATCAGGGCGAGCACCTGCTGATAGCGACGGGGCGCAGGCGTGGGGTAGTTGTCGGGTGGTGTCGTCATCGTCTCTGTGATCTACTTTGCATTTACGGTGGGCAGGTATGATAGGCGCTAGCACGCCCAGACGCAACCCAGCAGGGCGCGTCATCGCCTCAGCGCGGGTAAACCGCCAGCACCGCCGGCACGGGATCGAACGATGAGATCAGCGTCTCGCTGGCGGCGACGTATAACATGGTCGAGCCGCCACCATCCATATTAACCGCATCGACCACGTTCATATCAGTCGTCGCCAGATACTGACTCGTGTCGTATAAGCCCCAGCCAAACCCCGGCGTGACCAGCAATAGCACGCGCCCGCGCGCGTCCTGTGCAATGATCGTGCGCCGCGCCACGCGGTTATCGCTAGCATTCGCATAAGCCGCCTGCCCGCCCTGCACCAGCAAGGGAAAGGCTTGTACCGCCTGTTCGATGGGATTGGCGGGATAGGGATTGATCGGGTTGGGGCGAATAGTCGGCACGCCATCCTGCACGATGAAGGTCCCACCGCGCTGATACGTGCGCCCGTAGACCTGACTATCGCTGATGAGTATCCCTAAGATTTCGTGCTGGGGCGTGTAAAAATTGGCGTTGATAATCGCGATTGCTGTCGGGAGCGCGTCGCGCCATTGCTGGAGCGTCAGCGGGTCGCGTGGGCGATAATGCGCGCGAAAGCTGTACAGCGTCGGGTCAATCCGCACCGTCTGAAACAGTGCGCCGCCCTCTGCCCGATAAAAGCGTTGCTCCAATCCGGTCGTCACCTGCTCCCAGTTGGGGTCAGGCGTGGCGGTCGGCGGTTGCGCCGGCGTGGGGGTGGCAGGGATAGGTGTCCCCAGCTGGCATCCCATGAACAGCAGACAGATCAAACAAAAAGCGCGCATCCAGACCCTTTCGACGGTGATTTCAGGTCTTGATTTTACTGTCAGCATCCCCTATACTGTCAATTATCAAATTTAGGGCGCATAGCTCAGCTGGCCAGAGCGCACGGTTCACATCCGTGAGGTCGGGAGTTCAAGTCTCTCTGCGCCCATCCGAATAACGACCGCATCCCTACACGGGGCGGTCGTTTTTGATGCCCCCACACATAGATCGCCGACCGTCGTCTGTAAGGGCGGACGGTCACGGCACCCGTCTATGCGACCCGCCTAACGGCGACAGAGGCAGGCACGTTTGCGGAAGGGCGATAGGATTCTTGGAAGACAGGAATACAATGCGGTTCTTTCGTATCTTGCGTGGTCAAGCTCTTTTTGTCCCCTTTTTGAAAAAAGGGAACGCCAAAAACTTTTGCTTTTTTGAACGCATAGCGTCCAAAATGAACAAGGTCAAGGAACGATAGTTCCTTGTGGGGGTGTGGGGGCAACGCCCCTGCAACAAAAACCACACGACATCCCAAAGAGCTATAACAATTATAGGTAACTACTCAGGTAGAGTCTTCTTGTGGGGGGTCGGGGGCAACGCCCTTGAGTAGTTACAATTATGCCCGTGCGTAAGCGATGCTGCAACCGCAACATAGCGTTATATCAACCAAGTCCGGCGCGACTCGTGCGGTTGTCAAGTGGGGGTTGTGCGCTCGTAGGAGTTACATCCGTCTCCTACATGCTGAGGAGACGGACGGGTAACGGTCAGATGACAGGGCATGAAGCCACTGACATCAGTTACCGACGATCAACGCGGTGATGGTATAAGAGACGTAGCTGGTGTCGCCCCCCTGAATCTGAACGTAGAGCGGTTGTGTGCGGTAAGGGGCGGCATAACGCCATGTGATGCTCTGACCACAAGCGACCCCACCCGCGTTCGGGCTACCGCGATGGAAGGTCACGTTTTGCGTGCCAGTGCCATTACAACTGAGGATGAACTGCACCTCGCGCGAGCTATTGATGCTATCAAGGTTGACTTCGGTGATGATGCGGTCGCGGGTATCACCATCGGGATACGATATGGTGTCGCTGAACGTGCCGCCGTTATCGCGATGAACATCGAACGCTAGCGGGTCGGCATCCACCGGCGCAATCTGGACAGCCGTCGTCGCCGTCGCGGTCGGGACAGCCGTCGTCGCCGTCGCGTTCGGGACCGCCGTCGGTTGTGGTGGCGGGTTGCTGGTGTCATTGCTGGCTTGTGTCGGTTGTGAGGTGACGCTGGGTGGCGCGCTGACCTCTTCGGTCGTTTGCGGTGGCGGCACCGGGTTCGTGTTGGCTGGCGCGGCGACAAAGGGCAAATTACCACAATTGCCACTCACCGTGACCACACCGCCGAATACCCAGCCATCGATGCCGTTGTAGTTGCCCACGTACCACCCGCCATTTTGACCGGTGGCGACGATCGTATTATCACCAGCGAGTGCGCCAATCACGTTGTAACCGGTGCTGGGCCCTGATCGCACGTTGGTATTGCCGGCGCTGAGCGTGCAAACCGTCGGGTCAGTCGGCGGCGTGCTATCACTGGTCGTGCCGGTGTCATTGCTGTTGGATGTATCGGCAGGCGTGCTCGGCGGCGTCGCTGGCGTGCCATAAGCGACCTGCACGGTGCCACTGGTGTTCGGGTCAGCGGCTGAGACGAGAATATCATACGGTGCATTGCTCGCCGGTAACCTGAACGTAGCCGACTCAATGCCCGTGTTGACCATCGCGAGCGCTTGCGCGTTGCTATCGCGCACCACAGCGCGAAACGCGAAGCCGGCAGTCGTACTCGTGACCGTGACGGTCGTCGCCTCATTCGCAATTACGCTATAGGTCTGGGCGGGTGCGCCGGCGGGGATGTTGATCGTCGTGGTATCCGTCAGTGCCGTGCTGATGGCTGACGCGGATACCTGCATTGTCAGCGTCACCGTCCCCGCTTGATTATCCACCGTCCCCAGAAGCAGGTTATACGCCCCCGCTTGTGGGATGCGATACGTCACCGATGCATCGGTCGCGAAAGCCGTCGCCGGTTCATCATTGCTGAACGCCAATTGCCCTGTCGCGCCCAACAGTGTCAGCGTGGGCGTGCTGGTATGCCCGAGCGCGTAAACCGTGATAATATCGCCCGCATTTGCATTGAAGCTATAGAACTGCGACGGGATATCAACCGTGAGTTGCTGGGTGATCGTATCACCGTAGTTGATCACTTGCTGGGCACTCGCCGTACTCCACAAGCAGATGAGCAATACGATCACTGCCAAACGCCGTATTCTCTGCATGATACAAACTCCTTAGTTGTAGTAAACATCTGTCTAATTCTGTGCGTCTTTCAACAATCGCGCAAGCCAGATCGGGCGTAGTTTTCGAAAAATTTAGGAATAATAGTCCCGTAGGTAACATCATATGAGCGCCCGGGCACAAACGCCGCCGTTCAGGGGTGCTGATGTGCCTGCATCAAGACCTGATGCGTCGCGCTCACCATGCGCTCAAACGTGAAGCGCTCCATGCCGATGTGCGTCTGGCGGGCGAGTTGGGCGCGGATGGTCAGCGCGTGGGCGATACGTGCGCGCAGGGCTGGCACATCGACATAAGGCACGAGCAGACCGTTCACGCCATCCTGCACGACTTCGGGATTGCCGCCCTTATCGCTAGCGATGACCGGTGTACCGACGCGCAGAGCTTCGAGCAGGGTGTGGGGCAAGCCTTCATAGCCGGAATACAACACGACATAATCCGCCGCCTGCATCATTGTATAGACGCGATCACGCGCGACCCGCCCCAGCAGGACGACGCGCTCGCCCAGATCACGCGCGAGGCGCTGTAAATACGCGCGCTGGTCGCCATCGCCGGCGACGACGAGCCGCACCTGTGGCAAGTGTCGGATCGCCGCGATGACGTGATCGATCCCTTTCCACGCGGTCAAACGCGCCGCGATGAACAGCGTCGGGCGGTCATCCCAGCCGAGGCTACGGCGTGCGTCCGCCTGCGAAGCGGGTAAATCCGATGGGAGCGCGGGCAAGGCATTGTAGATAACGTGGACGCGCTCGGCAGGCACGCCCCAGCCCGTCACCATCTGCTGGAGATAGCCACTGGGGACAATCACGCGATCGAAGGCGCGCACCTGTCGTGCCCGACTCGCCCGTTGCCAATCGACCAGCGGGGTATACGACGCATGCTGGAACGTGTCAATGTCGGTCGTCGGCGGCACCCACCCGCGCCGGATACAGCGTTCCCACGCTTGATCGCCCACAATCTTGATGACGCGCGACGTTGCGCCCCACGCCACCGGCAGATCAATCGTATGGGCATAGATCACGTCAGCGCGGCGCGCTGGTCGCCATGCCACGCGGGCATAATGGGCGAGGCGCAGGGGTAAAGCGCGGCGTGGGATGCGCGTCACCGGGTAGGGATAGCCCGTCGTTGGCGCGTCACCATAAGTCAATACCTCTATCTGCCAGGCGCGGGCTTGCAATGCCGGGGCGATTTCGTGCAAGTAAGTCGCGGGGCCGCCGGCTTCAGGATGAAAAATCCCGCTCGTAATCAACAATTTGGGCATCGGGTGCGTTCCGTCCATGTGTGAGGATAAAAATGCTATCAATTTTGGGCGATCAAGCGCCCGTTGATCGCGGCGCTATGTTACAATAGGTATAGTTTTGTGAATATAGCGACTGAGGATAACAGAGTTATGGATCAGCACGAGAGCCAATCGAAGCCCACAAAAACCGGTTTGAAAGTTCGCACGAACATCAAAGCGGGCACGTATCCGCGCGACATGCGTAACGACGGCATGGAACCCAAGGGCGTGCAGGGCGATTTAGAGCTATTCGGTTAAACCTTACCCGCAAGCAAAGCATACACGGGCGCGGTCTGTCCGCGCCTATCGCCTCCACCCTACGGCACAAGTCGCCCGCGTGATCGTCCGCATTTCCTCGCGATCTATGACCACCGCCGACACACATCCGATTATGTGCGATGCCGGTACGATTACAAAATAACGTGGTCGCGCCGCTTTTTCCGCCGCAGGCTGAAGCATGGCGGCTAAGTGGTGCGGCGGGGAAGCTATCTAAAGTGGCTCTGACCCCGCCGGATACGTTTTTCAGCCCCTTTAGTGGACTTACGATTGTGCTAGCCAGAGACTTTAGTCTCTGGTGATGGACTGTCCACGCTATCATGTGCTTAGACCGCGATACCCAATCCCTACAAAACCAAAGAATTAAGTGAATATGCTTTGACTTAATATTACATTCAGTGTATAGTTGTAACATATCATAATTCATTACGTAACAAGGATTGTTACCCTCAGACGGAGAGGTTTACATGAAAAAATCCAAAGTTCTGTTGATCGAAGACGAAGAGACGGTGAGCAAGCTCATTGTCGATTTTCTGGGTAAGCATGGCTACGAAGTCACCGCTTTTGCCGATGGGCCCGAAGCGATTGATTTTGTCCGCCAGAACGGTTTGCCACACATCGCCTTGCTTGATTTGAACCTGCCGAGTATGCACGGGTTCGAGCTAGCAAGCCGCCTCAAATCGATGGCGGATGTGCCGATCATCTTCGTCACTACCAGCAACGACACCGAGACGATTGTCCAAGGGTTGAAGAAATACGCCGAGGATTTCATCGTCAAGCCGTTTGAACTGCGCGAGCTAGAAGCCCGCTTAGAAGTGGTGCTCTCGCGTATGCCCAGCCTTGATCATGCCAGCGAGCCGATCATCCACGTTGATGATCACCTGCAAATTGACTTTGCACACAATCGACTGGTAATGGATGGTAAGAACGTCGGTTTAACCCCGACCGAGTCGATCCTGTTGCATGTGCTGTTACGCAATGCCGGTCGTGTGGTCGAAAATCGGATGCTGATCGCGCGCGTATGGCCTAGCGAAGATGTCTACGAAGACACGCTCCGTGTCCACATGCACCGCCTGCGGCGCAAGCTAGAAGCCGACTCGCATCATCCGCATTACATCCGCACCGAGCGTGGCGTGGGCTATATGTTCACCATCCGCCCGCCGGAGATGTTCGAGCAAGCCTAACGCTGATCTGTGATCGTTAGCAGTAGATACAAACGGGACGTGCCCTGTGGCGCGTCCCGTTGTGATTCGGCAATCAGTCGTGCAGGGTTCTTATGGGCGGGTATAGCGCACCGTGTATTCGATCATCTCGCTCGCGCCTGCCGGCACATCGAGGCGGAATTCGATGGCGAAGGCGCTGGTCTGCTGGAAGTCCTGCGTGGTGCTGATGATCTCCCAATTGCTCGACCGTGTCATGCGTTCCGGCACGCGCACGGTGACCGTCTCATCGTCTTTGCGATTGCGAAGCTCGATGCGGAAGGTCTCCTCGACAACGTTGCTCGAAATCATGTTGAAGCCCGTCTGCGTGCGTTCGCCAACTAGATCGAAAGCGTTACCGAGGAAAATCTGCACGCTCTCGCCTTCGGGCGTGTGGTCGATGCGATTCTCACCGATCAGCAATGCCGCCCCATCGACATCTTCTTGATACACACGGATGCGTCCAGCGGGTAAATCTTCGCCTAGCCCGCTCTCCTCGCTGGTATCAAACTCTAAGAAGTTCTGGACATCGGTCACGCCGGTTTGTCCGTAGGACGGCTGCACGTTGAAACCGCCATAGCCGAAGAACTGCGGGCTACCATCGTAGACGAAGAAGGTCAGCGCGGCAACGTTCGGCGCGCTGACGAACTCGACCTGTTTGGTCTCATTATTGCCGACCGTCACGAGGCGATTGAGTTCGTACAGCTGATACTCGAAGAACTCGCGCTGGGTCGCGCCTGCGCCGCGGGCATCAGCCATCGCCACCATTTCGGCTTCAGCAAAGGCGCTCTGCTGGGGTTGCGTGGCACGATTGACATCCCCCGCCACCAGCTTCACCTGTGCGTCAGTGTAAGCGGTGCCGCTGGTGTTGTTCAGCGTCACCCACCCGTTGATGTCGAGCGCGTCGTCGGTGTTGGCGAGCAAGACATTATAATCGGCTGTCCAGTTGATGCCGCCCGTCAGATAGCGCAGTTCAACTTGATTATCGCCACCGGCGGCGCTATTGACCAACCAGCGCAAGGTCGGGCGGGTAATCAAGCCCTCTGGCAACTCCGGAAAGCGCACGTCGCGCGCGTTCTCGATGCTGACGACCACGACGGATCCATCAGCACTTTCGAGGATGATGTCACCGCCCCGTCCAGCGAGCAACGCACCTTCGTAGATCGTGCCATCTTCAGCCGTGACGCGAATCGTCTCGTCGATGTAGCGCCGGAGCAAGGCATCTGTCCCGACGAGATCGTAGACGTAATTCTGCTCAAGCACGGTCGTGCCATCAGGATCGGTGAGCGACGTGAAGCTGACCGATGTCGGGTCGATACTGCTGGCAACATCGGTGAAGTTAATCAGGTTGTTGCCCGTCTCCAGCGTGAAGGTTCGGCGGTCTTGTACCAGCGCCGTCCCCTGATTGTAGATCGTCACGGCGACGCTATCGCGGTCGGGTTGGTTGGCGGCGGAACTGGTTGATGTGTCGTCATCCTGTGCGCCGACGAATGCAAGTGATCCGACGAGCGCGAGCATGGCGAGGCTAGCAATGGCGATGAATTTACGCATGATGATGTCTTACTCCTTATTGTGAGTCGTTTGCTCATAGCAATCGTTGGTATAGACGTGTGTGCTGTGGGTTAGAAATCAACCCGTGGCGGCGCTGATTCCAGCACGTTGACCGTCACATTCTCTATAACGATGTCCACCTGTGATGTGTTCCCATCTGTATCTTGATCGCGCTTATTCTCATCTACGTTTAATGTGTGCATCGCGCCGTTGACGATCACCGGCAGGCTCGCTACCGTCAGGGTGCGCTCGACCGGCACGAGATTGCGCGTGCAAGCGGCAGGGGCGGGGCGGCATCCTGCGCGAGTGCATTGCCAATAGCAACCCGATCAGTAGCGCAAATAGTCGTTTCATAGCGGGTGTTTCTCCTCGTTGATGTGTATGAATATCAGTCTCTATTAGCTGTAACGTCAATCGTGGGCGCTTTGTTCCATCGTTTAGACTGACGTTTGATATGTGTTTTTCATTAGAAGCCCACAGTACAACCCCGAAGAATGGGGGATTATGGGTCACAGAGTGCAACGAGCATGATATAATCATTGTAATTGCCACATAGATAGTTTGTTATTGCTATAAGGAGAACACAACCTAATGGGTATCGATGGTATAACTCAACTGCTCGCGTTCGCGCTGTTCCTCGTGGGTTTCGCGGGGATTGCGCTGGTCGTGGTCAACGCGACACGTGGGCAAGCGGCGCGTGGCGGTATTGTGCTGGCGGCAGTCGGCATTATCGGCGGTATTATCTTTTTGTTCGTTTCCGAGGGCATCTTGCAAGTCGGCCCGACAGAACGCGCTGTAGTCTTCAACAATATCACGGGTACCCTGAGCGAAGAACCGCTCGAACCGGGTATTCATGTTATTGTGCCAGTCGTCAATGAAGCGTTTGTCTACCGTGTCAGCCGCCAAGAATATACCATGAGTAGTACTTCTGGTGAGGGCGTGCGGGCTAACGATGATGCAATTGAAGCACGCTCGATCGACGGGCAAGAAGTTTTCGTTGATGTGACCTTGATCTTCACGATTGCGCCGGATGACGTGGAAGATGTCCACCGGAACTGGTCAGATGTCGATCAAGGGTACATTGAAGGCTTGATTCGTCCGCAAACGCGCTCGATTGTACGCGATGTGGTTGCATCTGTCGAAGCCGAGCAAATCTTCGGTGCTGAACGTACTGAAGTTCAAGCCTCTATTCAAAACCGCTTAACTGAAGCTCTCGATGATGAAGGTTTCACAGTGATTGATGTGCTGTTACGCTCTATCAACTTCTCAGAATCCTTCATCAATGCGATTGAAGATCGTCAGGTTGAGGAACTGCGCCGCGACCGTGCTGAAATTGAGGCACTGCGTGTGCAGACCGAGGCTGAAGGTCGTGCGAATGCCACAATCGAAGAAGCACGCGGTAGTGCAGAAGCACAACGCATCAACGCTGAAGCAGAAGCCGATGTGATCCGCCTGCGTGCCGCAGCAGAAGCCGATGCTCTGCGTTTGGTCAGCGAGCAGATTGCCGCCAACCCCAATCTTTTACAATACGAATACATCCAGAATTTGACAGACAACGTCGAAGTCTCGATCATTCCGTCCAACACGCCCTTCCTGTTTGATGCAAGCACCTTCCAGGATGTCGGCGGCGACGACTTTGAAGCACCGACAGTGCCACAACTGCCATCCAGCAGTAACAGTGACACCAACGACAACAGTGGGAACAGCGACAACTAAAGCCGATTGTTGACCACATTCCGAACGGGGAGGGCGCTCGCTCTCCCTGTTTTGATTCATGCGATCATCTCGCAAGCGATGCGTAAAGGGTACAGGGGTGACATCCCCTGCTCGGGCAACAAGGCTATACCTGAGTAGTTAGGTGGTCGTAGCAAACAACAAACGGGACGCGCTATCTAGCAGTCGTCCCATTCGTCATAATGCGTGTTCGGTCAAAAAATGCCGAAACGCTTGCTATCGCCGGTTGCTGTGGATGAACCGGCATCTTCGTTCTGTTTGCCGATTTTCATCTTGCTCCAGTTAATGTGCCAAGCCGGCTCCACATAAACTTCGTGCGATACGTCGTATTCGCCACTTTTGATGCCTGTCTTATTCGACAAGCCAGCCATCTTTTTGAACATTGAAAGCATGCCCTTTCTATGACGTGCAATTGCATTGTAACACATCCCCGCACCGCAAACGTTTAAAATGGCGCAAAAATCAGCGTCCTACTCAGCACAACTCACATCGCATGTGCCACGACTATAGGCAGTGCCGATCACGCCGCCACTATCGATCATCGTGCCACAGGACGCGAAGCCTGCCTGCCCGAGCAAGCGATCGAGATGTAAGAGATCACGCGCAACGGGCAGATCCACCAGCGACAGCACCCACACTGTTTCAACATCGGCGCTGACGGCATCGACACGCTCAGCATAGGGTGCGCCGCGCAGATCAGCCGGCAGGAAAATGCTAGGATTGGTGCTGGCATCAGTCACCAGCGTCCCCAGTTGCACCAGATCATACGCGCCCGCTCCCAGATAGTAATCCAGCGGTTGATCGTGTATCCACTCATCACGCGGCGCGTCTACACTGACGATCATCAGGTCATCAGCGCGCAAGCATTGTGCGCCCGTGTCGGTGATGGTCTGCATAGCGGGGGTGGATACAGTGCTAACGTGGCGCGGTATCTGATTGATGAATGCGGGCGTTGCGCTAGATGCGATCCCCGCCCCGACCCAGATACCGGCAATCACCCAGCGCAAGCCACGACGGGACGGTGCAAGCCGATGGATGCCAATCGCCACCATCAGCGCGAATGCCGGTAACATACCGATGATGTGGCGCGGATGAAACAGAAAATCAGCAAAGAGATTGCCGACGACCGACACGCCAAGAATGATCGCGCCCCAGATACTGATGAAGCGCACCGCGTCCGTCTGCCAGCGTGACAATGCCAGCGCGATCAAGGGCAACGCCAGCCACCATAAATCATTGCTGAAGCCGTAGACCATGCCCTGCAAGAGCGTGAGCGTATCGACACTGCGCTGGGTGATGCTCTCGTTGATGAAGGAGATAATCAGCACAGCCCCCCACGGCGCATAGAGCAAGCACCCGTTGAACCAAACTTTGAGCGTGATCAGCCATTTCTGATACTGCGGGTCGTTTTCAGCCTGTTCGCCGCGCTTGATGAGCGCATCCGATCGCTGGAATAACAAGTGATAGATAGCAATCCCCAGCACACCCGCCGCCGCGATATAGTGCGAGTAAAGCGCCAGCGCCACACTCAGCCCGAATGCCCAGCGCACCGCCCGCTGTTGATGATAACGATCATCCAGCAGAAGCCAGTAACAATAGGCACTGAGGACAGTCGCCAGCACGTAGAGCGTATAACCGCGCACCTCATGCGCGTAAAATACGAAGAAGGCACTCGTCGCCAGCAAGAGCGCGCTCATCACGCCCACCTCTGCCGAGACCAGTCGTTTGCCGAGCCGATAGAGCGCACTCACAGCCAGCAGAGCCAGCAACAGCGCCAACACGCGATCAGTGAAGGTCACGCCGCCGGAGAGATAATCCCAGCCGTAGAGTAGGATGAAGAACGCCGGCGGCCAGCTGTTGTCGATGGCGGCGAGGCAGATAACCCCCGCGAACTCGGCAAGGTCATCGATTGGGGCGCAGGATGTGCCGCTGACCTGTGGTGCATCGAACGCGCCCGTACCGCTGATGAAATACGTGATCCACTCATCGAACCAGATCGCATCATCGTTGAGATGTGTCGCGCTCATGCCGATGCAGAGTATCAGTACCGGTAGCATCCAGCCCCATTGCTTAAACGTCTGTCGCATAGCCCCTCGCAATCGCTCATATCTGCTGACAACGCCTGCCATCATAGGCGATCTTCGCGCCCTTGACGAGAGGCTTAATAATCCGATTCTTGGCGCAGGCGATAGAGCATGTCGTATGCCACTTGCAAGGTCGGGCTGGTGAGCGATGGCATTAGCGCAGGATCGAATAACTTATTCCAGAGGTTGACCATCATCTGCACGAACTTATCATCGCAGACGACGATAATCAGCTGGAAATTGGGCGGACGGTTCGCCCGTAATTCGCCTGTGCGCCATCCGCAACACTTCAGCGTTGGACTGGCGATAATCGTCCCACGTCCAGTTCGCGCTAAACCGCGCCCGAATCACCGTCGCATCAAGCTCATCCCACCATATATCAATCGCCATCGTTATCGCTCACCTAGCATACTGTTTCTGATTATTACGATAACGCTATTATACCCAATAATATCAGCGCATAAGCCATAAGATGCAAAAAAGAGGCATAGTACCTTATGCCCCCTGTGATGCTGTGACGATCAGGATTCGATGATTTTGTCATCAATCAATTGTTGTTGGACTTTTTGCCCGCGAGGATTGAAGCTGAAGTTGCTAGCGTGGATTTCGAACTCGATGTCCATCATCGCCCGTCCAGCACGATTCTTCTCGACGGTGAAGACCACCCAGTTACGATATTGCTTGGCGTTATAGGGGTTGAACGCGACGTGATCTTTCGCCAGGATTTGATATTTGTTGTTCATAATCAGCGCGATGTCCGACTCGTAGTCGAGCGCACTACTGCCACGCAGGTGATAGAGGTGGATGCGCTTGCTCTTCAAGCCTTCGCGGTCTGCCGCGACGATCGAAAAGACGGGTACATCGAGCGTCATCGCGATGTCCTTTAAGCCTTCAACGATAATCGTGACTTTGTCGTTTTCGTCGCGCGGGCGTTCGGGATGTACGGCGATCTTCTGCAAATAATCGACAAAGACGGTTACGTTGCCGCCGGTGGCATCGCTCAGGCGGGCGACCATCTCACGGATGGCGCGCAGGTTGGTCACAGCTGGGCTGGCTTTTAAGAGGATGAGACGATCGCTATAGCGCAACATGCGCCCCAGTGCCGGCGCGGTCTTGGGATGATCTTTGAGGATGGCCTGTAGCGAACCGGCATTATTGCCGCGCCCCATGAACTTCTTTGCCCGTTGTGAGACGATAATCTGGTACATATCGCGCAGGCGCAAGCCGTTGACCAGATCAATTTCGGGCGGGTTGATGCTCTCCATGCACAGCAGGCGGTGCATCAGGTGGGCTTCGGTATGCTCATAGGAGAGATAGAAGGCGTATTGATCGGGACGCATGGCGATGTTACGCGCAATTTGCAGGGTGGCGATCGTCTTGCCGATGCCCTGCGCGCCGCCGAGTAGCGTCAATTCTGTTTTACGCAAGCCGCCGCCAATCAAGCCATCGAGCGGGTCGAAACCGGTAGGAATCGGGACGTAATCCACCAGATCACCTTGCATGATCTTATCATCCGCTTCGACAATCACCTGCGAGAGCGTGCGCGGCAAGTGAGCGTTGCTTCGGTCGTGGGCGCTGTTGCGTTTTTTTTCACCACGCGGTTGGCGCGATGCTTGCTGGCGCTGTGCGGGTCGCTGGCGCGGGTCAAGCGGTTGCGGCGGGCGCGCGTCTTCGGTTAGGTCTGATACGGGGTCAGGTAAATCATCGGTAAAGCGACGAGTGGACATTAACCCTTATCCTTATACTATATCCAATGGTCATATCTTAAACGATAGATACATCACTATGCAATTTCGTCAGCTTATAAAAACCATTTTATAACGCTTTTATACAGTCTGCTTAAGAAATTATTACATAGTCTAACATATCTTGTGCGTCTGTGCGCCCAAAAGCACAAATTTCGCTTAAAAAACTCCCACATAAGATTAGAATTCTGCTATACTGATTACAGGATTGATACAGGGGCAATCATCGCGACATATGATCCTTACTTATCGTGAATTAATTTAAAATTGTTTTGGGTTTGTGCTAGGATAGATATGCCGTGATTGTCATCAAGCGCTTCTATCATCAGCTATTCGGCTGGAATCATGCCGCTGTTCAGTTGTATTCAGTTTGGCTGATGTGCCGTCTTTTCGGGGGATTTTTGTGCAGGCTCACTGCATAGATTGTATAGATTGCTTGTTGACAGTGAATCCGTCTATGCCTTACGATGAACAAGGTGTGATATAAGTATAAAGTAATGTTTTTTCACATTCACTTTGTGAGCCATCGCAAGGTAAGGCAAGTAAATATAGGTTTACAAACAGCCAAGGGGAAAACAACTGTGATACAGGAATTATTGCTTCGTGCAGACCAACGTGGCTATATTACCTTTACTGACGTAATGGAGGTGCTTGAAGAAGAAGGGGACGACCTGACTTCGATGGAAAACCTGTTGTTCGAGCTTGATGAGCTAGGGATCGAGCTACAGCGCGAGGGCGAAGGAGACGATAACTCCGAAGATCAGCAATACGAAACGGGGTTAAGCGACACGGGCGAAAGCGTCAAAGACCCGACGGTTGCCGATATTAGCTCCATCTCCTCCGATGACCCCGTTGGCTTGTACTTCCGTCAGATGGCACAAGAAGCACTCCTCACTGCCGATGATGAAATCGACCTCGCAAAACGTATTGAACGCGGATGCAAAGCCCAAGAACGCCTCAACCGCCCGGATGTTGCCCAAAAAAGTGAAAAATGGTTCTTACAAATGCAACGCTTGATTTTGGACGGGCAAGCGGCACGCGAGCATCTCGGACGGGCGAACACGCGCCTCGTCGTGAGCATCGCCAAGCGGTACATGGGGCAAGGGCTGCCCTTCCCGGATTTGATCCAAGAGGGCAACATCGGCTTGATGCGCGCCGTCGATAAATACGATTATCGGCGTGGCAATCGCTTCAGCACTTATGCCACATGGTGGATTCGACAAGCAATCACCCGCGCCCTCGCCCAGAAAACGCGCACAATTCGCATCCCCCTCCACATGACCGAACGCATCCGCCAGATGTACCGTGTCGCGCAGACGCTAGAACAATCCTTCGGTCGCCGCCCGACACCGGAAGAAATCGCCGATGAGATGGGCTTATCGCTGGATACGGTGCGCGCGATGATGGATGCCAGCCAACACGCGATCGCGCTGGAAAAACCGATCGGCGAAGATGGCGATAGCGAATTTGGCGACTTCATCGAAGATCAAGATAGCCCCAGTCCGGTCGATACCGCGACGCAGAATCTCTTACAGGAGACCATTGAAGAAGTGTTGAGCGAGCTGACCCCACGCCAGAGCCACATTCTGCGCTTACGCTTCGGCTTAGGCGGTGGCGAGCCACACACGCTCGAAGAGATCGCCAACAAATTCGGGCTAAGCCGCGAGCGCATTCGCCAGCTGGAGAAGGAAGCCCTGCGCCGCCTGCGACATCCACGTTTAGCACACAGCCTGCGCGATTATTTGAGCTAACCCGCCCCTATTATACCCCGCCCTTTCTCCATGGGGGCGAGACATCAGCCCTCACCCTAAATTCCTCTCCCGCCTGCCACGATGTGGCTAGGAGAGGGACTTCAATTTATTCATCTGTGTTCATCTTAGGGACGGAAACGCCGATCACCAAATGAGCCGATATGCTCAGGGGGTATCGACGCGCACCGGCCCGACTTGCTCGGGGTGCCGCCCCTGTATATCCGTGTAGAAGCTGGCTAGCTGGGCGACATCGGCGTGAATGTCGCCGCTGGGACGCAGAGCCCTCCCGATGACGACCGCTTGCCGCGCATAATCTAAGCCGATCGGCACCAGTGGCACATCGGCGCGGTGTGCGATGTAATAGAAGCCCGTACGCCAGGCATCCATGCGCCGCAATGCGCCCTCGGGCGAGATCGCGAGAAGCATCTCGTCGGCGGTGGTCAGGTAGCGCACGCTGGTTTCGACCATGCTCTCGGACGGGTTAAGCGGGAACGCGCCCGTCGGTTGCAGGACGAGGCGGCGATAACTCGCCCAGACATCATCGCGCACCATATAGCGAAAGCCGCGCCCGATCGCCCACCCCGCCATCAGCAGGTAGAGCCAATCGCGCTCGGATGTGTGCGGGGCAATCGGCAAAACGGCTTTGTCGATCGTCGGAATATCACCGATGATCGACCACTTCAAGAGCTTCAACACACTACGACCTATCGACTGTTTCACGATGTTATCCTCATGGCTTGTTGATCTGTTGTCGGGGGTGTGTTCCCACCGTATTTACTGTAACACGGTCACCGACAGGGCGTGGCACGATCATGCGCGAATTTCTCTCAGAGTTCTCATGGAATATTACATAACTAGCGGGGATCACCTGTGTTTTAATAGCAGGTACGCATACACACCCACACAGGAGATAAGAGCATTATGGCATCGATCACACGGCAAGATGCGCTGGATTATCACATGCAGGGTCGTCCTGGCAAGATCGAGGTCGTCCCGACCAAAGCTGTGAACACCCAGCGTGATTTATCGCTAGCGTATTCGCCCGGCGTTGCCGAGGCAGTGCGCGAGATCGACAAAGACCCGCTCAGCATTTATCAATTGACGGCAAAAGCTAATCTGATCGCGGTGATTAGCAATGGTAGTGCGATTCTGGGGCTGGGTCATCTGGGTGCCGAGCCGAGTAAACCCGTGATGGAGGGCAAAGGTGTGCTGTTCAAGCGCTTTGCGGATATTGACGTGTTCGATATTGAAATCGACGCGACCACGCCCGAGGAAATCATCAACACGGTGCGGGCGATCGCGCCGACCTTCGGCGGTATCAATCTGGAAGATATCAAAGCGCCGGAGTGTTTCGAGATCGAGCGTCGCTTGCAGGATGAACTCGATATTCCCGTCTTTCATGACGATCAACACGGCACGGCAATCATCACGGGCGCGGCATTAATCAACGCCTGTGAGATCACCGGACGCACGCTCAACGACCTGCAAATTGTGATTGTGGGCGCGGGTGCCGCCGGCGTTGCCACCGCGAATTTTTACGTGACGCTGGGGGTCAAGCGCGAGAACATCGTGATGGCGGATATTCACGGCGTGATCTACGACGGGCGCGAAGTCGAGATGGATGAATACAAGGGCGCATTCGCCACCCGCCGCAAAGTACGCACGATTGAAGACGCGCTCAAAGGGGCCGATATGGTGCTGGGCTTATCCGCCGCCGGTGCGATCAAAGCCGAGTGGCTCAAAGGC
The DNA here is from genome assembly GCA_034437755.1 of Anaerolineae bacterium. Classification (GTDB taxonomy): domain Bacteria; phylum Chloroflexota; class Anaerolineae; order Aggregatilineales; family Phototrophicaceae; genus JAUZRW01. Next base: position 17,229 of record DAOTTV010000083.1, on the reverse strand, counting down.
ATGAAGCCCGATCCGATTATCCTGATGATGGCGAATCCCGTGCCAGAAGTGATGCCCGAAGAAACACAACGGGTACGACCGGATGCGATCATCGGCACCGGACGCAGTGACTACCCCAATCAGGTTAACAATGTGCTGGGCTTCCCGTTCATCTTTCGCGGCGCGTTAGATGTCTATGCCGAGCGCATCAACGAGGAGATGAAACTAGCGGCGGCGCACGCACTCGCTAAGTTGACGAAAGCCGATGTGCCTGATAGCGTGCTATCTGCCTATGGTCTGACGGCGCTCAAGTTTGGGCGCGATTATCTGATCCCCAAACCGCTCGACCCGCGCGTGATGCTCTACATCGCGCCCGCCGTTGCCGAGGCCGCCATGCAAAGCGGGGTCGCCCGGCGCAAGATCAGCCTTAAGGAGTATCGCCAGCGCTTGATCGCCCGTCAGGGGCGCGGGCAGATGATCCGCAATTACATCATCAACAGGGCGCGATTGGGACAGAAGAAGCGCATCGTCTTTGCTGAGGGGCGCGAAGCCAAAGTGATACGGGCGGCGGTGCGGGTCAAGGATGAAGGCATTGCCGAGCCGATTTTGCTGGGGGACGAAGCGCACATTCGCCAGACGATCGACAGTCTCGGCTTACGCTTCGACCCTGAAATTATCGATCACAACAAGTCCGCGATGATTAGCACCTACGTCGAGGAGTTATTCGACCTGCGCCACCGTAAGGGCATCACGATGGACAAAGCGCAATCGCTGATTCGCAGTCGTAATTACTTCGGCCCGATGATGGTCAAAATGCACCATGCCGACGCGCTGGTGAGCGGCATCACGCATGAGTATTCCGACGTGTTGCGTCCGGCGCTGGAGTTATTCGGCACGCGCACAGAAGCGTCGATCGTGTGTGGCTTGTACCTGATGATCATCAAAGATGACGTGTATCTGTTCACGGATACGACCGTCAACATTGACCCGACTGCCGAGACACTCGCTGAGATTGCGATCCTCGCCAACGACTTCGCGCAGACGATCGGCATTGACCCGCGCGTAGCGATGCTCTCCTTCTCGAACTTCGGCGCGACGCGCCATCCCGTCACGCAGAAAGTCGCCGATGCTGTCGAGAAAATCCGCGAGCATCGTCCTGATATTGTGGTCGATGGTGAGATGCAAGCCGATACCGCCGTTGTCGAGAGCATCATCGAAGAACGCTACCCGTTCAGCAAAGTGAAGAACGCCAACGTGCTGGTATTCCCCAATCTGGGCGCGGCGAACATCGCTTATAAGTTGCTCTCACGCTTGACCGAAGCCACCGCTATCGGGCCGATTCTGCTGGGGGTTGGCGCGCCGATTCACGTTTTGCAGGCGGGCGATGATGTCGAAGACATCGTGGCGATGGCGGCAGTGGCGGCGATGGATGCCCAGAGCCGGTCGAGTCGCGGGTACTGATCGCACTCAGATGATGATCGAGCGGGAAGCCGATCCCGCTCGACATAGCACAATGACCCCTGACAAGCATCACACCCTTCGATAGAATGCGCCGTCATGATAACGACACTATTCACATCACTCTATATCCTCAGCGCGAGCCTGCTCGCCCTCTATACCTGTGGACACGGCCTGCTCCTGTGGCAATATTGGCGTGGGCGCACGCATACACAAGCGCCTCCGGCTAGCGATACCCGACCGACAGTGACCGTGCAATTGCCAATCTACAACGAGCAACACGTCGCGGTGCGCTTGCTGGACGCAGTTGCCCGCTTCGATTATCCGCCCGCCAAGTTGCACATCCAGCTATTGGACGACAGCACCGACATCACGACGCACGTCTTACGAGCGCGTATACGGCAGTATCCGCACTTGCAGATTGACCACCTGCGCCGCCCAACGCGAACGGGCTACAAGGCGGGGGCGCTCGCCTACGGGGTGGCGCGCACGACGAGCCAGTACATCGCGATTTTCGACGCGGATTTCATCCCGCCGCCCGATTTCTTACAGCGGACGATCCCGCACTTACAAGCTGATGCGCGCTTGTGTGTGGTGCAAACGCGCTGGGGTCACCTGAACCCGACGGATAATTGGTTGACGCGGGCGCAAGTGCTATCAATCGACACGCATTTTATCATCGAGCAAGCGGGACGCTATCACGGGGGGTATCCTGTGCCTTTCAACGGGACGGGCGGCGTATGGCGCAGGCAGGCAATCGACGACGCGGGCGGGTGGTCACACGCGACGTTGACTGAAGACCTCGATCTCAGCATGCGGGCGCAATTGCGCGGGTGGCGCTCGCTCTATCTGCCACAGATCGTGGTCGCTGGCGAACTGCCGCCACAACTCGCCGCGTATCGGCAACAGCAGGCACGCTGGGCACAGGGTAGCTCGCAGAATCTGCGCCGCTTGATCGGGCGCGTGTGGCAATCAGACTGGGGCTTGCTGGCGAAAGTGATGGCGAGCCAGCACCTCGCGCAGTACGTGCCGCATGTGCTGATGCTCCTGCTTCTCCTGCTGACTCCGCCGCTTCTGCTGATGGATGCCCTGCACAGTCTCCCGCTTGCCCCGCTGGGAATCATCGGCTTGATCCCGCCCCTGCTGTACGTCATCAGCCAACGGGCGCAAGGCGGCAACTGGGGGGCGCGTTTGCTGGCATTTCCGGCGCTCTTGCTGATCGGCACCGGTTTGATCTGGAGCAACAGTCGGGCGGTGGTACGCGGCTTATGGCGAAGCGGTGGCGAGTTCCGGCGCACGCCCAAATTTGTCGATCGCTGGCAGGGGAGCAAATACGCGCTCGGTATCGACGCAGTGCTATTGCAAGAGCTGGCGCTGATGGGCTACGCCCTATGGGGGGCGTGGTTGGCGAGCCAGCACGAACCCGCCCTCACGCCCTATCTCCTGCTCCACGCGCTGTCCTGCGCGACGGTCGCGCTCTGGGATATGATCGACCAATGGCGCATTGCCCGCGCTCGCCCCACGTCCACCAGCATGATCGAGAGCGGCAACGATTAATCAAGCGGGATGCGATCGTGCCTCACGATGCCATCAGACGTGATCGTGAGGTGTAGCCCGTCATCGTCTGCGCTCAGGTCATAATGCGGGACAGGCAGATGCCACGCGAGGCGCGTCGTCGCGCTGACGTGCGTCGCCTGACAGAACACGCCCCACGCATCACAGCTATAGAGCGCATAGGTGAGATGATAATAGGCTTCGACAGGATCGGGAGTCGCGCTGACACCGACGTGATAACGCGTGCCCGCATACACGAGATGATCGCCATGTGTGAAGGTCGGCGCGAGATACAGATGCAGACTGCTGATGAAAAGCGATGCACCCATCACCACGCCGACTACCGTCAGGTAATTGGCGGAGCGCATCGTCAGCGGCAAGACCAGCGCACAGACGATGATAAAGCCGATGAGTCCGACGACGATGCCGTATTGTAGATAGGGATAGATCACGAGTCCTTCGTGAGCGTAGGGGTGCGCGGGGGCGAGGCGGTTCAGGGTCGCGATGGCGACAGTGAGCGCGATCAAGATCAAACCGCTAACCAGCTGTAGCCAACGCGCACGGGGGTTGCGCTTGCGCTTGTGCATGATAAGTATCCTCACACTTCAACGGGTAGGCGATGCACAGATCATCGCCGGTATGATTAGCAATTTTATCATACACGACACGGGCGATTCTGTGCAATCAGGGCAGATCGGGCGGCAGGGTGAAGTGCCCGTCAGCCATTGGCGGGAAGGCGACGACTGCGTCTACTGCATCGACGTTGAGCGTGCCGTATAAGTGCGGGAATAGCTCCGCGTCGTCGGTCGGGACGGGGTCATCCGGGTTGGGGTGGATGGGCGCTTCCCACTTGAGTTCGGCGGTCAGTTGATCGGGATCGACACAGAGCAGGATTAAGCCGGTCGTGCCGGTATAGATCGCGTTGGCGACGCGCACAATCTGATCGCGCGTTGAGAGATGGATGAAGCCTTCATCGGCAAGCGAGGGCGGGCTGTACGCGCCATCGGCACGCGCCGCCTGCCATGCGTCGCGGTGGGCCATATGGTAGATGTATGTCATGTGTGTGTCCTTTCGTTAGGTCTTCCCACATGATAGCGTGGGCGGTGTTTTAGCCCTCATCCCCCAGAGACAAGCGCAGAGGGATTTAGGGTGAGGGCTGAGTAATGCCATTCTGCCAAAGACGGGGGCGCTGTAGCAAGACCCTTAACCCGCATTCGGTTGCTAGACTGGCAAATTCTCGCTTGCGTTGTTCCAGAATCGCTATAGGATTAAGGCGATTACCAAACGCTAACCGTTTCACGCTGTTGAAATCGGCAGCACAGGCTACAATACAGCACGATATGAGTAGATATACGACACCCTAATGATCCATATGTGAATACAATAGACCTTATGACACGAACCCTAATTCTTTTTGTGATCTTCAGCGTTGTCCTCACCGCTTGTGCGACCGAATCCGATGAGCCGATCATCACGCAAGCACCGACGGCGACGCTCCAACCGATTGTCAGCAATACACCGCGAAGCACGTCTACGCCCGTGCCGACGCGCACGCCCTTCCCGACGTTCACGCCGACGCCGACGCTGACCACCATCCCGCCGACCGCGACGAACACGCTCACGCCGACGCTCACGCCGACCATATCGGGCATCATCCAGTCGAGTGCGGCGCGGGTTAACGTGCGCGAAGCACCCGACCGCAATGGCGAACTCATCACCTCGCTCGTGCCGGGGACGGGCGTGCAGGTCATCGGGCAGAGTAGCAACGGCGACTGGATCAATATCCGACTGGAGGACGGGCGCGAAGGCTGGATTTTCAACACCTTGATTTTCATCCAGCCCAGCCCGACCCCGATTCCGTCCGCGACACCCTCGCCCGATTTGACCGCGCTCTTCCTCGGCACGCCCTTGCCGACCGCGATCATCGGCGGCGGCACCGTCACGCCGACCCCACCCGATCAGGTGCGGACAGGCACCCCCGAAGCGACGAGCGACGCGACCGCCATCAGCGATGCTGAGGACGAGGGCGAAGGCATCATCGGGGGCGTGCCGGTGATCGACAACGACAGCATCTACCAGACAGCGACCGCGCTTGCCGGCGGGTTCACCACGCCAGAGCCGGACGACGACGAACGAGTGGTCACGCTGGCACCCGAGGCAACCGCCAACGGCGACGCACCGCCGACGGCTATCCCCCCCACGCTGACCCCCACCCGCGATCCGGAGACGATCGACAAGCGCGACGTGTTCGCCTTCTGCGATCGTCCGCGCTATAACATCCCCGCGCCGGGCAACCTGCGCGAAGGCGATTACATCAATATCTGGTGGGGCTGGATTGCCAGCACTGAGGAGCAGATACAGGATCACATTGACGCGGCGAGCTTCGATTTACAGATCAACGGCGAAGCGGTCGAAGTGCGCGACGAGTACATCCGCCCGATTGAACCGCTGGGCGGGCAGTTCATCGCCTACTGGTACGTGCCCTATCGGCAACCGCTGGAAGCTGGCACGTATGAGATCACTTATGTGGTGACGTGGGATCGAGCGATTTTCGACGGGTCGGAGAACTTCGGCCCGGGCACTGAGAATCCCTTCGAGCAGGAAGCCTGCACAATCACAGTGCGCTAGGTCGCCGCCAACGCACGCGGCTCACCTTTGCGGTGAGCCGCGTCGTCTGAATGGGGGAAAATGGGGGCGTGATGGCGATCACGCGCCGGTCTTATACGTCGAAGTACAAGTTGAATTCGTGCGGGTGCGGGCGCATTGCGACTGCATCAGCATCGTGGACGCGCTTGTAGTCGATGTAGGTCTTGATGTAATCCTCAGTGAACACGCCGCCTTCCAGCAGGAATTCATAATCGGCTTCCAGCGCTTCCAGCGCGGCGTGCAGGTTACCCGGTACGAGCGGTGTTTCTTCCAGCCCTTCGTATAGGTCGGTGCTGGCGGGGTCGCCGGGGTCAATCTCGTTCTTGATGCCGTCGAGACCAGCCATGACCAGCGCCGAGAATGCCAGATAGGGGTTCGCCGTCGGATCGGGGAAGCGGGTTTCGACGCGCTTCGCCTTGGGGTTACTGCTATACATCGGGATGCGGATCGCCGCCGAGCGATTGCGCGCACTATAAATCAGGTTGACGGGTGCTTCGTAGCCCGGCACTAGACGGCGGAAGCTGTTGGTAGTCGGGTTGGTGAAGGCGATCAGCGCCGGCGCATGCCGTAACAGACCACCGATGTAATAGAGCGCTGTTTGGCTTAAGTCCGCGTATTGATCGCCCCCGAAGAGCGGCGCGCCGTCTTTCCACAAGGATTGGTGAACGTGCATCCCCGACCCATTTTCCGTGAAGAGCGGCTTCGGCATGAAGGTCGCCCACAGGTCATTGCGACGGGCAACGTTCTTGACGACGTACTTGAAGTCGATGACCTTATCCGCCATTTTCAGCAAAGTGTCGAAGCGGATGTCAATTTCTGCCTGTGCCGCACCGCCGACCTCGTGGTGATGCAGTTCGACCGGAATGCCGACGTTCATCAGCACTTGCGACATCTCAGCGCGCACGTCCTGAATGCTATCGTTAGGCGGCAGGGGGAAGTAGCCCTCTTTCATGCGGTTGACGTAGCCAACCAGCGGGCTGGGGCTGTTGCTGTTGAAGTGCCCCTCGCGTGAGTCAACGACGTAGGTACTCTCGTGACTGCTGACGCTATATTGCACGTTGTCGAAGAGGAAGAATTCTGCTTCTGGCCCGAAGAAGGCGGTATCCGCGATGCCACTCTCTTTCAAGTAGGCTTCGGCACGGCGAGCCACACCGCGCGGGTCGTTGCCGTAGGCTTCGCCAGAGACGGGATCGTAAATATCACACTTGAATGCCAGCGTCTTATACTTGTAGAAGGGATCAATATAGGCGGTGCTGAGGTCGGCTTTGAGGATCATGTCGGATTCGTTGATGTCCTGGAATCCCTGGATACTCGATCCGTCGAAACCAAACCCTTCTTCAAAATCGTCAGCGTCGATCAGGTCAATCGGCATGCTGAAATGTTGTGCCATACCGCGCACATCGGTGAAGCGCGCGTCCAGTTCGATCACTTCGTTCTCTTTTGCCCATTTCAACAGGGCTTCGGGCGATTCTAAGGCTGACTCAGGTGGGATGAGCGATGTCATGCTTGCTCCTTTTTGGTGAAAAGTCACTAAGTTTCGTTACAGGCATAGAGTATAAAAAGCGCACCAGTGAAATACTCTAGTCAAAATATGACAAAATCCGTCGTAAAAACTAGCCATTTCTAACAATACCTGAACACAAGGCACGATTTGATTGTAAATGATGACCAATCACAGGCTTGAGTTAGCGGAAAGCACTAAAATCAACCGATGTCTATTGGTGCGATCCACTAAAAACTGACGCGCCCCGCGATCAACACGCGCTAGCAACGGCGGGCACGCTTTGCTATGGTTAAGAGCGATGACAAGCGAACAGACGAGACGAGGACTCAGCGCGATGGTCAAGACAGAGGCAGGCGAGCAGAACATCTTCAACATCACCCGACCCGATCAATATCGCTGTCAGGTGCATCATTTTCACAGTCGGGTATCGCGCTTGTATTTGCGCGTGTTCAAAGGGGCGAGCGATACCCCCGCGTTTTATCTGCTCTTCACCGATGTGGGCTACATGGATTGCCCGATTACGTGGACGGGCGCGGACTTCGCCATCGCCCCCGCTGACGATTGCATCCAGCTTTTGTTGCAAGCCGGCTTAATCGGGCGCGCCATCCTGCAATATCCCAACGCTTACGCCAGCATCACCGACCATGCCAAGCTCTACACAGCCACGACCACCACCGAGACACAGGTGCGCTTGATCGCGAGCCGTGCGACCATGCTCCAACAGTTGCCAGACGACCTGCGGTGAGCGTCTGCACGTCGGTGCTTGTGTTGAGTCTTCACAACGATAGTAGGTTAAACGTATAATATACTAGCATTTATTGAAGGCTTGATCGCTGATTATTATTAGCTCTTTGAGATTTTGCGTGGTTTTTGTTGCAGGGGCTTTGTCTCCACACCCCCACAAGGAACTGTCATTCCTTGACCTTGTTCATTTTGAACACTCTGCGTTCAAAAACGCAAAAGTTTTTGGCGTTCCCTTTTTTCAAAAAAGGGACAAAAAGAGCTTGACCACGCAAGATACGAAAGAACCTTATTATTGGCTTAAATAATGCTAAATATAAAACCGTCGTCATGATCGACTCATTCAATAGCTTTACAGCAGGGTTATTTTATGCCGGACGAAGAAACCCCTAATTCTTCCACTAACCAGCCCGATATTCCCGAAGCATATCGGGAACAGGTGAACGCTGTTTATCACGCTTGGCAGGATGGCGATTTATCCTTCGCAAAAGCCCTGAAACAGCTGGAAGCCATGCAAGCCGCCGCCAAGAACGACCCGATCAAACTGGGGGCGCTGGCGAATACGCTGGGCATCATGCACGGGTATCGCAGTCAATTTGATGAGAGCGTGGCACATTTTGAAGAGGCGCGCACACACTTCGTCAACGCGAATGTTATGCGGCGCGTGGTCTCGTGCGATTTGAACATTGGCGAGACGTATCGCCTACGCGGGAATTACACGCGAGCGCGGTTGTACTTTCATCGGGCGTATGAAGAAGGCGTGAAGCTGAACAGCATCAGCACGCAGACGACCGCGCTCTCGAACGAGGGGCAAATGTGGCTAACGCTGAACAGCATCGAGAAAGCACGCGAGACGCTGGAGAAAGCTCTGCACGTCTCCGAACAGCCGTGGACAGATACCGACCCGCGCAGTGGCGAAGACCTGAATCGGCGCGATAACCAGACGGAGATACACGCCGCGCTCGCACAGGTCAACATCCATGAGGGCGAACTGACCGCCGCGTGGGAACATGCCAAGACCGCGTATGATCTAGCACAGACGCTCGATCGTCCCCTGCGTTTGGGCTTCGCGTATCGCGCCCTTGCCGAAGTGCTGACCGCAACCAGCAACAGCCCCGACGAGGCGTTTGCATACGAACCAGATCAGTATTACAAGTCAGCGATTAAAGCCTTCAAACAGGTGAAAGCCGAGGGTGAAGTCGCCAAGACGCAATTCGCACAGGCGAAGAGCATGGCGAAGCGCGGCAAGAAGCGCGACGCACAGCGCTTACTCCAACAGGCGATGTTGCTCTTTACCAAGCTGGGCATGACCAACGATGCCGCCAAAGCCGCCGAAGCCCAGCTGGACATCATGTGAGAGCGATGCGCTGAGTTTATGCGTCGGTCGCGTCGCTCTCGTCTTCGATGACGATGCTGACACTGCCCATCAAATCATCGAGCGAGGTTGACTCGTCGTTTTCGTCAGCGAGGCGGCGCTTATCGCCACAGACGAGGCAGTCTGGATCACGCGGGATATCGACCCATAAGCCGGTATGCGGATCGTTGACCATCTCCTCGATGATTTCCATCTTGCTATTGGCGACGATGACCGTGTTGCCCGGCATCGCCTCGCTGACATCGGTGCCGTGTAATAACTCGTTGAGCGCGATGTCAGTCTGGATACTGGCGACTTTAGTCACATGCACCCACAAGCCCGGCTCGGCTTCGAGCGTCCCTTCCTTGCCGATCATGCCATAATCCAGCTGACCATCCGCGCCCGGCAGGGGTTCTTGCAAGCCGGCGCGCAGTTCTTGCGACCAGCACGCATAGCAAGGGCCGTCGTAGGGGCGGATGACGACGACATCGCCGCCTTCGCCGCGTTCGTATACGCCCGCATAGAGCGCCGTCAGGCGATGTTGGAGCAAGGTCTCGTTGATGATGTACTTCACCTGCTCGCCATCGACCGCTACAATCACCAGATCGAGATCATCGAGCGCGTCCATATGATCTTCAATGCGCCCTTCGCGCACGTCGACGCTTGCCTTGGGGTTGCGGTGGTGGATCAAATCCGCGACGGCTCGCGCTTTGTTCCAGCCGATGTAACGGTTATCAGCGACGTGACGCACGACGTTGCCCGCTTCGAGTTCATCATCATCGACTAGCACAAAATGCCCGACCCCGCTCATGGCGAGGCTGAGCGCGACGAAACCACCGCCAGAGCCTAAGCCAATCACGCCGACTTTCTTCTCTTCGAGGCGTTTTAAATTATCAGAGCCTAGCCACTGTTCGACTCTTTGCCATGTCGTCATGTTGTTTCTTCCTCATTTGTTTCGACTTCGGTTTGGGTCGCGTCGTCGTCGGCTTGATCCGCGCTGGCATCTGCTGATGATGCGCGCGCGTTTGCGGTCTCGTCGTCGGCATCGGTTTCAATCTCTACGCCGATCGACGTTTCATCCAGTTGATCGCGTTCCCACGGCATCGGCGCATTGTCCGGGCGCACGCCCATCTCGCGCTCGATGAGAGCAATGTAATCGACAATATACGACGATTCAGGATCCCACTCGAAATTTTCGGGGTCGGGCGCTTCTTCGGAAATCTCTAGCAAATCGGCGAAGACATCGGCGATGTACTGCGAGGGGTTAATCTGCGAGAAATCTGCCAGACGAATGCGCGGTTTGGTGTTAGGATAATCCCAATCTGTGACGACTAAATACACTTGATTGGAGCCCGTGCGCCCGACGATGAAGCAAATCTCTAGTGGCAAATCGCCATCCAATTCCCAGAAGATCGCGCTGGGCGACATCAAGAATTTGCCGTCTTCTTCCAGCAAGTTCAGTTCTTCGTCCAGCAAATCGGCTTTGAGGATGTGCCACGGGTAGGGCGTGATATCGGGCAATTCACGCGCTGGCACAATCTTCGGCGTGATTGGCTGGAACACGCGCACATCGCGATGAATATACCACCAGTCCATGCGTAAGCTCGTGCCATCGCCCAAATCCCGCGTGAAGTAATTGACCTGCGAGCCGCTATCGCTGGTCACCGAGGGATGACCGAGCGTGACAATCGGCACGAGCAGAAATTCAAAGGCGTTCTCTTCGTCATCCATGATGCGGAGCGCCGTTTGCCAGTCGCCCCCGCTGGGCTGGATCATGAAGCCCGGTTGCTTGTGCCAGTCGCCGAGATGCTTCAAATCGACCTTCCACTCGTCTTTGATCACTTTACCGGACATATCGCGCCCGATGTCCTGATAGGCATTCCAGTTTTCTAACAACCAGAAGAAAATATCCTGCTGGAGTTCGTCGCCCTGCTCAAACATGTGCGAGCGCCGAATCACTGTATCATCAGGCGCGATACAATCCAACACGTAGAGCGTCGGCATCGTCTCAGGTTCGTTGGTATCAACCACCAGCCCGACCATCGTCTCTCCGGTTTCGTCTTCGATGTAGCTCTGCGCGGCTTTGAAGACGCGATCGACTACGTTTTGTGAAATGATTAAGTTCGGGACAATTCCCCGTGAAATCATAGCAAGACCTCTCAATCTGCGTGAGAAGAGACTGACTTCTGCATTCAGCAGACTCCCTAAGTCCTCCATTAGTTATGTTACCTCCGACGGCGGCGTGGCAGGGGGGTATCAGGGCGGATGCGCTCTTCGATGCCGGGCCAATCACCAGTTGCCCGCCATGTGTAGTACGCATATAGCCACTGTACAGCCCATCCCGCCACTGTCACAGCCGTTGATTTGCTTGGGTTCCAACCGTATTGCTCGCCGTCTTTCGGGTTAAACAAGCACAGTTGTCCATCTTCGTATTGGTGCTTCTCGCTGTAGATGCGGGGCTTGATGCAATAGGCTTCTGCAGGACGATTGGGATACTCCTTGGGGTAGACAATCTTCAGGGTGTGATCTGGATTATCCAGAATCGACATGTTGACCTGTATCGTCCCCTGCCAGTAAAGCAAGCCCCCAAACGGTGGCACCACCAATTCAAACGTATTGCCAAAACTCGACCGCATCGCTTCGACTTCCCAGACTAAGCGCGGTGACACATCCTTGCGTGTTCCCCACCAGTTCGACATACCTGATGACTCCGAAATAGAATAGCTTGAGTGTTATCTATATTAATCTAATCTCTATTATAGTCGATGTCCAGCACCACACATAGTGATCACCCGCTCTTATTGATAAATAGTGTTCTTAATCGCTGTACGAGAGTCGTCCGCGTGCGGTTACATAAGCTCCGATTTTAACGGGTACGACACGCATCCCCCAGCCCAATCTCACGAGTAAACATGAGAAAGGACGAGGGGTAGGTCTTCAGGATAAGCGTGGAATAGCGCTCATTCGCCGTACTGACAATCCAGCGTTGTCGAGCTATCGTTGACGACATCAATATCAATGGTGACGTTGACGGTATTGCCGTTGCGGTCTTCCAGCGTGCCATCGACCGACGCGATGAAACGCTCGTCAAGATCAGTCGGGATTGCCTCAAGCGTGAGCGTGCCGGTGCTATTCTGGAAGTAGAAGCGACCGCGTACCGCGCCGTCTTCATCACGCGCACTCACGTCGCCGGTGACTGCGACGACCGCCGCCCCTTCGACATAGAGCGGCTCGCGGTTAGCGTCGAAGTCCGCCAGATCATACGTCCCTGGTTCGACATCAGATGGCAGGTAAATCTCGACCTTGGGCGACTGTGTGAAGGTCTGGAAGGCGGCTAGATCGCGCACGCAACCAAAGGAAGGGTTATCATCGAACGTTAGCGTCTCATCACCGGTGAGCGTCAGCAAGAAGGTCTCGCCTGCTTCGTCGCTCGCATCATCGGCAGAAGCGCTATCAGCATCATCGGTCGCGGTTTCTTGTTCAGCAACGGGCGTATTCTCAACCACCTCACCGTCATCAGTGCCACAGGCGGCAAGTGATACCAACAATACCAGTACAACAATCAATCGTGTTAACATTATCAGCTCCTAAAAGATTGAATATCTGATAGCAGTATAGCTGTATTTCGTAGATACACAATCCAACAGTGGGGATGCGTCATTTGTATGACGATTGCCCTATGGCGGGCGAGGTATGGAATCAAAAAACGGGATACGCTAAGCGTACCCCGTTTGTCGGTGTCAAGCTGAGCTTAGCTAGTTTCGACGACAGTCACGCCGCTGGCCTGTAAGCCTTTGCGACCTTGTGTGATGTCGAATTCGACGGTTGCGCCTTCATCCAACGAACGATAGCCGGTGTCGCGAATCTCGGAATAATGGACAAAGAGATCATCGCCATCTTCACGCGAGACGAAACCATAGCCTTTTTCTGCACTGAACCATTTGACTGTACCACGGGTACGATTAGTCATATTATTTTACTCCTGTGTATGATGGTTTTGCCACAACCTACTTTATACAACCATCGCACACATCAGGTGCTGACGTTCGACGTTGCATACGAATAAAGCTACTTAGAAGAACCACACTTACAGATTGCGTAAGCGCATTGTACTTGTGGGTATAGACTGTAGAAGCCTTCGTTTTTTGAGGTTTTAGGGTGCTACATCACTGCACCAACACGATGAAACGTTGTGTTTCGATCTTTCGTGTTGCATAACTATAGTAACACACTCGCGCAGATTAGATAGGGTCAACTTTGAAATTAGATGAATTGGGTGTATCAACCGTGGGTCTGTAAGAAAATCATAAGATAATTTAGCAGAAGCATAAGAACTTTGCTAAAGCAATTGACCTATACAACAGCTTATGCTATTCTGTCGCATGTAAGATTTAGCAGTCATGGGTAGAGAGTGCTAAATACGTTCGATATATCCAACCTACCCAACACACATCATATACGTAAAATGGAGGATTAGCAGATGGCAGAAACAACGAAAGTTAGCATTCGCCCGCTCGGCGATCGCGTGGTTGTGCAACCGATTGAGCAAGAAACCACCACCGCAAGCGGCTTAGTCCTGCCGGAAACCGCAAAAGAGAAACCGCAACAGGGCAAGGTGCTGGCTGTGGGTCTCGGTAAGAAGGACGACGACGGCGACCGCATCGCATTAGATGTCGAAGAAGGTGACACTGTGCTATTCGCCAAGTACGCCGGTACCGAAATCAAGCTGGACGGCGAAAAAGTTCTCATTATGAAAGAATCCGACATCCTCGGTGTGATCGAGTAAGCCCTCGATTATCACAGAGGATTTTTTAGTTTCACCCATCACCCAACACAATCAGTTAAACAACATTAGGAGAAATATCACATGGCAAAACAACTCGTCTTCCGCGATGAAGCTCGTCGCAAACTGCAAAGCGGTGTCGACAAAGTTGCAAACGCTGTCAGCACAACGCTGGGCCCCAAGGGTCGCAACGTCGCACTGGATAAATCCTTCGGCGCGCCGACCGTCACCCACGATGGCGTGACCGTCGCCAAGGAGATTGAACTGGAAGATGCCTATGAGAACATGGGCGCACAATTGCTGAAGGAAGCCGCCACCAAAACCAACGACATCGCTGGTGATGGTACGACCACCGCGACCGTGCTGGCACAGGCGATCGTCACCGAAGGCTTGAAGAACGTCGCCGCCGGCGCTAACCCGATGTTGCTGAAGCGCGGTATCCTCGCCGCCGCCGAGCAAGTCAGCGCGTACTTGCTGGAACAAGCAACGCCGATCGACACTAAGGAACAGATCGCCAGCGTTGCCAGCGTCTCGGCACAGGATGAAGCTATCGGTAGCTTGATTGCGGAAGTCATGGACAAGGTCGGGCAGAATGGCGTGGTGCAAGTCGAGGAATCACGCGGATTAGAAGATGAAATCGAATACGTCGAAGGGATGCAATTCGACCGCGGTTACATCAGCCCGTACTTCATCACCAACCAGGAAGCGATGGAATCGGTGATCGAAGAACCGTATGTCCTCATCCACGACAAGAAAATCAGCGCCGCACAAGACATCGTGCCCCTGCTGGAAAAACTGATCCAAATCGGCAAGCGTGATCTGGTCATCATCGCTGAGGACATCGACGGTGAAGCGCTGGCAACGCTCGTGCTGAACAAACTGCGCGGGATGCTGAACGTGCTGGCTGTCAAAGCACCGGGCTTCGGCGATCGTCGTAAGGCAATGTTGCGCGACATCGCAGTGCTGACCGGCGGTACGGTCATCAGCGAAGAGACCGGTCGCAAGCTGGATAGCGCCACCGTCCAAGACCTCGGTCGCGCCAACAAGATCGTCGCAACCAAGGATAACACGGTGGTTGTCGATGGTGCTGGCGATGAAGATGCGATCATGGGCCGCGTGCGCGAGATCGAAGCTGAGATCGAAAACAGCACCAGCGACTACGACCGCGAAAAACTGCAAGAACGCCTAGCGAAGCTCAGCGGTGGTGTGGCTGTCATCCGCGTGGGTGCAGCAACCGAAACCGAGCTGAAAGAGAAGAAGCACCGTGTGGAAGATGCGCTGAGCGCGGCGCGTGCGGCTGTCGAACAGGGTATTCTGCCCGGCGGTGGTGTGGCACTAGTCAACGCAGTGGACGCACTCAAAGGCTTCAAGCTGGATGCTGACGACGAGAACACCGGTGTGAATGTGCTACGTCGCTCGCTAGAAGTGCCGATGCGTAAGATTTCGGCAAATGCTGGGCAAGATGGCGCGGTCATCATCGATAACGTGCGCCGCCTGCAAAAGAGCCGCAAGAACACCAACACGGGCTACAACGTCATGACCGGCGACTACGTCGATATGATCGAAGTCGGTGTCATCGACCCCGCTAAGGTGACTCGTGGCGCTGTCAGCAATGCGGCAAGCATCGCCTCGATGATCCTGACGACCGAAGCCCTGATCACCGACGTGCCAGAAGAAAACAACGGTGGTGGTGGCATGCCTGACCCCGGTATGGGCGGCATGGGCGGCATGTACTAAGCTGACCGACCCCCTATCACATCGCAACAACGCACAGAAGGCCATCCTGCGGGGTGGTCTTTTGTAATACGCAACTCATCAGTAGGGCGATTGCATATGGCTTGTGGAGGGGCATTTTGAACGCAATTGCGTTGAAAAAAGCACCCTATGAAAGTTTTGGTTGAGCTTTTGCAAAAGCTCATGGGTCTTATTGCACACGTTCGACATAAGAGCGTTTGCAAAAAGTGGTGGGACTCGGGATGAAACCCCGCTATGAAAATACATTTGCCCTAGACTCATCAGCGACTCACTCGCAGACTGAGGCGAATCATGCCATGATGAATATCAAAGTATATCATTTGGGAGAAACGTGATGATCAACGATGCACTCAATTATCCGTATAAGCAAGAGAATCTGACGACCGTCCTCACGCTGGCAGGGATCGCCGCCGTTCTCAGTTCAATTCCGATCATAGGCATCATCGCCTCGTTCTTGGTCAGTGGCTATGGCTTGCGCGTGCTGTACACCATCCTCGCGCGCGAAGATGCCCTGCCGACTTTCGATTATGGCACAGACATCACACGCGGGCTTCTCGTGGCGCTTGCCGGCATCGTCTACATGCTCATCCCGATTGTGATCTTCGTTGTCGGCACGATCTTACTCGGTCGTTCGGCGATTGGCCTGTTGATGCTGTTCATCTTAACGCTTCCGGCGATTGTGCTGGTCTCGTGGGCCTTGTTGATCGCCACGATTCGCTTTGCGATCACGACCGAGAGGCAAGTATTGTGGCAAATCCCGGATAACTTCAACACGATGTGGGAGAACCGGATGTCGCTTCTGCGCTTGCTCGGGCGACAGTTCATCACGTTCCTGCCGTATATGATCCCGATCATCGCGCTGAACGCGATCTTCGGCGTGATGTACCCCGAAGTCGCATCGCTCAACTCTCAACCGACGGTGGATTACTTCATCGTGCAATTCGTCATCAGCGTGTTGAGCGTCGGTATTGGCTTTATCTCGGGCATCACGCAGTATTATCTCGTGGCGCACTTTGCCGAAGAAATCGGCTTCGAGGCTGAGAAAGCTAAGCGCAAGTCCAAGAACGACGATCACTACAGCTTCGAGGCGTAACTTTACCCCATCAGCTACAGCATAGCGGGCGGGGACATGGTAACCCCGCCGCCGCTATGTTTTAGCCCCGTTCATAGGCTCATAATCAATTGGTGCAGAGCCGATTGCCCTTTAGCAAAAACTAAGCGATAATACTTTTGGGGCCTTGCGTATCTTGCGTGGTCAAGCTCTTTTTGTCCCCTTTTTTAAAAAAGGGAACGCCAAAAACTCTTGCTTTTTTGAACAAAGTCAAGGAACGATTGTTCCTTGTGGGGGGGGCGGGGGCAAAGCCCCTGCGACAAAAACCACGCGAAATCCCAAAGAGCCAACATTTTGTAGATAGACCGATGAAGGATGAGAGCGATGCAGACGACAAGACGCGA
>DAOTTV010000082.1:0-15794 GCA_034437755.1 Anaerolineae bacterium | reverse complement strand
CGCCGCTCTCCTCGCCACCAATCAAGACATCCTGCGTCATCATCAGATCCGCGATATGATTGAAGCCGACCGGCGTTTCATGCAGGGTGACGCCGTAGGCGTGCGCCATATTATCAATCATAAACGTGGTCGAAATCGTCTTGACGACATCGCCCGTCAGCCCCTTATGTTCGATCAGGTGGCGCATGACCAGCGCGAAGATATGATGCGGATCGACAAATGCGCCGTGGGCATCAATCGCGCCGATGCGGTCGGCATCGCCATCCGTCGCCAAGCCAACGTCGGCGTGTTCGCGCTGGATCACGGCGGTGAGTTCGGTCAGGTGCTTCATGATCGGCTCGGGATGCACGCCGCCGAAGCCGGGATTCATGTCGCCGCGCACTTCGATCACTTTGGTGCGCGTGCGCGAGAGCATCATATTGAACGACCCGCGCCCCGCGCCGTACATCGCATCCGTGGCGACTTTCAGTTCGCGCTCGCTGATCTTATCGAGATCGACAAATTCGCTCAGGTGCTGGTAATAAATCCACGTCGGGTCGAAGCGGCGAATCATGCCGCTGTCGATCGCCTGTTGATAGTCGATCAAGTTCGGGCCGCGCGCGTCCTGCTCCATATTGCGTAACTGCTGTTCGACAAGGCGCGCTTGCTCTTGTGTGGCACTGCCGCCGTAGGGCGCTTTGAGCTTGAAGCCGTTATAACGCGGCGGGTTGTGGCTCGCCGTGATGACCACGCCCGCATCCGCGCCCTTGTTGACGACGTTGAACGACACCGCCGGCGTGGGCACGTCGGCTCGTGACAACCACGCGATAATCCCGTTAGCCGCCATCACGCGCGCGGTCTCCATCGCGAAGCGATCGGACAGGAAGCGCGTATCATAGCCGATCACAACTTGTGGGTCGTCGTCGCCGCTATGTTGCTGGTTGATGGCATCGGCGACAGCCTGCGCCACCAGGCGTAAATTGGCAAAGGTGAATGTGTCGGCGATCACAGCGCGCCAACCATCAGTTCCAAAATTAATCATCGAAAAATCTACCCTTCTTGTGAGTGGTTCAACCGCATAGGTAATACCTGATGATCGCCACTTTGCCTATGGTGAATGTCATTAACTCTGGGCAATCGGCAACTGAAAGCCGAAGGTACTACCCTTCTGATACGTACTCTCAAAGACCATCTCGCCCTGATGCCGTTCGATGATACTCTTGACTAGATGCAAGCCCAAGCCCGAGCCTTCGATGGTCGCGGTCTCGGCAGTTTTCGAGCGGAAGAAGGGTTGGAAGAGGCGATGCTGCCGATCGGCGGGGATGCCGTAGCCCGTATCATGGACGGCGTAATAGGCTTCGAGACGGGGCGTTACATCCAGCTCAACGTGAATCGTGCCGCCTTCTGGCGTGTACTTGATGGCGTTGCTCAACAAATTACAGATTGCCTCGTACAACTGCGACTCGTCACCGCGTACCTGTGCCAGCCCATCGCCGACGAGCGTCTGCTGCAGGTGTAAGAGCTTGGCGTTGAGCGGTTGCTGGTATTCGGCAAGTGCCCGCTTGACCAGCGTCCGCAGGTCGATGCGCGTCATCGTCGCGCCCTTCACGCGCTCGTTGATCGCTTCCAGCGTCAAGAAATCCTTGAGGATGTTGTGCATCCGCTCGGTAGCTTCGTCCATGAAGTCGAAGTATTCGCGCTGGTCGTCGCTCAGCTCGCCCATCTCTAGCTGCAACAAGTTCAAGTAACCCTGCACGATGCCCAGCGGATTCTTGAGATCGTGGTTAGCAATGCGGATCATATCAGTTTTTAGGGCTTCGGCTTGTCGCAGTTCTTCGTTCAGCTGTTGGGTCTCTTGCAATTGCTGGCGCACGTAATCCAGCAGGCGCGCATTATCGACCGCCGAGGCAAGCCGCCCCGCGACCAACTGAATGAACTGGAACACGTTGTCATCGAACACCGATGCGTCGGCAGTTTCCAGATTAATCAACCCCACCAGCGTATCCTGCGCGATCAGCGGCACAGCGATCAAGCTCTGTGCGCCGGCGACATCTTCAAAGTAATCGTCATCCGCGCTGACATCCGGCACGAATACCGGTTGTCGGGTCTGCATCACGCGCCCGACCACGCCCTGATCGTAGCGCAATTGATTGCCCGTCACAGCTTCCGGTAGCTGGCCGGCGACTTTCTCGACGATCATCTGGCTATCCCGTTCCAGCGCGATGAAGCCCCAATCGGCTTGGGTGAGCATCATCGTGATCGAAAGCGACACATCCAGCACCCGCGCAATCTCCAGCGAGCGATTCGCTTCGATATCGACCTGTTGCAGGGCGGCGAGTTCGCTCAGGCGTTCTTCCATCTCTAGTTCGGATTCCTTGCGCGCGCTGATGTCGCGCACAATCAACTGGATGTGGAGCGGACTGCCATCGGTATCACGCACGAGCGTGAAGTTAACTTCGACCGGAAAGCGCGTGTCATCCCCGCGCAAGAAGTACGTCTCATAGAGCGGGATTGTCTCGCCGGCTTTCAATTGTTCGATCAACGCGCCGAACAATGACCGTTCATCGGGCGAGATGAAATGCACGGCTTCCGGCTTTTCTAGCAATTCTTCAAGCTCAATGCCGAACATATCAGCGGCTTGTTGATTAGCGATCAGCAACGATAGGTCAAGATCGAGAATCAGCACGCCGTCGATGCTGTTCTCGAACAGCGCCCGATAACGACGCTCGTTGATATGCAGGGCGAATTGCATGTGTTTGCGGGCGGTCACATCGCGCAGAACCAGCAAACGCCCCTGTATCGTCCCGTCGTTATCCCACAACGGCGCGACGTTGAGATCAATGATGTGCGGGTGGATGTCGATTTCAGTGCGCTCAGATTTGAGCTTGTCCCTGCGGTCGAGCGGGTCGGCGGTCTGTGGCAAGACCACGCGCACCGGACGTTGGATCAGATCCGCCTCGCGTTTGCCTAGCAACAGCAAAAGCGGCAGATTGACCGCCCGTATCTGATCGTGATTGTCGATCACGATGACCGCATCCGGCAGGCTGTTGATGATATTCTCGTAAAACGTCGGTTGGCTCTCGCTCATGATGACGACCCAGTTCAATTCCTTTGCCCAAACGATTTCATAATTATTGTAACCGCTGAGACGATCTATGACACATTAAGTTGTTGAAAAAAACGCCAGTGGCGTGGCGTAGGGTAAGCGTGTGCGAGCAGTGCATTCACAGGTGCCGATTGCCCGTTATAATATGACCAATCACGTTAACTCAATCAGAGGGGCGATTTTGCCATGAACGTAAAAGTTTTGTTGTGGGTGTGCCTGCTGGCACTGCTCCCCGCATCGACCAGCCGCGCGCAGGATGTCAGCGCTTATGTGCCCAACTTGCCGCGCGCGCACGTCCTCAACGATGTCGGCTATGAAGCGCAATGGTGGAACAACTGCGGCCCGGCGACGCTGACCAACGGCTTGACCGTCTTCGGCTACCAGAACGATCAGGGGCGCGCACAAAATTTCATGAAGCCTAATCTGGATGATAAAAACGTCAACCCGTGGGAACTGGTTGATTTTGTCAATCAAGAGGTGACTGAAATGCCGGTGAATGCGCTGTGGCGCGTCGGCGGCAACATTGACCTGCTGAAAGTGCTGATCGCCAACGACTTTCCGGTGATTATTGAGCAGGGCTATGACCCGCCCCCGCACGATCTCGGCTGGATGGGACACTACTTGCTGATGATCGGCTATGATGATAGTGTCAGCGTGTTCGTCACGCATGATAGCTACGACGGCGCGAATATGAACTACAGCTACGAGCATATCGAACGCTACTGGCAACACTTCAACTATAATTATGTCGTGCTCTTCACGCCGGATCGCCGCGATATATTGCTGAACATCCTCGATGAGGACATCGCCAGCTTCGACCCGACAACCGGCTATCATCACAACGAAGCCAATACCATCACCGCGCTCAATCGCGCAATTGCCGAAGCCAATGCCGACCAGACCAATCCGTGGGCGTGGTTCAACATGGGGACGAATTTCGTCAGCATGGCAGAGATTTATGCCGCGCGTGGCGATGATGAGGCGGCGCAGGATTTCTATCAACGGGCGGCGACCGCTTACGACCGCGCGCGCAATATCGGCTTGCCATGGCGCATGATGTGGTATCAGTTCGATATTTACGAGGCGTATTATCACATGGGGCGCTATGATGACATGCTCGAAATTGCCCGCAGTGCGCTGAACGACGGCGGCGGGCAGCTTGTCGAGGAGACGCTCTATTATGGCGCACGCGCCCGCGAAGCCATGGGCGAATACGACCGCGCCTTACGCAATTACAACAGCGCCTTGCAGATCAATCCCAATCATCGCCCTAGCCAGCAAGCACGCGCCGACCTGCGCCAGCGCATGAACAACAGTTGAGGCTGAAGTCCCGTTGCTAATGCCCCCCGTTCTGCCAAAGACGGGGGTCGCTGTAGCAACCCCATACATCTGCTGGCTTGCCAAGCGCCAATCGTCGCTGGTGATGGACGATTTGGCTTGGATAGCCGTCACGATTCGTCAGGCGTGTGGATGCTCACCTGCTCCCACTGCGGGACATGCTTGTAATTCTCGGTGCCGGTCGTCGCCAGCACGCGCAAAGCCGCGCCTTCAGCGATCACCACGCGGTATTTCGCATCGACTGTGCTGAAGGTGATCGCGTGGTGGTCGTCCGCCAATGCCCGATAGCCGTTGAACTGCACGCCGTCGATCGCGCTCAGGTCGTTTAAGTGTCGCCGCAGGTAATATTCAGCCGCTTGTATCGGCTGGTCATAGACCGCCCGCCCGCGCAAATAATCCAGCGTGACTTTGCCCGCCATGTAATCCGCACCGACTGCCGGCGCGTCCTCTGCTGTCAAGTAGCCATAGCAATACGCATGGGGGAAGGCGTAGAGCGTCCCCGCGAAGCGATGCCCACCGATGTGGCTCGCCTGCCATACCTCAGCCTCCGGTGTGCTTGTCATCAGCGCGTTATAGACCGGAATGCCGAATTGCGAGCAACAGACATCGCGCTTGCCATTGGTACAGACGGCGAACAGCGGTTTTTCCATTGGCTCGACAATATCGCCCAGCAAAATCTCGTCGATATTCAACGTCATGATCTCGTTGTAGTCATAGAGGCTATAGCGATAGATCACGGGTTTATACGCCGCCGCGTGGACGATGAACAGCGTCAGCGTATGATCGACTTCGCCAATTTGCCCCGGTTGCCGGATCAACACACTGCGACTGTTGCGATAGCCTTTGAGCTTGTCTTTAACCGCTTGCGGAATATCGGCATCGTCCCAGGCGCGGTTGCTGTGTGTCCTGTTGTACTCCAATAGGAAGAACACATCTCCGTGCTTGATTGTGCCGTACAGGTATTCGTTCATCATGCGCGAATATGCGACGCTGTTCTGTGCCATCGGTTGAACCTCCGTGTTGGTCATGTGCTTCGGATGATATGCTTACGATCAGGGACGGGCTGAAGGATCAGACTGGGCCCATTGTGCAGTCAAGGACTCACGCGGTGCGCCATCGGGCAATAAGCCCAGCGTCAAGGATTCGACGTAGATGCACATTTCCCAGTCGATGGCGACATCGGCTTGGGTCGGGCGGGCATCGCTCAGTTCAATCTCTGCGCCCCGTATCACTGCGATCGGGGTCGCTTCGTCGCGCTCGCCCATCACCATCTGCGCGCAAACGCTGAGGCTATCGGCAACGCCCTTCTGTGTGACGGCCATCGGATTGCCGAAGAGATCGGCTTTGCCGCGCTCGTCCTGCACCGGCACAAAGCCCGCCGATGCCAGCGCGACACCCGTCGTCCCCAGACGACCCGGCACTAACCAGCTGTCGGTCAAAATCACGCCGACGCTCAAGCCGGTGCGCGCTTTAATCATCTGGCGGATGTGATAAGCCGAATCGTAGGGGGCTTGTGGCAAGAGAACAGCTTGCCCCTGCGGGATGTTACTGCGGTCTAAGCCAGCGTTGGGCGCGATGATGCCACTGCGCCACGTCAACAAGAAGCCCAGCGGGATACCGCCGAAAATGTGGTCGGCATCGTCTAATACGAGCTGGGCAATCGTCGCGTCCATGTTATACCGCTCAGCAAGGGCGCGGGCTTCATCCCCGACTGGCACATCCGCCAGATTGACGATGCGATCTTCGCTGATGGCGACATACTTGCTTGAGATGGCGACGACATCGCCCGCTTGCAGGGGGCAATCGGCGCGGTCGAGGGCGCTGAAGAGTGTCGGTTCGAGGTCGAAGGCATGGTCTTGGACGGGGGCTTGAATCGGTATAATCTGCAATGATGAACGGGACATGACGTATGCTTTTATCCTTACTGTACGGTGCTGTCTGCAAATCGCGCGCGCTCGGCATCTGCCGAACAAGGCGTTATGCTACCACAGCGCCGTAAGAGATGGTAGCTTGGCTCGCCCTCAGCGCCGTTTGCGGTGCATATAGCCGAAGGTCGTACCCATGCCGAATAAAACCATCGACATACCGACGATGCTCGCGAGGATGTAAAATTCTAGCATCAGGCAGACTTGCAAGCCGACCAAACCGACGATGACGCCTAATACCATCTGTTGGATGAAGTCGTAGAATGGGTGGCGCACGATAATTTCCCCCGTTGTGATGTATTTTATATCGGTGGTTCTGCACAACCATCGTGATGCGCCGTTGCGCTCACATACCTGTGTATTAAGAGCATCCCACAATGGCATGAGAGCGCCATGATATAACGCCGAATCAGACATGAAATCTACATGAGCATTTGATAGGGCGCGGGTGTGTGCCAGTTATGGACGCGCTGGCCTCACGCTAAGCTGGCGGCGTGGCGGTCGGCGTGTCCGTTGATGTATTGCAACCAGCCCAGCAGAGAGACATCGCCGAACATATTGTGCGGCACGCGGGTCTCCGGAGCGACCTGCTCGGCTTGCAATTGCTTGACTAGCGCGCAGGTGGCTTCGCGCGTGGTGTGGAAGTCGCGCGTTAGGTCGTCCCATGTGGCATCCTGCGACGGACGATAACCGTCATACTCATCGTCAATCGGTGCTTCGCCCAGTGCGATCTGCATCCGCCGTTGTGCCCAGCGTTCGATGCCGATGATGTGGCACAGATTATCGCGATTGCTTGCGTTGTCCTCTGCGCTGGCAAGGCGCGTGTTGATCGTGTTGGCGCTCGTGTCGAGGGCTTGTAGATGCCCGTCGTAGTCCTTCTGCTTGCCCGGACGCTCGAACATCAACCAGACGATGCCCTTTACGAAGATATTGGCCATTGGTGTTCCCCTTTGTGTGTTATTGTCGATCATGTTATAGTCGTTTGTAACTATAGCGATGAGGATGAGATGAGACTGTATTGCGGGTAATATCTGCATGAATGTTGTGCTTGTCTTTTGCACAAATCGCAGTAAGATAATCGCGCTTATCACAGCCACACACAAAGGATAACCCGCCGATGACCTTTACCATGCAAGCGATAGCTGACCGCCTCGAACGGACGATCCGCGCCCAGCGCCCGCTCGATCTGACGGTGACATGGGCGGATGAAATCATCTTCCCGTCCTATGATGGGCTATCGTTGACCAACGTGCCGCACACGGTCGCGCATCAACTAGGTGCGCCCCTGCCCGCCAGCGTACCGCTACGGGACGACATCTGGGGCCCGACTGCGCCCGACGTACAGCGGGTGGTCGTCTTTTTGCTAGATGGCTTGGGCTATCAGCATCTCTTGCAATTGATCGATGCCGACGACGACATCCGGCAGGCGGTGCAGGACATCAGCGGCGGGCGCGGCGCACTGCCCTTGACCAGCATCGCACCCAGCACGACCGCCGTCGCTCTGCCAGCGCTGTGGACGGGCGGCACGCCTGCCCAGACCGGCATGATCGGCACGGCGATGTTCCTGCGCGAGTTACACGCGATCTTCAATATGCTGGCGTTCAATCCCGCCTTGCCCGATATGCCTATCGACGCGATTTACGACTGGGGCATGACAGTCGATGACGTGGTGCATCGGGTGGGGCTGGCGACGCATCTTGCCCAGCATGGCATCCCGACTTATATGCTGACCAACAAATACTTCATCGGGAGCGGGCTATCGAGCGTGTTACATCGTGGCATCCCGCGTGACCATATGTACACGCACATCGCCGCGACCGACTTCGACCTGCAAGCGCATCACATCCTGCGCGATACACAGGGCGACCGCTGTCACGTCAGCCTCTATTGGAGCGGGATGGACAGCCTCGCGCACAAGTATGGCACGCACAGCGCCTACACGCATGAAGATGTCAAGCGGCGCTTGCTCGCCCTGCGCGATATACTCCAGCGGGACGACGTGCGCGACGGACAGACGCTCTTCATGCTGATGGCCGATCACGGGCATTACGACGTATCACAGACGATTGATCTCGCGACGGACGCACCGGCGCAAGTCATCCGCGATGCGATGACCTTTGCCGCGACGGGTGATAATCGCCTGCCGATTTTGCACTTGCGACCGGATACTGTGGACGATGTGCGCGATGCCCTACAAACACACTACAGCGATCACATCGCCGTTGTCGATAGCCACAGCGCCTATACAGGCGGTCTGCATGGGGTGGGCGACGATTTCGCGCCGGTCACGAGAGCGCGGATGGGCGACCTGATCTTGATCCCGCGGCGGGGCGTGCTGGTCACGGGGCGCGTGCCACGCCCGCAGATGATTAGCTGGCACGGCGGCTTGAGCGATTGGGAGATGATTATTCCCTTGCTATGGCACACGCTCTGATCGTGCTATCCTCACCTTGTCCACTTTTTGCAAAGGCTCATGTGTACACGTTGTGCAAAGTGGGACGCTGTCCCACACCCTGCAAAAGGCTTATTATGCCTTTTGGGGGCTTTCGTATCTTGCGTGGTCAAGCTCCTTTTGTCCCCTTTTTGAAAAAAGGGAACACCAAAAACTTTTGGTTTTTTGAACGCGCAGCGTTCACAATGAACAAGGTCAAGGAACGATAATTCCTTGTGAGCGTGCGGGGGCAAAGCCCCTGCGACAAAAACCACGCGACATCCCAAAGAGCCAGTTTTGCTTGAGCTTGTTCAAAAGCTCATGGGTCTTAGGGCAAAGCTCTAAATGGCTATTGCACACGTTCGACATAAGAGCGAAACTAAATGGGTCAAGTACTAGACAAGCTGTCCATAAAGTCACTTTGCCGTTATACTGTAAGTATCTTATGTATGTCATAGCCACAGGGAGAGCAGGGCATGGTAGCTATAGACCAGCCACAAACCGAGACCAACGGATCGCGCCCGATGATCGATGTCATCAACCCCGCGACACAAGCCCGCATCGGGCAGATACCGATTACATCGGGCGCAGAAGTCGCCACCACAGTTGAACGGGCGCGCTTCGCCCAGCAAGCATGGGGCGCGTTAGCCGTCACCGAACGGACGCGCTTCATCCGACGCTGGCTAGACGCGATGTGGGAGCATCAGAGCGATGCCATCCGGCGCCTGCGCGAGGAGAACGGCAAGTCGGACGCATCCGCCTATCTGGAATTTGTGACGGTCGATACCATCGCGCAGTATTACATCCACCACGCGCCGCGTTTACTGCGGACGCAATCCCGCTCGGCATTGTTCCCGCTGGTGCAACGCGCCCAGCTCCACCGCAAGCCGCGCGGTGTGGTCGGCGTGATTAGCCCGTGGAACTATCCCTTCGCCCTGCCTTTCATGGATGCGATACCGGCGTTGATTGCAGGTAACAGCGTCGTGCTCAAGCCCAGCGAAATCACGCCCTTCATCGCTCAGTTCGCCGTCGAGATGATGCACGATGTCGGCATCCCGCAGGATGTGATGCAGATCGTACACGGCGATGGCACGACCGGTGCCGCGCTGGTCGATCATGTCGATTATGTGCAGTTCACGGGCAGTAATGCCGTCGGGCGCAAGATCGGCACGCGCTGTGTCGAGCGTTTGATTCCCTTCAGCCTTGAGCTAGGCGGCAACGATCCGTCGATTGTCCTCGCGGATGCGGATCCCGAAGCAACTGCGGTGGGTCTGATACAGGGCGCATTCGAGAACAACGGGCAGATGTGCATTAGCATTGAGCGCGTGTACGTCGAAGCGGCGATTTACGATGATCTGCTGGCAGAGTTGTTGAAGCGTGTGCCACAATTGCGCGTGGGCAAAGGCGCGGGCATGAATGTGACGATCGGGAGCATGACCAACCGCGCCGAGTTAGAGCGCACGCAAGCCCACATTCAAGATGCGCTCGATAAAGGCGCGACACTGCTCGCGGGGGGCAAACCGCGTCCTGATCTGGGCGAGTTGTTCTTCGAGCCGACGATTTTAACGGATGTCGATCATAGCATGGCGATCATGACGGAGGAGACCTTCGGGCCTGTCTTGCCGATCATGCGCGTGCGCGATTCGCAAGAAGCTGTACAACTGGCGAATCAGAATATTTATGGCTTATCCGCGTCGATTTTCAGTCGGGATTTGCGCCGTGCCGAGGAGATCGCCACGCAGATTGATAGCGGTGATGTCAGTATCAACCGCGCCCAATTCGTGATCGCCACGCCCTCTTTGCCCTTCGGCGGGCAACGCGAGAGCGGTCTGGGGCGGCGTAATGGCGACGTGGGCTTGTTGAAGTACACCGCGTCGCAGTCGATCTTGACCGATAAAATGTGGATGACCGATCAGGATTTGACGATCGCCACGCCACGTACCATGTTCGCCGTCAACGCCCTGCGCCAACTGCGACGTTATATCCCGTTCATCTGAGTC
This sequence comes from Anaerolineae bacterium, assembly GCA_034437755.1. GTDB lineage: Bacteria > Chloroflexota > Anaerolineae > Aggregatilineales > Phototrophicaceae > JAUZRW01. Next base: position 5,015 of record DAOTTV010000082.1, on the reverse strand, counting down.
ACGTCAGCTTGCCGTGAATCATCTGCACCAGTCGGGCGGGGGCGACTTGCCCGTGATGCAGGGCAACGGCGGTCTCTAACTCATCGAGGATGCTGAGGTTGGGTGCGCTGGCGCGGCTACCTGTCCCCAGTCGCACGCGGATACCCGCGTCGAGAACGCTGGCGAGTGGCAGGCGTTCGCTCGTCAGGCGCAAGTCACGGCGCGGCGTGTGGACGAGGGTCGCGCCGGCGCGCTGGATGCGTTCGATGTCGCCAGCGTCGATGTGGACAGCGTGGCGCAAGCTGGGCTGATGCGCGAGAACGCCCAGCGACTCAAGATAGGCGATTGGGGATTGGTGCGGGATGTCGATCGCCGGTGCATCGGCGTAATACGCCGCGAGTGCGCCCGTGCCATCGCGCAGATAATCGACTTCGGCTTGGGCTTCGGCAACAGCGACGCTGAGCGGTAGCCCGGCGCTGGTCGCATAATCCAGCCCGGCGCGCACGAGTGCCGGATGAATCGCGTGTGGGGCCGGGAGCGCAAGCCCTAGTTGCAAGCCGCCTGTCAATTGCGGTCGCCACTTGTTGATAATACCCCGCGCCTGTATCACCAATTCATCGGCCTGATCGGGATCGCGCCCCTGTAACAAAATGTAGACCACGCCGTGCATGTTGGCTTTCATCAGCGGCGCGATGCTCAAGCCCGTCGCTGATACATCGCCGACAGTGGTGATGCCGACGCTCTGCAATTGTGCGATACTGGCTTCGATACTGGTGATGATCGTCTTTTCGTCTATCAATTGGGCTTGCTGGCGTTGATGCTGGCGGAACCAATCGCTGTAGGACATCCCGCGCACATCCGGACAGCGATCTGCCAATGAGCCGTGTTCCAGCCGCGTATAAGCGTTGACCAGCGGATTCGTGTGGTGGAGCGCGTCATTCTCTGATGCGAAAAGCCGATAGACGCGGTTCAAGCCTGTGATCTGCATCACCTCGCGCACACGGTCGGATGGCTCAGCGATGGCGACTTGTCCGGTCGTCGTCTCTATCCATTTGAGGACGCGCAGGCCCGCCGCGCTCAAATAGTTGACCCCTGCTAGATTGACCAGCAGGTGATCGCCATAGCCATCGGCGACGAGCTGTTCTAATTCGCGTTGGAGCAGTGGCGCGTTGATCGCATCGACGCGACCGACCACCCGCAGGATGACACATTCGCCAATGTGCGCTTTGTTGACCGTGAGCATAGCTTATCCTCATGAATAGATGAGCGCGATAGGCTTCATTATAAGCGATTTCGCAGATTGTGATAGACAGGCGACACGCGCTTGGGGTCTACGAACAAGCCTTTCATAAAGTCTCTGGCTAGCAAGATCGTAAGCCCACTAAAAGGGCTGAAAAACGTCCGAGCCACTTCAGATGGCTTCCCCGCCGCACCACTTAGCCGCGATGCTTTAGCTTGCGGCGGAAAAAGTGGCGATTTAGACTTATGGGTAACGTATAGGTCGGTTTGCGTTCAAAATGAACAAGGTCAAGGAACGACAGTTCCTTGTGGGGCGCGGGGGCAACGCCCCTGCAACAAAAACCACGCAAAATCCCAAAGAGCCAGAGGGATTTCGGGTGAGGGCTGGTTTCGCCAGCGACATCCTACACGCATGTTAGTACGGGTACTCCTGACTGCGCGCCTGATCGCGCTCGTAGCGTTCGATCGCATCTTCGATATAGCGACGCGGAATCCGCACACGCTCGTTGAGTTGTACCATGTTCTCCTGCGTAATCTGCTGGGGATGCTGGGGCGGTTGGTTGAGCGCCTGTATCATATCTTCTTTGCTCAGGCTTTCTTCGCCACCTTGCATCTTATCGGCTTTCTCTTGCCCGAAGATGCCCGTCACGTCGATGCCCCAGTGGTTGAGCGCGCTGATAATCAGCGTTGTCGCGATGCCCTCGTCAATCCACCCGATCAACGGTAGAAAATCGGGCAGGAGGGAGGGCGACATCAAATATAGTAGGGCGAAGCCCGCTAAGCCAACGATTGCAACTTCTCGCATCACACGCATAATATCCACCTTCTCTGATGAGCCATTTGTCTTGCACGGGTGCACCGCGCTGTAGGGTATTATACGTCATAGATGGCTATCGGTTGTAGGTGATGGACGGAAAATGCGCCGATACCGCGTCGATCAGTTCATATGCCGTACACGGATACATCAACCCAGCATCCGCGCCCAAGCGCTGGATATAAGCCTGATTGAGCAAGGACCAGTCCTCACCGTAGACGATCAAGGGCAAGCCGATCTGACGCAGAGTCGCGCAGGTCTCGACAATCGACCCTTCGACATCGCCGACCATGACCATGAAGCATCGCACTTGATTGACAAAGTGCAAGGCATCCGTCACGCTTGTCACGCGGGAGGAAGGATAATGATCGTGTTGGAGGGTGGTCTGGATTGCCATTGCCCGCCCAATCTGGCGGTCGACAATTAAAATACACATAGGCTCTGGCTCACTCCGTTAATCGCGACTGTCTGCTCGCTTGCATTTCTGTCAGTGTAACACAATATTTCGGAAATCGCGCGGCGAATTCATCTATCTTTCAGATGATCGCAAACGCGCTGTGTGAAGTCAGTCGTGGTGACTGCGCTCTGGCTCGCTTGCACGTCCGATGTATACGCGCCAGCTTGTAGCGCCGCGTGTACCGCTTGATCGATACGGTCGGCAATAGCGGGATATTCCCAGCGATAGCGCACCAGCAAAGACGCGCTAAGAATCATGGCGGTCGGGTTGGCGATACCGCGCCCGGCAATATCTGGCGCTGAGCCGTGTACAGGTTCGGCAATTGCCATATTCTGCCCAATGTTCAGCGATGGCACAAAGCCCAGACCGCCGCCCCACGCCGCCGCCATATCTGAGAGAATATCGCCATATTGGTTAGTCGTTAGGATCATGTCGAAGCGCGTCGGCTCTTTGACCATCCAGTAGGCGGCTGTGTCGATCAGCAATTCATCGACGTCGATGGCGGGATATTGCTCGGCAACTTCAAACGCCACGCGCCGGAACAAGCCGTCGGTCTGGGGCAGGACATTGCCCTTATGGACGATCGTCACTAGCTTGCGATCGGCCCGCGTCGCTAGCCGAAAAGCCGTATGCGCGATGCGCTCTGATGCGGCTCGCGTGATGACCTTCTTCGCGATGCCCTGCTCGCCGCGCTCGTCGTTGCTCGCTTCTTCTTCGCTGATGTACACATCTTCGGTGTTCTCGCGCACAATAATCATATCGACCCCCGCGCGCGACGTGGGCACTGGCAAATACGTGATCGGGCGAATATTCGCGTGGGTGTTCAGCGCGCGGCGCAGGCGGACGATGGGGTTATAGTAGCCTTCAACGGGGTACGAGGGCGAACTCGCCGCGCCGAACAAGACCGCGCCCACCTCTTGCACCAGCGCAATCGTATCGTCCGATAGCGGTTTGCCCGTCTGCTGGAAGGTCTCCCAGCCTGCTTGCCGCGTGTGGATGGTCACATCCGGAAAAACCTGCTGTAAGACGGTCATCGCCGCCGGTACGACTTCATGCCCGATTCCATCACCTTCTATGACGCACAGTTTCATTGATTTCGCTCTCGATCGTCGTCTGTTATCTCACTCTATCTTAATGCATGTTCAGTAGTTTTATATTAGAAAACCTCAATCATCAGCGGGCGTGCTGGTCGCGAAGCCGTTTGCTGGTGCGGGCGTGACGGCTTGCGTCGGCAGGACGAACCCGCCCGACCCGGCATCATTACCCTCAGCGCCGCGCTGATACTGCACACGCCACACATGCCCATACGTGAAATCCGCCACCACCAGCGACCCATCCGGCGCAACTTCTACGTCAATCGGGCGCACGAGACCCGTCATGAAGGCTGGTGGCACGTATTCCTCACTGCTCAAGAGCGAAGCATCGGGATCAATCCAGCGGATACTAGGCCCCCACAGGCTATCGTTCCACAGCGCGACGAAGAGCGTATCTTGCAAGACCGCCGGAAATTGGGTGCCGCGATAGACTGCGAGACCGTGTGGCAGGCTGTAATCGGGGAAGGTCAGCAGGTCGGGCGGGAACTGATTCAACCCGCGCGAAGGCGGGCACTCCGCACAGCCGCGCGTGCGATAATAGGGGAAGCCATAGTCGGTATCGGCGCTGATCTCTAGCAGGCGATCGCCTTCCCCCGTGACCAAGCCAATATCAGTCGCGAATAGACGCGCATCACTAGTGAAATCCAGATCATAGGGATTGCGAATCCCGCGCGCGTACACGTCGAAAGCGCCGGTGAGCGGGTTCATACGGATGATCGTGGCTTCTGCGCCAGTCGGCAGGGTATACGGATCGCTGACCGGATTCTGCGATTCGGCGTGGTCAGTGGTCGAGCCGATGCCGATGTACAAATAGCCATCCGCGCCGAATATGAGCGCGTTCGCTTGCGTGCCGATCGTCTGGAAACAGCAGGGCAAGTCCGCCGTCTCTAAGATCATGCGCCCGTCAGGGTGGATGCGCCACAGTGCGCCACCATCTAACGGACTGACCTTGGCGACTACGTAGAGATCCTCTGTGCCGGGACGAAACGCTAACCCTGAAGGTGAGAGAATCGTATCGCTGTAACGCGCTGTCGTGCCATCGGCAGTCATGCGATAGACCGCGCCGGCGGGCGTGCCGTCTTCCCACACGCTTGCATAGAGCGCCCCGTCCGGCCCGTAGGTCATCTGGCGCACCTGCCCCGGAAAGCGCCCGATGTGCGAGACAGCGAAGCCCGCTGGTACGCGGATGCGCTCCAGGAAGCCGTTGATGTCATCGCGACAGGGATAATCCCCGCATGACCAGCCCTGATCGCGCGTGCGTCCTACATCCGCAAGGACGAAAGTCGCATCGGTGTTGCCCGTCATGGGTACGGGCGAGGGTGGCGTGATGCCGATCGTCGCGGTGGCGGTCAGCGTCGGCGTGGGCGAGGCGGTCAGCGTGGGGGTGTCGCTGGCGGTGGCGGTTGCCGTGGGTGTGGGGGTATCGGTGGCG
>DAOTTV010000081.1:0-24175 GCA_034437755.1 Anaerolineae bacterium | reverse complement strand
ATCCCTCTCCCGACCGCCACTATGTGGCTAGGAGAGGGACTTCAACCGTGCTTGTCTTGAGGGCAGAAGCTGGCGTAAATCAATTGACCTGAGTAGTTACAAAAACTTTTGCTTTTTGAACGCTATGCGTTCAAAATCAAGGTCAAGGAACGACAGTTCCTTGTGCGAGTGCGGGAGCAAAGCCCCTGCAACGAAAACCACGCGACATCCCAAAGAGCCATAATAAATTCGCGTTGTTCTTGATTATGTCACAAAAGGGCGCGCTCTGGCAACGTCCAACCAACAAAAAGAGCGCGACGGTCGTGTCGCGCTCTGATGCGGATGTGGATGCTGTTGTTGTCGATAGCGGCTATTCTGCCGGTTGTTGCATCATGCGTTCGATGTCCTCTTGGCTGTGGACACCGCTCGTCTCGGTGATGCCATCCTCCGCTTCGATATGCTGTTGATTGCGAACTCGCGTCCCGCGATGCACCGCCGCGGCGACCGCGTGCGACCCGACCGGACTGGAGAAGATCAAGAAAATACTGAGCGCCAGCAACTTCCAGACAGCGGCGGGCATCAGGAAGCCCACGCCCAAACACAAGAACAGCACGCCCAGCGTACTAGTCTTGCCGGAGACCTGCAAACGGGTATAGGCATCCGGAAAGCGCAAGACCCCCACAACCCCCAACGCGCTGAAGATCACGCCGACGATGAGCGAGACCGCGCCTAAAATATCGAAGATAATCATCAAAAGACTCTCCCCTCGGAGATAAAGCGGGCAATACTCACCGTCGCGGCAAAAGAGAGCGCCGCCAGCACAATCCCAATATCAATTGTAGTGTCATTATTTTCGACAATCGCGAGGACGACCACAATCCCCACCAGCAAATTTGTGATGAGATCGACGGCGACCAGTCGATTGGACGCTTTCTTCAATTGGTTGGAGGCATCTTTCATCTCGTCAGTTGTCCCCGGTCGCGGGCGTATCACACGGTAAAATGCGAACGGCAACAGCGCAATCATGATAATCAAAGACGCATTGACGATAAAATCCAATCCATTCATGCCTCACCTTCCTTCTCGACAGTCTCGACAGACTTGCCGAGGATTCGTCGTATGAGTTTCAAACGTTCCTGTTGATCCTTGACCAGCTTCTCTTGTGTCGAGTCTTCTTTGTCGAGGACGTGTACCAGCAGATAATGCGTGCCGGTCTCCTCATCCTGTTCAAAGTCGATCACTAGCTCGCCCGGCGTAATCGTGATCCAATGCGCGCTGAGTGCTGAGACGAGCGAACTCTGCTCATCGTCCATCGTGCTGATGCGCGCCGTCCCGGGATTGATGGGCATCGTCGGGCGAATCGTACGTAGAGCAACGTCGAAGCCCGATAGAAAAGTATCCCACGTTAGCTTGACAATATACACCGGCAACCAGAGAAGCTGGCTCGGGATTGACGAGAGATTGATCGGCTCATCATCTTCTTGAAAGCTGGTGTTCGACCGTACCAACACCAGCACCCCTAAGCCGAAGGTGTAACCGATGATGAAGCCCGGCACTGTGAACTGCCGCGCAAAGATCATCCACAGCAGAGCCATCGGCACTGATAAGACAAGTGTTTGTAACATTAGCTGGCCTCCATGAATAAGCGAACAGCATCGATGTAAATCGACGGTTCAGTAAGTTGCAAAGCCGTATATTCCGCCAGCACGATCAAGGGACGCGCATAGATGCCCAGCAAAATACAGACCGCCATCAGCAACGTCGGGGCGATCATGCCATCGCCATAATCGAGCAGATGCAGAGTCGGCTCTTTCTTCTTCTGGAAGACAGATTGCCATGTGCGGAACATATACGTCAAGGTCAGCGCACCACTCGCCACCGCCAAGCCGACCATCACCCATTCGCCCAGCTGGATGCCACTCTGCACGATCACCAATTTGCTGATGAAGCCGTTCATCGGGGGCAAGCCGGCGAGCGCCATCCCGCCCACGAACCACAACACGCCGATCAAAGGCGGTATTTTATGCCCGATGCCTTCGATGTCATCCAGATCAACGCTGTGTTCATGACTGCGACTGGCGACCAAGCCCATCGTCATCAGCAGAGACGACTTGATGAAGCCGTGATTGAAGGCGTAGACGATCGCCGCCGCCAGTGCTAACGGACTGCCCCAGCTGATAGCGACGAGGATGAACCCGACCTGCCCGATGGTTGAATACGCCAGCAAACGCTTGCCGTTGTACGTTCGCAATGCCGCCAGACTGCCGAAGAAGATGCCGATAATCCCCAAGATGCCGATAATCGTCTGGATGAGCGCCGCTTCTTCGGTGAAGAGCAAGGTCAACATGCGGATGATGCCGTAGATACCGACCTTGACGACCACCGAGGACAGCACAGCGTGCGCCGCCGTTGGTGCGGTCGTGTGGAAATCCGGTTGCCAGAAGTGAAAGGGAAATACCGCGCTCTTCAACAAGAACGCGCTCATCAACATGATCGCCGCGCTCTGTGCCAAGAGTGGTCGTTCCCCCGTCGCTAGCAACTCGCCAATATGCGCGAAGTTGAGCGTGCCGAAAGTCGTATACATCGCCGTGATCCCCAGCAACAGGAAGAGCGTCCCCATGCCACTGATGAACACGTATTTGAGCGCCGCCTCTAAACCGAAGGCATCATCGCTGATGGCGACCAGCGTCACCGACGACAGCACCATCAACTCCATAAAGACGAAAAACGTGAACATATCCCCCGTGAAGAGTGCGCCGTTCAAGCCGGTTTCCATGAACAGGAACATCGGCACGAAGACCGGATACGCCGAGGCTTTCTCTTTGCTGTGGAGGGTGAACATCATCCCGGCCATCATGACGGTACTCGCCATCAAGCCGAAGAGCGCCGCCAGCATATCAGCGACGAAGAGAATGCCATAGGGTGGGATATACCCGCCGAGACGATAAGTCTGGACACCGGTATCCATCACCTGTACCAGCACCATGATGCTCGCCCCCCAAGCAATCAGCGAGCCGATGAAGCCCACCCAGCGTTGGGGACGGTTATAGCGGATGAGTGCCAATGTCACGATTGCCGTGAACATCGGCATGAAAACTGTGAGCAGTACGTAAAGATTTTGAGTAGCCATGCGTCGCCCTATTTTGTCAAGTTAGTTATGTCGTCAGAGTCAACGGTGCCGTAGCGGCGCGAGGCAATATTCACCAGAGCCAGCAGAAGCGAATACGACCCAAAGCTGACGACGATCGCCGTCAAGATCAGCGCCTGCACAAGCGGGTCACTGGTTTGTAAGCCGGCTTCGGCATTCGTCGTATACGGCGGGACTTCGCCGCGGAAAGCACCGGCGGCTAAGATAAACAGATTGACGCAGGTGAAAAGAATGCTAAAACCCATCACCGCTTTGATTAAGTCACGGCGCAAAATCTGAAACACGCCGATGGCGAATAGGAGACCGAGTGCTAAGGAATAGAGAAAATCAATCATGTTGGGGCATTTCCTTTGCTGATGGATCAAAATCTTGTCGCAGGGTGTCAGTCGGATGTGCGATCGCTTCCATGATGAGGGTGATACCACCGAACACCACCAGCGCGATCCCAATCTCAAAGATCAAGCTCGATGTCAACTTCAAGCCGAAGGTATCCAGCACGCCATCAATGCCGATTAACTTGCTATAATCGACATAAGCGAGGAACGCGCCCTTCTGCAAGCCAAAGAACACCGGAAGCAAGCCGTTAATCATCAGGACGAACATGCCAACACGTAACAGGCGATGCGGCGAGAAGATCGACAGGCGTTGCTTGGCATCGCGGTAGCCGAAGACGACGAACCACAGCGCCGTCCCGAGACCCGCAATCGCCCCCGCGGTGAAGCCATCACCAGGGCCGAACGCGCCGTTCACCAGATGCGAAATCGCGATCAACAGCGTTAAAGGCAGGACGATGCGCGCCACCATCCGTGTGAAGGGCGTATCGAGATTGGTCGCGTCGGTCACTTCTTCCAGCGAAGATTCTGAGAATTCTTGCTGTTCTTTGACGTTCTTACGCGCCGGCACAAAGGGGTTGAACTGGGCAAGCCCGCGGGTGAGCAAGGACAACACGCCCAGCGCCGCCACCGCAAACACCCCCGCTTCAACGAAGGTATCCATCGCGCGGTAATCCGCGACGATCGCGCCGACCACATCCGTGATGCCGACCTGCTCGAATGTCTGCTCCAGATGATATTCGCTGATCGACGAGCGATCAGAACGGTTGGTGAGCGCCGTCAGCGAGAAGAAGAACACAGACAAGCCCACCGCGCCAGAAATCAGCACATCGCGGATGATACCAATATTGATATTGCCGACCTTCGACGCACCCGCCCACAGCTTTGTCATCACATCGCGGCGTTGCTTGCTACTGATGCGCCCCAGCATGATAATCAACAGGATCGTTGCCAGCGTCTCCATCAAGAATTGCACCATCGATACATCCGGCGCAGGTTCGAGCAAGAACAAACCGCCGACCGCGTAGCCCATCACGCTGATTGAGAGCGCGGCATAGATGTGACTGCGGAAGATGACCGTCATGAACGCCGCTACAATCGCCAGCAAGAGCAACATCGCGCGCAGGGCAACCGCTGCACTCGTGAACAACTCACCGAAGGCAAAGTCGAAGGTCTGGCTTATCGCCAGATCAACGACGATCCCCGTTGAGAGCGTCGTCGTCGCGACAGTGGCGAAGATCACCACTAGATAATACCGGATTTGTCCCGATTGGGTCTTCACGACTTGATCGCCGATCCAATCAACCGCGTTCATGATGCCCTTGTAAGCATCGGTCGCGCGTGGCAGGGGCAAGCTCTGTAAGACAGGCAACCACGCCCCACGCACTAAAAACACGAGAAAGCCCGCCGCCACAATCGCCATACTCGTCAAGAAAACGGGATCGACAGGGCTAGATGGCAAGAGGTGGATATCGACTGACTTGGGGATAGCGGTCGCTATTAAGTTGTCGACAAAAGCCACGGGTGGATCAAGCAGGAAGCCGAAGATCGTCGTGCCGACTGCCAGCAACACTGGTGTGATCAACATCGGCATCGGCGATGCGTGATAATGAATCTCCGCAGTCGGTTCTTTGAAGAACACGTCCCAGATGAAGATATAGCCCGCCGTACCGGTCAACGCCGCGCTGACGATGATCGTGTAATACGATAGCTGTTGCCCGGCAAAGGCGACACTCGTCCAGTCTTTCAGCAGGACTTCTTTCGCCACAAAGCCGAAGAAGATCGGCAAGCCGGCCATCGAGAGTGCCGAGACAATCACGACACCGGCGATCACCGGCATTTGCTTGCGTAAGCCGCCCAGCTTGTCGATGATGCGCGTGCCTGTGTTGTGGTCAATCGTACCCGCCGCCAAGAACAGCGCCGCTTTGTAGAGCGCATGCGCGATGATGCCGACGAACACCGCCTTAAAGCCGGCATAATCCGGCAAGCCGATCATACCGACCAGCGCCCCCAGCCAACTGACGGTCGAATACGCCAGCAAGCCCTTCAAATCACGCTGGAAGAGCGCGATGAAAGCCGCGATGAACATCGTCCCGATGCCGACTGTCACCAGCAGGGTCGTCCATAACTCGTTAGCGTGCATCGGCGGATACAGGCGCAAGAGCAGGTAAATCCCCGCCTTGACCATCGTCGCGCTGTGTAAGTATGCCGATGCGGGTGTCGGTGCCGCCATCGCGCCCGGCAACCAAAAATGGAAGGGAAATTGTGCGCTCTTGGTAAACGCGCCCAGGGCGAGCAGAATCAGCGTCGCGGTATACAGACTGCTCGCACCGATGGCGCTAGCATCCGCCGTGACGATCGTCTGCACGTCGAAGATCAAGCCGCCGGCGCCGGTGACATCACCCGTGATGAATGCCAGCAAGACGATACCGGCGATCAACGCCAGCGCGCCTACGCCCGTCACCATGAAGGCTTGTGTCGCGCCGAAGCGCGCATCTTCGTACTTATGCCCCTTGAAGCCGATCAATAAGAAAGACGTGATACTCGTGCCTTCCCACATGATAAACAGCGTCAGCAGGTTGCCACTGAGAACTAGACCCAACATCGACCCTGCAAACGCCGAGAGCATCCACGCGAAGCGGTTGTAATCGTCCTCATCCTCGAAGTAATAGCCCGTATACAGGAAGATACCCGCGCCGATGCCGGTCACGATCAAGCCGAAGATCAGCGATAAGCCATCCAGATAGAACGACAGACTCAAGCCCAGTTCTGGCACCCACTGTATGTCTTGAATGACAGCGTTAACCGATGGGATGTCGCCCGTACCCGCATCATCGACATCTGTATTGGCAGGGGGGCTGGCAGATGCATCGACGACAGCTGCGCCCATTGTCGCACCGCCGCCATCATCATACTGCGCGATGCCCTGCGCCTCTTTATAGCTCTGATCGAGCGATTGCACCTGCGGGAAGTAACTGATTAGCCCGATGAAGAGAGCTAACATCACACCCGTCGATACCCAGACCTTCACCGCTTTGGGCACGTTGTTCTTCACGAAGGGAATTAAAAATGCCAGTGCCATGATTAACGGCACCGCGTTGATTAATGCCAGACTCATTTAGTCTCCCTCAATTCGGGGTTTAGCGCACCAAACCCTTCTCGAATCAGCATATACGGTCAGTCAAATAAAATAAGAATTATGGCTCTTTGGGATGTCGCGTGGTTTTTGTTGCAGGGGCGTTGCCCCCGCACCCCCCACAAGGAACTGTCGTTCCTTGACCTTTTGGCGTTCCCTTTTTTCAAAAAGGGGACAAAAAGAACTTGACCACGCAAGATACGAAAGAACCAGAGTTATTTGGATATTGCCTATTTGGGAATAAAACCGCTGTGCAGATTGTGATACCCCACTACATAAATCATAGACATTACGATTTTATCGCAGAGTGACAAGAAAGTAACATAAGCAAATGAAGAAAATATAAGATGAACATCTGCAAAAACCAGAAAAACCCCCAAAAAGTGGGGGGTCTTCTTAAGATACACATTATCCATTAAGGTTCAGGCCGGCTATTTGCCGAGACGTTTCTTCAATTCTTCGTTGAGGACGGGCAACACGTCGTACAGGTCACCGACGATGCCATAACGCGCTAATTTGAAGATCGGGGCTTCGCCATCTTTGTTGACAGCGACAATTAACTTGCTGTTACGCATCCCGGCTTGATGCTGGATCGCGCCGCTGATACCTGCCGCGATGTACAGGTCTGGGTTGACAGTCTTACCCGTTTGCCCGACCTGATGCTCATACGGGATATAACCGGCATCGACCGCCGCCCGACTCGCGCCGACCGCCGCGCCGAGCGTATCTGCCAGCGGTTCGATCACATTCGAGAAGCCATCCTGCGCTTTCCACACGTCTTCGGCATCAGCATCCGACGGCGCATCCTTGGGATTATTCGCCAGACCGCGCCCGCCACTGACGACGATTGCTGCGTCATTCAAGTTGACTTTGCCGACTTCGCTCTCAAACGATTCGACTTTGACGTGAATCTCATTTTCGCTCAGCACCGGCGCGACTTCGGTCACGTCCACACTGCGGCTCTCGTCGCGTTCTTGTGGGGCAAAGGCGCGCCCGCGCAAGGTCACGAATTTGGTCGGCGTGGCGACCTGCATCTTATTCAGCACTTTGCCGGCATACGCCGGACGAGTAACCGTGATGCGATCAGCCTCAGCGCTGAGGTCGATGGCTTCCGTCGCCAAGCCACTATCGGTATCGGCGGCACTAGCGGCGAGCAACTCGCGCGAGAGGCTCGTCGCAACGGCGATCACCGCTTCCGGCGCGTGATCCTGCACCAGTTTGGTCAAGAGCGCACTATACGGCTCAAGGCGAACAGCTTCGAGCGTGGCATCCGCGCCGACCAACGCTTGATCCGCGCCGTAATAACCGGCTTCGGTGGCAATCTCGCTCGCATTTTTACCAAAGACGAGCGCGGTCACATCTGTGCCGAAGGCATCAGCGACCATGCGCCCCGCGCCTAGGGCTTCCCAGCTGACGTTATTCACAACGCCATCGAATATTTCCACAAAGACAAATACGCTCACAGGACTTTCTCCTCTAACAACTTATCGACTAACTTTTGCGCCTTCTCTTGCACAGTCTCCCCGTCAATGATCTCGCTGGCGACTTCGCGTTCAGGCGGGTTTTCATAGGCGACGAGCGTGCTACTGCTGGCGGGCAAGCTCACCTCTAGATCGTCGGGTGTCCATTCTTCGATTTTGGCTTTGTTGGCTTTACGAATACCCATGAAGGACGGGTAGCGTGGTTCGTTAATCCCTTTGAGGACGCTAATCACAGCGGGGAGCGATGCCGTGACGACTTGCTTGCCCTGTTCCAGCGTGCGCTCGACTTTGATGCTATCGTCGTTAAGCTCAAGGATCGCGGACACATTGCTGACCATCGTCCAGCCCAGCTTGCGCGCGGTCTGGTACGTCGCTTGGTCGCTCCCGACATCGACATGATCCTTGCCGAAGATCACGAGTTGGGGATCATCCAGCTTTTGCACAGCGGCGGCGGCGAGGGTTGCCCATTGCAGGCTATCAGTCACATCGAGATCAGCGGCATTGGCACGCACCGCCGTTTTGATGCCCATCGCGAGGCTGTGCTTGAGGGCATCGTTGTGCATCTCATCGCCAACAGCGATCACCGTCGATGTGCCACTGGTCGCATCCGCTTGGCGGATAGTTTCTTCGAGCGAGTATTCGTCCCACGGGTTCACCACTGTGGACGCATTGCCCCATGTGACCGCGCCATCGCCATTCACTTCGACCTTAGCGGCGGTATCGGGCGTACTGCGAGTAAAGGTTACTATATGCAACGTAAACCTCCTGAAATAAAGTTTATAGACAAAACACGGGCGCAAAATCACACACCGTGACTATTTTTGCCACATTATACACAGATGAGCAACAAAAACGAATATAAATTCAGGTGATTGGCTGGACAGCTATACAGACGAAGACACGCCAACGAAGCGCGCCCAATCGACATCGCCTGTCCATGCCGAGCCATCGGGTAGGATGGTCGTCTCGTCACAGATGACATCGGTTAGCCCCGCAGCAACGAGATTCGCATCCGTCAGGTTAACCCCGATGAGCGTCGCCTGCCAGAAGTTCGCCCGCCGCAAATCCGCCCCTTCGAGCGTCGCCCCCGTCAGATCAACCCGTGCTAAGTTCGCATCACGCAGGATCGTCCCGTGCAGGGTCGCGTTGACGATGATTGCCGCGCGCAAGTTCGCCCCCGTTAGATCAGCACCGGTGAAGATCGCCTGCTGGAGGTGCGCGTTGTAGAAATAGGTCTGATGTAGTTGCGCCCCCGTCAGGTCGATCCCTTGCAAGCGTGCCATCGCAAAGGTTGCGCTTTTCAGGTTCGCCTCGTGCAGGGTCTGTTGTTCGAGCGTGCCGTCTTTCAGGGCTTTGCGCTCCTTGAGGATTGCCAGCGCATCGAGCGCTTCTTGATTGTTACGACTACGGAGTTTGTCGAGGAGAACATCAGTCGATTGAAAATTGGCGAAAAAGGCTTTCAGTCGGTTCATAAGGTTGCGTCTGCTCTTCGTTCATCAGTTGATCGGGTCACACACTTAGCATAGCGCGCCTCGATGAATAACACATGAACCCCGCTGACCGCCACCGGACACGACGTATCTATGTGTCGTCCCCCGTGGCGAATTGCTTTAGTATTGTCCGGCTTTGCGCTTGTCATAGCGTTTTTGTTCGGCACTGTAGTTGATAAACAGAGCCGCTAAAACACCGCCAATCCAGAAACCGGCGATAGTCAACACGGTGACGATCAACAACGCGCCACACCCGCGATCAATCACGGCGAGGGGCGGAAATAACAAGCATAAGACTGCACGAAAACAACCCATGAAACCTCCTAATGGTGTTATGGTCGTCTGCTAACTCATACGTATGATAAAGGATTTTGTTGCATTAATCCCAGAGTGGTAAGGATGGCGTTGCGCCGTCGAGTACCGCTTGTAAGTAGGTCGCCGCCCGATGCAGGTGTGCTTTTAACGGCGGCGCAACATGCTCAACATCGACCACCGCGACCATCACCGCTTGATAGCCGACTGGACACATATAAACCGTACGCAAAATGTTCGGGTCGTCTTCATCGCGCAGGGTGACGTACATCTCCAGCGATTCGCCGCGCCCCCATAATTCACTAGCTTCTTCGCCGAGCAAGAACATCGTCGTCGCCACGGCTGCTAGGCGTTGCGTGCTATTGCCACCATCCAGCGTCGATGTCACCGTCAAGCCATCGACAAAGGTCAGCAATAGCCCGCCAATATCCAGCGTCGACTCTTGCAGTGACCATAGACATCGCGTTGCAAGTGCCATTTGTTTTTCACTGAGCATTGTGTGTCTTCCAATCCCTCTACATGATTGTGTGATGCCTCTATGATACATGCTTGTGTAGAAATGGCACAAGCATCCCAGCGAATTCAACCGCGCTTTCCGGTAGCAGGTGCATGCCATCGAAGGTGAACGTATAGCCGTATTGCCGGCGCATCTGCTCGTAATCCGTCCACCCACGGCTAACGTTCGTGCCGATTTGCTGGATGAAGCCAATATCGACCGGCTCGCGGTCAATGGGATTATGCGGTGTGAATGGCAAGTCTAAATCGAGCACGGGAACCTTGAGGCTTTTCGCGATGTCACGCGCGATCGTGTGGTAGCCGCGCTTATACTGGATTAACTCGCGGCTATATTCTGTGGGCGCGAGTCCGACCAGCGGTTGCACGAAAGCCAGCTGGATCGTCTGCAACAGATCACGATATGTGATCTTAAATTCGTCAGGAGTCACACAACCATCGTCGAGTTGTTTGGTTTTCTTGTAATAACCGCGTGTCTTCGGCATATGATACGAGGTCGCATCGTTGCCACCGACCATCACGAACATCACATCCGGCTGTGTTTCGTCGAGTACGTCATCCACGCGCCGCATGAGGTTCACGACGGTATCGCCACCGACCCCGGCATTGATAATCTCATGTTGGGGCATTCGTTCCGCCACTACCGCGACGAAATCACCGCCGTAGCCGCCCCATGTCAAGCTATCGCCTAAAAATGTAATCCGCATATGCGTTGCGTTCCTTCGATCTATGTCTGGTTAATTGGACTGTGTATCTGTTAGAGCGGGTCGCACAGGCACTTATTACCCGACGCAAAAGCGTGACTCATATACGAGTCACGCTTGTTGTGTATTAGTCGAGATGCCTTCAGCTGTGTCTATTAGTCCCCTGCGGCGGCGAGTTCGCCTTCGGACGTGAAGAAATCTTCATCGTAGGCAGGCATTTCACAGCGAATCGGCTTATCTTTGCGATAGCCCAATTCGTAATCTGCTTGCATCACCTGATGAATTTCGCTCGTGCCTTCGTAAATCACCGCGCCCTTGCTATTACGCAGATAGCGCTCGACCGGATATTCATCGCTGAAGCCATACGCCCCGTGAATTTGCACGGCTTCCAGCGCGGCTTTGACGCTATGATCGGTCGCAAACCACTTGAATTGGCTGGTTTCCATCGTGTTGCGCGTGCCTTGATTCTTCAACCAACCGACGCGGTGCATCATCATCGCGGCTTGGTCGTACCACAGGCGCATGTGGGCGATTTTCTGCTTCACCAGTTGATGCTGGCCGATCGGACGACCGAAGGTCTCGCGCTCATGCGAATATTTGACGCTGGCTTCTAGCGCGGCGCGGATTAAACCGGTTGCGCCAGCACCGACGGTATAGCGTCCGTTATCGAGGCAGGTCATCGCAATCTTGAAGCCTTCGCCCTCTTCGCCGAGACGATTGGCGGCGGGGAGTTCGACATCTTCAAACTTGACCCAACCGGTACTGCCCGCGCGCACGCCCAGCTTGCCGTGAATATCGCCGGTCGTCACGCCAGCGCGATCGCTCTCGACGAGGAATGCCGACATGCCGCGATGCCCTGCGTCGGGGTCGGTCTTGGCGACGACGAGGAAATTATGCGCTTTAGTCGCGAGGCTGATCCACATTTTCTCGCCATTGAGGATGTACGTATTCCCTTTTTTCTCGGCACGGGCGTGCATGTTAGCAACATCCGAGCCGGCGCCCGGTTCCGTCAAGCAGAATGCCGCGTACTGCTCGCCACGCGCTTGTGGCACGAGGAACCGCTGTTTCTGCTCTTCATTGCCCCATTGCAAAATCGCCTGGCTGTTCAAGCCGTGATGCACCGACATCACCACGCGCAGGGTGGTATCACCGCGTTCCAGTTCTTCGCACACCAGCCCCAGCGTGATGTAATCGAAGCCCTGCCCGCCATAGCGCACCGGAATATTGATCCCCAGAATACCGAGTTCTGCCATCCGCGGCAAAATATCAGGATTCATCTCCTGTTTTTGATCCCATTCGCCAATTGTCGGTGTCACTTCTTTATCGACATAATCGCGAACCATTTTTTGTACTTGACGATGTTCGTCCGTCAACGCGAAGTCCATAACTTGCCTTCCCTTTTGTCAATATCTACCAATATTTTTAAGCTCAGTCACTATCGAATGATGGTCGTGCGTGCCTGAAGCCTTTGTGAAAAGTCACCAATAAACGCCCCTATTTTTCATCGGGATCAGCTATGCGTTTACAGATGTCCATTGGGTACAGTGTATACGCTGATCGAAATTTGGTAAATAGGAACTCAACAAATGATCACAGTCGCCGCGCAACTTGTCACAACCTATCTCGAAATGACACATCCCGATCAATTAAATGGCTCAAGCGTCCCCCGATCGGATGCGCGTGTGGAACGCATGACCACGCCGGATGTCGGGTTCTATCGTTATCTCTATAAAGCTGTCGGCGAGAAGTATCGCTGGCGGGATCGTTTGTCTATGTCGAACAAAGCCCTCTACAACACCCTGAACAGCCCACAAACGCATGTCCACGTTCTTTATGTCGATGGTGCGCCTGCGGGTTATATTGAATTACAAGAGCAGGGGACAGCGATCGAGATTGCGTATTTTGGTTTACGTGAAGCCTATCACGGGCGCGGGTTGGGCAAGTATTTGCTGAGCTATGGCGTACAGAAAGCATGGCAACTAGGGGCGCGGCGCGTATGGTTGCACACCTGTAACTTAGACGGTGAGTATGCACTCGCCAATTATCAGAAGCGCGGCTTTCGCGTTTATCAGCGCGAGATTGAACCGATGCCAGAGATTTATCAGTAAGCCCACCGAAACCCACAGCACGATATAAGCCAAGAGGCTTCTTGGGATTGCGCGTGGTTTTTATTGCAGGGGCAACACCCATGACCGAGTAGTTACCTTGTTCATCTTGAACGCTATGCGTTCAAAAAAGAGCTTGGCTACGCAAGATACAAAAGAAACGGTCAAGATAAAAGAGCGACGTAATTACTCAGCCCTCACCCTAAATCCCTCTCCCGACCGCCACTATGTGGCTAGGAGAGGGACTCCAACCGTGCTTGTCTTGAGGGCAGAAGCTGGCGTAAATCAATTGACCTGAGTAGTTA
Organism: Anaerolineae bacterium; assembly: GCA_034437755.1. Classification (GTDB taxonomy): domain Bacteria; phylum Chloroflexota; class Anaerolineae; order Aggregatilineales; family Phototrophicaceae; genus JAUZRW01. The sequence goes on along the minus strand of DAOTTV010000081.1, from coordinate 10,670 downwards.
CAGAGCGACAGTGATCGCTCTTTTTTGATTGCTGGCACTTAGCTCAGACCGCCGGTTGCGGGTTGGCGTTTACTCAGTTGAAAGAGCGATGGCTCTAGCTTGGGATGAAGCGAAACGTGCGTCGGGGTCATCTGGTAATTCACGGATTTATCCCAATACGCGTTGATGACCTTGGGCAAGCGCAAGCCATCAATAGTAATCAGTTCTTCGTGCAGGACGAGCGTGTGCTTCTGAACCGTCTGCGTGTTGGGGTTTAGGCAATTAGTCGTAATACGCTCGATCGTGTCATCCGGTCGCAAGTGCAGTTGTACGAAGTCGTCCAAGCGCGTGTTGGTCACTTTTAGACAACGCGCCCCACAGACCGATAGATTGACGTAGTGATCGCTAAGAGGAGTCAGGATGAGCGCCGCCATTGCCCACAGGCGGCTACGCACAGAATGAATGTATTCCGCATCCTCGATCACCCGCGCTTGCTCGCTGTTGACCGTCGTGCGATAGGTTTCGCCGTCGAAGGCTTCACTGCTACGTTGCGGTGCAGAATCATCGGGCATCCCGACGAAATCCCAGCGGATTTGCGAGGGAAAGATGAAGCTCACTTTCGCCTCGACCGGCACCCACTTCTTCTGCACATCGTCCGGCGCTTTCGCCCGCCCCTTAAACTTGACTTGCAAATTCTCGATTGCTGGCGGCTTGCTACCGTAACGGGCTTCGATAGCACTACGAAGCATATCGCGTGCATCGGGGTCACCCTGTGCTAAGAGCAATATTGGCATATTTCAGACCTAACTGTAATTAAACATGACATTACATGATAAAAGTATAGCAGAAGATCACAGTTTTTAGCTATCACGCCAAAGTCCTATCTTATAACAATTTCTTTACAAAACTGAATATCTTCATTACGATTTGCGGTACACGCTCCAGCCCCGCTAAAGCCACAGGCATCTGCTATAATGATGGCGACATCGCGCCGATGACCGCCATAGATGAGAGAAAAAGACACCATGCAGTTAAACTGTCCGCAATGTGGCACTGCGATCCCCGCCACACAGATCAACGTGCAGAAACTCGTCGCCATCTGCCCGGCCTGCGATCATCTCTTCTCGTTTGATCCACCGAATAACGCCAAGACTAAACGTCGCAAAGTCAAAAAGCCAGAAGCATTCCAGATCGAAGAGAGCGCACGCGGGTTGCACATGGCATATCGTACCAATTTTCGCCTTGACCGTGATATAACCTTCAACAACAGTCTGGTATTGGGCTTGATGTTCAGCTTCGCCGCCATCTTGATGGTGAGCGCGGGTGAACTGCTGGTATCCGCGGGCTTTACCGTGTGGGCGACGTTCTTTTTTTATGCGCTGGCTCTGCGCGTCTATAACAAGACGCACATCGACATGCACAGCGACACGATCACAGTCACGCGCCAGCCCATCGCCAATCCGATCGATCGTCCCGATACGATCGACTTATCAGGCGTGGAGGCCTTCACCTGTGAGGAAACGCCGATTTCAATCCGTGAGAGCTACGACACGCGTCGCTACCGCGTGCTTGCCCAGCGCACAGATGGCACGACACAGATTATCGTCAACGATTTAGTCGGGGATTATGGCTATTTCATCGCCCAGCAATTGCGAGAACAACTGGACTGGGAACGTGCTGACGGCGCACATGCCGATATGCTGGATAGCCGTCGCCTGCAAGCGGACGAGCGCCCGTCAATAGACGACGACATGCCCGCCTCAGCGCGAGAGAAGCGCGGGCGCAGTCATTGAACGATGGGTGAGCATCATCTGCCCGCGCACGAAGCGATCTTCGTGGTCATCTTGATAGAGATAATGATAGTAGCCCACCAGTTCAGACATCAGGCCCCACCATCTGTGGCTTTTATTATACTGCGGCTGTACGAACTGTGCAGGTCAGGCACTTATGAGGGGCATCAAGCGTGTGCCCAGCCCGACCAGCCCCGCGCCTGCCATGCTGAATAGAGCGCGATCGCGCCCGCAGTCGCCACGTTGAGACTGCCCACTTGCCCGCGCATCGGCAAGGTGACGAGGAAATCGCAGGTATCGCGCACGAGGCGACGCATCCCTTCGCCCTCACTGCCCAGCACCAAACCCATCGCCATGTTGAGATCGGTCTTATCCAGTGGCGGTACATTAGGCGCAACATCCATGCCCACAAGCCAGATGTCGTTGTCCTTCAGTTCTTTCATCGCGTTGACGAGATTGGTCACTTGTGCGATCAGCAAATGCTCGACTGCGCCCGACGATGCCGCAACAACTGCGGGCGTGATCGAGACTGAGCGCCGATCCTGCATGATAATCCCGTGAATGCCGACCGCATCGGCAACGCGCATCAACGCGCCGACGTTTTGCGGGTCTTGGAGCAGATCAAGCACGAGGATGAAAGGTTTCTCGTCGCGCTGGTCAGCGATAGCGAGAATATCGAAGAGATCGACATAGGGATATGCCGAGACGCGCAGAGCCATTCCCTGATGATTGGCTTTGTTGGCAACATCGTCCAGAATACGCCGTTGCACGCGCTTGATATCGACATTGCGTTCGCGTGCGGCGGCGATAATCTCGCCCGCGAGTCCTTTTTCTTCGGTGTTATCAGCAATCACGAGCTTCTCTAAATCGCGCCGATCAGAGCGCAGGGCTTCCATGATCGGCCAATGACCGTATAAAAATTCTGGCATGACTTGTTTCTCCTTGTGGTGTATGGCTCAAATTAAACCGCTTTCACCCGAAAATAACAAGCCATAGCCCATGAGTCAGCAACGGGACAAGCGCTAGGCTGTCCCGCACAATGACACCGACTCGTAGCGTCTGCGATAGCGATCACACTCACTCGAACGTGATGTCCAGCGGCATGAGCATCATACTCGTCCCCGAAATCGCGTCCAGCCCCGTCATCCAGTAGCGCAGGGATGCCGCCGGATCAGCCGGCTCGAGGACTTCTGCCGCGAGCGGCTTGCCCTTGCCCCGCACGATGCCGACGGGCGTTGTCGATGGGACGTTCGCCAGTTCGCGCGCCTTGTCGATCGCTTCGTGCAGACCGCCAATCGCATCGACTAGCCCGTTCTCAAGGGCTTGTGCGCCCGTCCACACGCGCCCACCCGCAATCGCATCGACCTGTTCTGGCTTCATCTTGCGCGCCTCCGCCACACGCTCGACGAATTGCTCGTAGATACGGTCAATGCTCGCGCGTACTTTCGTCCGTTGTTCATCGCTGAAGGGGGCAATCGTGCGGTTGATGTCGGCATTTTTGCCGCGCTGGTAGGTCACCGCGTTGAACTTGAGCTTCTGGTAAACGTCGTTGGTCACCGGCTTGCCGAGGATCACACCGATCGAACCGGTGAGCGTACCAGATTGCGCGAAGATGTAATCGGCAGGAGTCGAGATGTAATAGCCACCGGATGCCGCCGCCGCGCCCATATAGACCACGATCGGCTTCTTACGTCCGAATGCGTCCAGTGCCGATGCCATCGCCTCAGAAGCCGTCGCACTGCCGCCACCACTGTTGACGTACAGCACGAGACCGGCGCACTTATCATCGCGTTGCAGGTTACGCACCTGCCGTACAACGGTCAGGTCACCGATGCGCGGGCCACCGACGATCGGTACGGGGTTATCGACGGGCGGGTCGGCGCTCTCGCCGTTGATGATGATGCCTTGCAGATACAGGACAGCGATATATTTATCACGCGGGCGCGGCGACTTGAGCGGGATGCCATTGTCGGCTTGTTCCCAGAGCAGGATATGCTCGCACTTGAGGAAGTTGCTGAGCGTCTCCTCATGCACCAGCCCATCGACGTAAGCCTGTTCGGCGGCACTCTGATCGAGGTGCGGCGCGTTGTCGATCATCGCCTGCACCTGCTCGATCGTCATATCGCGTCCGGCGGCAATATCTGCCACGACTGTATCGAAGATCGAATCGAGAAGCCAGTTGGTCATCTCGTCCACTTCGTTTGACGGTTCCATACGGGTGAAGCGATCCGACGCGCTCTTATACGGCGTGATCTGTACGGCATCCCATTCGATGCCGATGCTGTTCAGCCCATCTTTGAGATACACCTGCTGTTGTAGCAAGCCCGTCGTGCTGACTTCGCCGCCGGGTTGCAGGAGAATTTCATCCGCCGCCGACGCAACGTAATAATCCGCGAGGCTATACGTCTGGCTGAGCGTGATGACGCGCTTGCCACGCTCGCGCAGGCGCTGGATGATATCGCGCAGAGTCTGTAAATCAGCGAAGGGCATTGCCAAGCCACGCAGATAAAGCACAACACCACGCGGACGGTTGTCGTTGGCAATGCGATCGAAGGCTTCTTCTAGCTCGACCAGACTGATAGGCGCTTTGCCGACCAGTTGTTGCTGAATGATATTGCGCGGCTCGGGCATCGGCGGCAGAGTCTGTGGCAGGACAAACTCTACATAGTCGATCGATTTTTGCATGTTCTCGCGCTGAAGATTAATCAGCGAGACCGCGAACAATTCAACACTGTGTACAACATTGCCGAAATCGAAGGGGGCGTTATTGCTTTGCTGGGTCATAAATAGGTATCCTGTAACAATATACGGTTCTCATCACAATATACGTCATATTGTATCACAGCGTTGCAGGGCACTTCTATTGTGCCGGACGCTGTAAGACCGAATACAGGTTCATGCGATCGTCCGCCCCATCTGCGCGATAACGCTCGACTTCCTGCAAGCCAGTAGCGGCGACGAGCGCCTCATGTTCGGCATCATCGACGTAATGACAATAGCGCAGGGCACGCTCGCCCCGTCGCCAGTCGAGCAAGTAATCATGCGCGTCGACCGTCAGCGTATCGTCCCAATCGACCAGACGCTTGCGGAAGCGGTCATACTCGTAGAAGCGCCACGCGGCAAAGCACAGATGACCACCAGCGCGCACACGCTGTGCCAGTTGGGCTAACATCTGCTGACGATGATCGCGCCCCGGCACATGATGAATCATTCCGAACAGCACGACCAGATCATAAGTAGCGGTCGGCGGCGCGCCGAGAATAGCATCGTGTTCGGTCAAGGTCGCGCTGACCTGCGCGTGTTTGCTGAGCGCGGTGCGCGCATATGCGAGCAGGTCGGCGTTGTTGTCGATGCCGTGATAGCTCATCGCACCTGTCAGCGTCTCCGCGAGGAATACGCCGAAGCGACCGTTACCACAACCAACATCCAGCACTGAAAGCGGCGCGCTGAGATGTGGCGCAAGCCGTTGCCAGCCCGGCCATGCACGCCCCCGCGTCTGGTCGAAGTCACTGGCGGTAGTCGCGTAAAAATCGCGGTTGATAGCGTTCAAGCGGGCGATCGTTTGCTCATCCATCAGCAGTTGTCTCTCACGTTACGGGCATATCGTTGATGACCCAATCGACAATCTCATCCAGCGATTGTGCCAGACTGCGCTCGCGGCGCGTTTGCCACGCTTCAGCCGTTTCGATCGTTTTCAGCTGTGCGAGCAGATCAGGAAGACCGTCGAGCATCGGCGGGACGAAACCAGGATCGAGCGTCGCCTGTTCGTCAAACCACAGCATGAGTTCAATCCCCTTATCGGGATAACCGGCCGCGTGCAGGATGCGCCCCACATAACCGACGAGCATCTTTTGCTGATATTCGGACTGTATCTCGCGCAGGACAGACATCGCCGCGCGTGCATTCTGCAAGGCACTATCGTAGCGTTCGTTTTGATAATCGGCAGTGCTCATCTGCGAATAACGCTGTGAGATCATGTGTCGGTTGTTGACGCGCTTCGCCATCTCTAAGCCACGCTGGGATATCTCGTAGAATTTATCGTACACTTGCTGGGCAAGGTAAATCATCGCTACCGTGCCCATGATGACCGCTGTCCGGTTCGCATCGCCCAGATCGCGCAGGATCGCCAGTGCTTCGAGCGCGTAGGCTTCCGCTTTATCGAGATCGCCATCGAGTTCGCTACTGACTGCCGCAATGTTGTTGAGCGATGTTGCCATGCCCATACGGTCGTTGATTTCGCGCCGGATTGCCAGCGATTGTTCATAGATGTCGAGCGCGGCTTCTAAGCCATATTTCTGCTCGGTGACGATACCGAGATTGTTCATCGCCTTGGTCATATTATAACGATCGCCCACGTCTTTAAATAATTGCAAGCATTCCGTATGGATGTCATAGGCCTCGTCATAGCGCCCTTCTCGAAAATTCAGATTGCCCAGCACCATCAGCGTGAAGCCTAGCAAAGCCGGGTCGCCAACGTCACGCGCAATCGCCACCGCCGCTTCGATCTGTTGGCGGGCAGAGCCATAATCACCCTGTTTAAAATCCATATCTGCTAGATCGCTGAGGGCATTCGCCAACCAGTATTGATTGCCGATCGCCTGACATTCTTCGATCGTCTGGCGCTGGTACTGGCGTGCTTTCTCGAAGTTCGACAGGCGTTGATACTGCCCACCGATGCGCGACAACAAATGTACGCGCTCATCAAGCGGGTCCTCGCGGTACTGATAGGCTTTGATTGCCAGCGCGCGCAGATAGTGGTCGAGCGCAACAAGATTATTATCCGCACGGCGGGCATCGCTGGCGGCGATGAAGAGATACGTGCTCTCTTTCTCATGATCGCCGACGACGCGCCAGTGAGCGACGAGTTGCGGCGCATACTCGCGCAGGGCATCGCTGTGCACAGCCTCGATCGCGGTCGCCACCTGCCGATGTAAGACGGGTTTTTCGACATCCAGCAGTAAGCGCAGAACTTCTTCGCGCAGTTTATCATGAGCGAAGCGATAGGTATCGTCGCGCACGTCGATCACCGCCGCTTCTGTACAGACATACAGCCAGTCGTCGATGTTCATCTCAGGGTCAATGTGGCGCAGGATTGCCGGTTCAATCTGTCGTCCGGCAACTGCCGCCGCGTTCAAGAGCGGGCGATAGGCATCCGGCACGCGCCCTAAGCGACGTTCGATCACCTGTTGGATGCCAGACGCGAAGATATATTCGGGCAGGGTATACGTCCCAATACGATCAAGCTGACCGGCTTCTTCTGCCAGCGTTCGCACCACTTCAACAATGAAGAAGGCGTTGCCTTCGGTCTCGCTCTCCAGCAGATCGACAACGGGTTCATGCGCCACATGAGTACCGAGGATCGATTGCGTCAGTTGTTCGATCTCATCGCGGATCAAACGCTCAAGTTTGATGTGCGTCATCCCTGCCAGACGTTCGGGCAGGTTGGGCATGTCGTCATCGCGATAGTTGGCGACAACCAACAGACTCATATCGTCGTTATTGGCGATGATCTGTTGCAGGGGGATCAAGCTCTCATCTGTCCACTGCAAATCTTCCAGCAAGAGTACAATCGGGTACGGTTGTTGCCGGAACAAGTTCACAATTGCCGATGCGAGACGTTGTTGGGCGGCATGTCCGGTGAGCGGGGGGGCATCAGGCACATCGTGCCCCAGCAGTTGGCTGATGTCCGGCACAATCTGCTTGAGGACGCTCGCATCATCCGGCGCAACTTGCCCCGCCAGCAAGAGATAGCGCACGGCATCGCGCCATAACTGATGCGGCAACCCGCCGTTCTCCATCCCTTGCCCTGTGAGGACAATCGCCCCCTGTACCAGCGCCCGAATCCGCAGTTCGTCCATCAGGCGCGATTTACCCACGCCCGACTCACCGCCGATGAGCCACCCACTGCCGTGCGCTTGCTCGCGACCGATGTCGTCCAGTGCGCGTGTTAGCTGGCGCAGTTCTTCCCGCCGCCCGACGAAAGTCGCCGCCTGTATGAAGCTCTCGCGGATTTCGACCGTCTCGCGCGGTAAGGGCGTGTCGGTCGCATGACACAGGGCGCGGATGGCATCGCTAGCGGTCTTATAACGGTCGGCGGGGTCTTTCGCGAGCAGGCGAAACAGCACATCGGTGAAATTATCCTGTAAGCTGAGCGCACGCCAGTCTGGCGTTTGGCTGAGGATGTTGAAGACCAACTCGGTCGTATCTTGACCGGTGAACGGGTGCTTCCCCGCAAAGAGCTGATAGGCGATCACGCCCACCGCCCATAAATCAGCACCGACACCCACGCCCTGCTGTTGCAACATCTCCGGCGACATATACGCCAGCGTGCCAGCGACCTCACTCGCCTGACCGGACTCCATCGCTAGCCCGAAGTCCAGCACGCGCAGGACGCTATCAGCATCAATCACGATGTTCGAGGGTTTTAGATCACGATGAATAATGCCGCGTCGATGCAGGTAGACCAGTGCCTGCAATAGCTGTACCAGCAGGTTAATCTTACCGGTGTCGTCCATGCTCTGCGCCGCGTCGAACATATCCTCAATTTCGACGAGCAGTTCCATCACGTAATACGGTTGGTTTTGGTCGTCGAAGCCATAATCCAGCACGCTGATGATGTGCGGATGACGCAGAGATGCCAGCGTGCGGAACTCACGCGCGAGTGCCAAGCGCAGGTTCTTCTCGGTCGTGCGCGAGTTGAATTGTAGATCATTGGGGGCAATCTGAAGCCGCTTGAGGGCGACATCGTGACCGGTGAGTAAATCGCGCGCTCGATAAACAATCCCCATCCCACCTGAGCCGATAGTCTCTTGCAGTTGATAACGATAGCCTAAATGTCGTGCGGATGGTGCGATCATGTTGCTTGCCTCAGTCGCTTGTTAATCAGATCGTGGTTGTCAATCGATGGCGCTAATTAAGAAGATGAAAGCTCTTTGGGATATCGCGTGATTGTTATCGCAGAGGCTTTGTCCCCCACAAGGATCTATCGTTCCATGACCTTGCTCAAAAAGGTGACAAAAAGCGCTTGACCAAGCAAGATACTTAAAGAACCAGGATGGAGCGGGCTAGTCTTGCCCAGCACCAAGATAACGCTGAACTTTAAGCTTCAGCTGGGCGATAGAGAACGGCTTCTCTAAGAAATCATCACTACCGAGCTTCATCGCTTTCATAATCTGCTCACCACCAGATGCGCTGAGGATGATAATCGGAATATGCTGATATTGCTCGCTCGCCTTAACGTGTTCGATCACGTCCACGCCTTTGACCGCCGACGGCACGCGCAAATCCACCAGAAGCAAATCGACCGTCTGCGCTGTGATGATGTCTAAGGCTTCCTGACCATCTGCGGTGTGATGGAATGTGACATCAAGCGCACTCAATGCCGCTTGTATAATGTCAACGGTGTTGACATCATCTTCTAAAAGTAGGATTGTGGGCATATCTGCCACCTCACTCAGTTTTGCTTACAATGATACGCAATAAGATTATATCTATTATACATGCAAACGGACGATTTGTTCATGCGTTGATGATAAAATAGTCGTTCAAATTAACTAACGTAAGCTATAAGAAAGTCCTGCTATGCAGTCAATCTCTCATTTTATCGATGTCCTCGCCCAAACCGAACCCAACGCGAATAGCTTCAATCCCTATCGCGCCAATGACGACCCTAACAACGCTATCCGGCGCGAGAACCTGCGGCGGTATCTCATGCACATCGCTGACCGCCAACCAATAACGCTGATGGTCATGGAAGCGCCGGGGTATCGCGGATGCCGCCTGACGGGTATCCCCGTCACGAGTCGCCGCGTGATGCTAGAGGGCGTGCCGGAGCTAGCCTTATTCGGCACAGAACGCGGCTATCGTGATACGGATGACATCGGCTTCGAGAATATCAAAGGCGAGCAGAGCGCGACTATCGTCTGGGAGACGCTGGCATCCCTGCGCCATACGCCTATCATCTGGAATACCTATCCCTTCCACCCGATGAAAGATAAACCGCGCAGTAATCGCAAACCGCTGACGGCAGAAGTTGAACTGGGTGTGAATTTCCTGCATTTCATCATCGGCTATTACACCCCACAGGTCATCATTGCGGTTGGCAACGTCGCCGAAGCCACGCTGATCGGCATGGGGACGAATTGCGTCAAAGTGCGGCATCCGGCACAGGGCGGCAAAGCCGATTTTGTCGCGGGGTTGACTAGCCTGCTCACATGAGATGGCATCCGTTGTCACCGATGGTAAGTATGTTACAATACACCGCGTGAGAAAAAACAAACGATACACATAACTACTCAGCCCTCACCCTAAATCCCTCTCCCGACCGCCACTATGTGGCTAGGAGAGGTACTTCAACCGTGCTTGTCTTGCGGGCAGAAGCTGGCGTCAATCAATTGACCTGAGTAGTTACAATGTGTTCGCCAATTTTGAAATGATGTGGAGTGACCGTTTTTAAGTCGTTCACAAAAGTTCATAAGCCGTTATATAAGGTCGGGCTATAGCCTGACCTTACCAAAAACCAGACCGTTTCTTATTTTGGCGAAGGTGTTGTAGTTACGAGTAGTTACGTGACCACAGTCTAGTATTTTGGGTTCACAAAAGGTCACAAAAGACCTATGATATAATCGGGCAGGGATTCGCTCGAAATCTGTTCATTATTCGATACGTCTGATGTGGAATGGTTGAATAATTATTGAAGTCTATTGGTGTCATCAATCACGTATAACAAGTGCTGAGGACTGCGGGTAAGCGCACCCAGATAAGCACAATCAAAAGGATTGATTGGATTGCCTGAGGGTATCTTGTGCTTAAATGTCGCAAGCTATCCGCGAGGAAAACTCAGCACACAGCACTCAGAACTAATGACAGCAACTGCTTCTCACTTCACACAGAACGTTCGAT
>DAOTTV010000080.1:0-6013 GCA_034437755.1 Anaerolineae bacterium | reverse complement strand
ATCCCTCTCCCGACCGCCACTATGTGGCTAGGAGAGGGACTTCAACCGTGCTTGTCTTGAGGGCAGAAGCTGGCGTAAATCAATTGACCTGAGTAGTTACAAAAACTTTTGGTTTTTTGAACGTGCAGCGTTCAAAATGAACAAGGTCAAGGAACGATAGTTCCTTGTGGAGGTGCGGGGGCAAAGCCCCTGCGACAAAAACCACGCGACATCCCAAAGAACCCTTTTTACATAAGCGCGTTTTTGAAAAGACTCATGAAGGGCTAGCCGCCCGCGATCGATTGTCACTCATCCACCGTTGCGCGAAGTCCACAAGCGGGCGCACGCGCAAGAGATGCGTCGGCGCGTTGCCCACTGTGCTAATCTGCACGGCGTTGGGATGGTAACTCTCGTAGGCAGTGCCGATCAACTCGAAATCATCGCTATCGAGATCGAGCATCTCGAAAGTGACCCACTGCCGCTGACCATCGACCAGCATCGCCGTACCTTCGATGAAGGTTGTCTTGGGATAACTCGCCCGATACTCTGCCAGATGAAGCGACGTACAGCGGTTATAGCCTACGCCCAGCAAGAGGACGTAGCCATCCAGCGCGTATAAGGCTCCTAGTGGCGATTGATCGCCGAACATGGACTCGAGTTCGTGGATCGCGGTCAGGTCGCTGGCGTAGCGCCCTTTCGCCGCGAATGAGACGATGGGGTGCGGACTGCGCTTGACCCCATGCCAAGAGCGAAAGGTCTCTGGCAAAATGCCCATGTTGTAGGTCACGCTGGTCACGGGGTCGTAGGGCGGGCGTTGCTCGCGCACGGTCTGCCACCACGGTTGTGGGATGGGCGGGTTCTCCCAGCGGATCGGATCGGTGTTATTGGCGGTGTGCGTCGGCAGCATCAGCGTGCCCTCATCGCCCAGCACACCCAGCAGAGCGTGTAGCACGCTCTCAGCACCGCCGGCGACCCACCCGCCGATTTGCTTCATGCTACTGTGGACGAGGACGGTCATGCCGGCTTGCACGCCTGCGCGCTTAAATTCGCGGTGCAGGGACTCGATTGTGTGTAATTTATCTGTAATAATCATTTGTATCAAATTTCTATTGTGAACAGATAATTGTGAGCGCGCCCGCGTCACTCTTTCAGATGTTTGTTGAGCAAGCGCACGATTTTTTCGGGTGCGGCTTCAAATTGTACCATAATCGCACTGCCGACCGACATAGATGCCAGTGCCAGCAAGAGATGATCGGCACCGACGTAATGCGAGCCGAATTTCTCGGCTTGGGTGATGGCTTCGTCGAGGACAGTTTCGATACTGATGAAGAGATGCGGTTGACGGTTATCGAGGGCTTGGATGAGGTTGAGGTGGTTGATGCCGCTCTGCTTCAAGAATTTCGACGTGACCCCGCGGCGCTCGTTGACCAGCGCCCACAGCAAATGCCCGATGCCTACCGCCGGATGATCGAGCGCGACCGCCCGTTGCTCGGCGGCATTCAGCACGCGCCGCGATAATTCGCTAATTTTGGCGTTGGCGCGCACCGTCTCAAGGCTGAACTCGGCTTGTCCATCGCTGATGACGTGGCGCACGCGCCGCCGCAATTGTTCCGGCGTGATGTCCACCAGCTTGAGCAAGTTAATCGCATTGCCGACGTTGGTACGGGTGATGCCCAGCAAGAGATGCTCGGTACCGATGTAATGACTGTTGAGCCAGTCGGCTTCGCTGGCGGCTTCTTCGAGTGCTTTGTCGAAGGAGTCGTCGTGGGGGGTGGGTACGGGTACATGCTCATGGGGCGACATCATGCGTTTGAGATAGACCCGCGCCACCGGCACCGGCAGATCGAAAATTTCCAGCACCCGCGCCCCTAGACTGCCTTCGGTCATCATCACCCCGACGAGCAAATGAGCCGTATCCTGCCGTGCATGTCCGTACTGATGGGCAAGCGTTTCGGCATGATGCAGTGCGCGACGCACATGATGAGAATAGCGATTTTCGATTGCCATAAATATCTGCACTCAGCGATGAATAGTCGGCGTTTATTATATCTCTCATGCGTCACATTCGGCAAGCATCGGACACCACCCCCGCGGCTGATTGCGCCCCTCTCAATCGAGATCGTCGGTGGCGGGCGGCGGTGTGATGGTTGCCGTGGGCGCTAGCGTCGGCACGATCGTCGGCAAGGGTGGCACATTGGTCTCGGTGCGTAAATTAATCACAGCGAAGTAATCCGCACAGGTGAACGCCTCGCGCCGTCCCCACCCGTCGATGTTGCCATCAAGAGCCAGCCGCAACCAGCCCGCATCAGCATCCTGCGCGTTGACCACGACCGATGCCCCCGCCGGCACCGCGCCCACCTGCTGATAGCGCCCATCAGGCCCTTCGCGCACGGTTACATCTTCGGTCGCGGTGCATTGCGGGTCGATCACCTGTAAATTGGTCGTCTGCGCGATTGGGTTGCCGACTTCATCTTCGGCATAGAGCGTGATCTCCAGCGATTCGGTCGGGATGCCGCCGATGCCTTCTAGCCGATGTTGTGCCGGATATTCGGTCGATGCTTGCAGAAGATTGTTGGTGAAGTCGCTCAAGCCGGTAATCCGCACGAAGACCGCGCCCGGCACGTCCCACGCTAGCTGTAAATTGTTGACCGCGTTCCGCACCAGTATATCGGGCGTAATGCTGAAGGACTCGATGCGTACCGGCTCGTACACTGTCAGATCGAATTGCTCGGTGATGCGCTCGCCGCCATTGATGCCGACCAGCGTCATCGTGTAAGTGCCGGTCGCGAGTTGTTGCGTGCTGAGCGCGACGGTCTCGGTCGTGCCGTCGATGTCGTCGTAGATCACGGCATCATCCGCCAGCAGGCGCAAGGTCGCGATGTCCTGCGGCACAAAGCGGATGATGAGATCATCGCCGCGTGCGATCTGGGTCGCGTTCACGCGCAGGTCATCCAGCGCCAGTTGGGGCGGGTTCAACACGCCGAAGAACGCCAACAGAGCGATCAGCACCACCGAGACGGCAATCCCCGCGCCACTGACCACCGTCCACAGGGCGAAGCGCGGCGCAATGCTCACGCGGCTCTCGGTGACCGTCATGAAGCCGGCGGCATCGTCCGACTTGGCAATCACGCGAAAGGGATAGACCATCGGCGTACCGGTGAAGGGCGGGGACTTCGCCGCGATGTTCATATCAACGCGCATCCGCTGTCCGGCTGTCAGCGTCAGCGGTGCCGATGGCAGATCGAACACCAGCGCGTCGTGCGGGTTGGTGGCGGTCAGGCGCAAGTCAAGCGGGACACTGCCTTGGTTGTGCAAAAAGACCGACACGGGATCATCGGGGTCGGGCTGGGGCGCGATCGCCATGCCGAAGCCGCGATAGCCCTGTACGCGCACATCGAGCGAGGCTTGCAGGGCTAAATCGGGACGCTCCAGCGGCGCGACTTCGATCGTCAGCATGTAGGCATTAGGCGTGGTTGTCGGGCGGCGCGGCGGTTTGATGTGTACCAGCACGTAAGCGGTCTCGTTCGCCAGTAACTCGACTTCCGAGCGTGTCAGGCGCAACCAGTCGCTAGGCAAGCCACTGACTTGAATCGTGAAGCGGCGCGTCTCGCTGGCTGTATTGGTGATCGAAATCTCGGACGAACTGCTCGACGCGGGCCAAACGTCGATCGACGTCGTATCGAACTCGATCGCGACATCGGCTTCTTCGCGCTCGATACGGGCGGTATCGTCGATGGGGGTCATCGGCATCGTCGGCGAGTCATCTACTTTACGGAAGATGATGCGTAGCGCGCCCGCCTGTATCTCCTCGACAGCGCCCAATGAGGTGCGTTCGTTGCCCGTCAGCAACATGCCATCGACCGACGTGCCATTCTGCGAATCGAGATCGGTGATGGTGATCGTTTGCGCGTCAATTTGCTCAATGCTGAAATGATAGCGCGAGATCGTATCGCTGTTGAGGGCGATCGTGTTGCCCTCGGCACGCCCGATTGAGACTGTCTGCTCGCTGAGCATGTAGGTTTCGATCTTGCCATCAGGATAATAAATTTCAAGGCGACCATACGCCATAAGCCGTACTCCGATCCTTGTGTGATGGATTCGTACCATCCATTGTAATCTGTCTTGCGCGTGGGGCAAGGTGAATACAGGCACACGATGAGTGCGCGATAGGTGATCGGCACAATTTCACCCGCTAGGCACAATTTTCTGCTATCATGATGAGTGATCTTACAAAGATGGAGCCTTTGTCCTATGCCTAACGATCCGACATCATCATTCTCACATTCGTTCGAGTATCACACCCCGCCTGAGGAGCGCACGACATCGCAGAATGGGCATCATCCCCATGCGATGCACGTCATCAAATTGCGCCAACTTGTGGACGAATACATGACGATCCTACAAGAAGCCGAACTGGACGAAGACGCGCTCCCGCATGAAGACCAATCGATCTTACAGCGCAACGATAGCTACCTGTTGATGACCTTCGCCGGTGTGCTGACGGACAAGAGCGAAGCGACATACGATGAACTGGATAAACGCCTGCGCGAGTGGGATATGTACCCACTCCTGCGCTTGAACCAAGATAGCGACGAGAAGCCGCACGTCATTCATGTGCTGGTCGGGCGGCCAGAAAAGCCCGAACCGATGTCACCGTGGCTCAATATTCTGCTCCTGCTGGCGACGATCGTCAGCGTGTTGCTGACGGGGACGACGATTGCCGCCGGTCAAATCGGGCTGGAAGACCCGCAACAGGGGCAGATTATCATGAGCAGTGTCGAGAATATCTTGCGCGAGATGTGGCGCGGCTATCCGTATGCGTTGGCGATCCTGGCGATATTGGGCACGCATGAGATGGGGCATTACCTGATGATGCGCCGCCACAAGGCCGCCGCAACCCTGCCCTACTTCATACCGGCATTTCTGGTGAGTCCCTTCGGCACTTTCGGCGCGGCGATCATGCTCCGCGAGACGCTGAAAAATCGTAAAACTTTGCTGGATGTGGGCGCGTGGGGGCCGGTCGCGGGTTTCATCGTTGCCGTGCCGATTCTGTTCATTGGGCTGGCAACATCGACCGTGACGACGATTGTCGAAGGCGGCTTCGTTGAGGGCAATTCGCTCTTGTACGTCTTTGCTAAATGGATCGTCTTTGGCGAAGTCCTACCGAATGGCGATGTCGATGTGATGATTAATCAACTGGCGTGGGCTGGTTGGACGGGCTTATTCGTGACGGCGCTCAACATGATCCCGCTGGGGCAACTGGACGGCGGGCATGTGCTGTACTCGTTACTGGGCGATCGGGCGCGGCGGCTGTATTACCCCCTGTTGGGCGTGATGATCTTGCTCTTGCTGTTTGTCTCGCCGATGTGGTTGGTGTTCATCGTGTTATTGTTCTTCGTCGGGCGCGTGTATGCTATGCCGCTGGATAATATCACGCCGCTTGATCGCGGGCGCAAGTGGCTGGGGATTGCCGCGCTGGTGATCTTCGTGCTGAGCTTCACGCCGGTTCCCCTCTACGAACAGGGCACGTCCGGCGGCTTGCTGACGGGCTTCGAGGATGCCGCCCTGCTGGGGTCGGTGGGGGTCGCCCTGCTGGTGACGCTCCCGCGCTGGTTGCGTCGTTGAGGTGTTGCACCACGCACACGAACCTATGTTATGATGAGACCATATGAACGACGATGCAAATAGATCAGGGATAATAATCGCATGGATGAGAAGCTCGAACAACGTGAACAACGCACACAACTGGTAGAGATGTGGCGCAATAGTGAGAAAACTGCCGAGCGTGTCGGCGGACTCTTGCTGATTCTGGCGACAGCAATCACCATGATCTTAGAAGCCGGCACGGGCGACTCGCTGACGATCATGCAAGTTGCGCTGATGATGGCGGGCGGCTTCACGCTGATTTTCCGCAGTCGGCGCAGTGCCGATCAGCGCAAACACCTGATGTTCATCGGTGCCCATCAGCAGAGCCAGCGCAGTTGGATGGCGTTCATCAGCGCGGGCGTGCTGATGGTGTTCGCTATCCAGCAGG
>DAOTTV010000079.1:0-45274 GCA_034437755.1 Anaerolineae bacterium | reverse complement strand
AAAATTTTCGCCACACCACACCCACTTCTATTAGCTGTGTCATAATGTTACACATTATGCCCCGACACAAACGATTATGCAACCGAAACAAAGCGTTAGATACGGCGCAGATGCACGACGGGTGTATCAGCGTGGTAAGCCGTGAGGAGTCACTCGCACGATGCGGTAATCGCGTTATAATAACAGTGTTGCACATGCCGATAAAGGAATCGATTCATGCGTCGCTGGTTATTCATGGCTCTCCTGTTATGCGTGTTGGCTGTCGTCATCGCGGCACAGCGCAGTTATACCCTGCCCGCCCCCTACGAAGTCTACCGCCTGATTGTCATTCGTGATAATGACCGCGCCGGCGATATCGAGTGGCTGGAAGTGTGGGAACGGCGCGATGGTCAGGATACCGAGTGGGTCATGGTCGAAGCCGATAGTGATATGACCGGCATCACGACCCGTTGTCACTATCTGCTGGCGATGGGCAGTGGCACGCCGCTCTACATGATTGATGGCGAAGCGCAAGCTGTCGATGGAGCTTTGACAATCATCGCTGAAACGCAACAACGACGCTTGATGGTTAACTCCGACGTGCATATTCGCGATGTCGCGTGTGATAGCACCGAAGACGGACTCATCAACGGGATTCCAGCCGAACGCTGTACCTTTGCCGATGAAGACGCGCTCAACTTATTCGAGATGAAACCGCCTGCGACCTCACAGGGCGATTTGTGGACAGCCTTAGACGGGGGCTACCCGCTTCAGTATGATTTCATCGCGCAGGGCAGCACCAAGTCAGCAGAACACACCTTCAGCTATCAAACCCTGACGGAACAAATCACACCGCCGACCGATGTCAGCTTGATGTGCTTCGAGGATGATTTTCCCCTGCCGAGCGACGCGACCCTGCTGAATAGCACGCTCACATTCCTGAGCTACGAAACACCTTTGAGCCGTGACGAACTGAATTCATTCTATGCGACGCAACTCGACGATTGGACAATCGAGGACAACCGACCCAACGCCGGACGTGTCTATGAGACGACGCTTGCCAGTGGCACAACCTGCCAGATACAAATGCGCTTCGGTGCCGGGCGTGATGATAACACCATCGTCGCGACCACCGTTTATCCTGAAGATGTCAACGTCGAGAACTTCCGGCTACCCGATACCATCAGCGAGGCGATTGTCGTACAGGATTTTCTGCGCCGTGACCAGTTTGAAGGCACAGTGCGCGAAGTCGCCCAACGCCTAATCGACGAACAGGGCGACGATTGGACAGTGCGCGACGACCTGACCGACATCCGCGACGACTCAGCGTTCATTGCTATGAGCGATGGTGAGCAAATCGCCTATATCACGCTCGATGCCCGTTCTGATGGCGATACCGATGGGATTATTCAGACGGGTACGGTCGGGTGTGGTGTCGATTAATGATTATCGCTCAACACCGACTGAGATTTCAAAAAAGCCAGAGTTATCATTCAAGTCGTTGTCATTGATCGTGAACTCGACACACCCATCGCGCTCAGCCTGAAATATCGCCTGTTCACCACAAATCGCCCAGCTTGCTTCGCCCGCAATGCGACACATCAAGATGCCATGCGGTAAGCTGGGCACAATGTTGAAACCACCCAATGCCGCCCAACCGCCAGCCGTCGGGCCGTCGGGGCCGCCCCCGCCGACGAACTCGCCGAAGATGATTTCTCCATTGGCTAGCACATGCACCGTCTCGCCTCGGCGCACACAAGCTGTATCTGAGACGACTGGCAACTGCGCGCGCGGATTGAGTATCAGCGTATCCAGTTGCTCAACTCCCGCGCCGAACAGAGATGCCTCAGCGTCCTGGGCAGATTCGCTGGTGGCTGTCGGCACTGGATCGCGATCGACAGAATCAAGCTCATCGGCATTCGGGAGCAATAAGCGTCCATTGCCAGTCGCAAAGACCCCGCCAACGCTGAGTGTATTGTCTATCAAGTAATCGTAGACCTGTTGCCGTGTCCAATCGGGACTGGCTTCCCATATCAGGGCGGCTGTGCCAGCAATCACCGGTGCGGCGGCAGATGTGCCGACGAATTGCCCACTCGGGAGCATGATTTCACCGGCAACAGCAATATCGGGTTTATCTTCGCCCCCTTCGAGTGGCCCGCGTGACGAATACGGCGCAGGGCTGAAGCCCTGTAGTGCGGCGACGGTCAAGGCTTCGCTGGCATCCGCAGGCGCAATGATTGAGCTGAATTCATCGCCTTCGGGAACGCGTGCGAACTCTACGAAGAGCTTGAATTCCGTGCCGACAGCATTATCATTGCCAATGACCTGCACTGCAAAATCCTGTGACATATCCAGTACGACCAATTCGAGCGGTTGCTGACTCGGTAAGCCTGTCTGTTCATCATATGAGCCAGTCATCGGCGTGCCATCCGGTAGCGAGAGAATCTGCAAGTCGAGGTCAATTTGATTAGCGGGAATAGCATCACGATCACGCCAACTGAGAATAATCGTGCCAGAGGTCTCGACTCCGTCAATGCCGAGTGCTTCAGCTTGTTCGATTGGCACACCGCGAAATTCATGCAGGCGATTGTTATCCAAATCGGTGAAGGCGTTATTCAACGCGCCACCCGCAAAATTCCCGGCAGAATTCACCCACAGGATACCGCGTTCGCTCACCGCAGTGACCACATCTGCCCATTGTCCGTTACCATCGAGCGGCAAGGCAGGTACACCTGCGCTATGATTCACAATATCGACACCGCGCGTAATCATCGTGTTGACACAGCGATTGAAGCTATCGAAGCCCCTATACTGACAGACGACTAGCTCGGCATTCGGTGCGATGAGGTGAATCACTTCGAGGACTTGCGTTCCATGTCGAAGCGGGTTATCGATGTAAGCGGTTGGATCAGCACCACGCGGCAAGCTGACATCGACCCCATACGTTGCCTCGAAATCAGCCAAGCCACCGAAGCCCAGATCGAGTACGCCAATCGTCACATCGAGTCCGGTATAATTTTCGCGCCAGCTCGAAATATTGGCATCATCCATGATTTGCTCGATGGTTTGCAGTTGCACATTGCCCAAGTTCGATGAACTGACGACAATTGGCGGCACAGCAGTCGGCGCGGGGTTATCTTGTGCCGTGATCGTCCCACAGGCAGTGAGTGTCAAAGCGAATAGCAGATAGAGAAAAATCGTATAACGTGGCATTCTCAGCGTGAACTTTCGGTATCCTTAGCATGATCGTTATTAAGTATAGCGCATAATCTAACTTAGTGGTGTTACAATCTAATTTAAATCGCACATGACAAAACATTCAGGCTACAATGCTATTGTACTTCAAATAGCGCACCATTGGACAGAATCATTAATCGATTATTGTACGCGATAACTCGTTCAGGATTTCTCACACTGCCAATCGTATGACGGTCATCACTCGTCAAGTCGATTTGACTCAAGATGCCCGGCCCACCGATGACCATCTGATCACTATTCACATTGAGCGTCGATACCGAGTCGATGGGTGCATCAATGGAGCGTATCTCACGGACTTGATCGCCATCAAAATCGGTTTCGATCACTCGTGCCGGATTGCTATAGGCTAGCCAGACGGATGTACCGTCGTATGCCATCGCGGAGGGAATCGACATATTGAATTGCAAAGCCTCTAGCTGTCGGTTAGTCTGCTGGTCAACAATCGTCAGGCTTGCAAAGTAATCCGATACCCACAGGTAATCCCCCATATCAATCATGCCTTCGATCGTCGCCGGAATCGCATAGCGTTTTTCGGCTTCACCCGATGTATCGACGAACCATATATCGCGTGCCTCTGTGCCGATCCAGAACCCATCATCTTGTGTTGTGCTAATCATGATTGTTGCTGTATCTGCAATAGTCGGGGTTAGGCAGGGAGCATCATCGAGAGGACAAATCTCGTTATTCGCGGTCAACCCCCATAGTTCATTGTCCACAACTGCTATATCAAGCCAATCCGGTCGATAGTGTGTCGGCAATGTGAATAGGGTGAGCGTGTTATCTTCTGTCGCGACCCACAGTTGAATGCCAGAGCTATAAATACTCGTCGGGGTCGACAGCACAGATAGCGATAGGGTTGTATCAATCGTATCGGAGTCAATGCGAAGGAGATTGTTATCGTCATCAACAAGCCACAGTTGGTCATTCACGGCGAATACTTGCGCGACCGACTCTACATCGGTTTCGGTTAATTCAGATGTCGTCGTATCGAGTTGTATCAAGCCCTGACCGCTTGCAATCCAGAGCCTATCATCGAGCAACACCATGTTCTGAATGCGGACATCGAGTTCAATCGTTTCATCAGCACGGCATGTTGACCCGTTCACTTTTGCAATTGCACCATCAGCACGCCCGTAAGCGACCCAAAGTGTATTCCCTTGTACCATTATCTGGCTTGGAGCAACGCCAATATCCGTGTAACGCAAGCTACATGCAAAGTCTGCATCATTGGCGGAGTGGTCGATATCCAATGCCGTCACCTGACCTGTTTCTGGAATAGCAATCCAGAGCCGATTGTTGATGCTCATCAAGTGTGCGGGTTGTCCGCGCAATGTGTTGACTGGCATCTCATAAACAATATTTAGTGTCTGTGGGTCGAGTGCTAACACACGCTGGTTGGCACCATCGGCAATCCAGAGCCATGTGCCATCATAGTGCAAGCCATTGACCCGTGTATTCTCAGGCGATAACACCAGCGTATTCGTATCATCGGGTGTCAAGTCTATTGGTGTCTGTGTTGATATAGCGACAGCGAATACTGTGCCACCTGCCCCCGAATATCCCCATAGAGCCATGCCTTCTGGTGATGGCGCAAGGACGAGGTTCCGCGGTTCACTGGCGATACTGGCTAACGGGATGCGTTCATAATTCGACATAATGACGTTTGATAATTCTGTGTCGATAGCTGGTAAATCCGGTGTCGAAGTCGGCATCACCGTTGGGGCTATCGTCGCTTGCGGTGTATCGGTGATGATACCAAGTTGTCGCTGAATATCCCCGACTTGTTCCGGTGTCGCGAAAACTTCAATGAACGTCAATACCAGACCCAAAACCGCAATGATAAACCCGATGATACCCGCTATCGCCTGTATCACCCTCGGCAATGCGCGGAATTGATTCCAACAGCCATGCAGTTGAGATTGATTATCGCCTGGCGCAACCACTGGCTCACTGATGGTCTCTGGTGCGGCGGATGGCGTTTCAGGTGGGAACTGTTCTTCGATGTCTTCGATTAATTGTTTTACACTACCTCTGAAATAGCGTTCATCGGTCTGTAAAAATGCAGCATTGCGCTTGCTGAGCGATTTCAGGCGGTTGGGGAGTTGCTCTTCACGCGGTAATGGCGCATCATCAATACTGACCGGAATTACAGTGAGTGACGGTTTTTCTAGCCCGATACCGACTTCGATTCGCACCCAATCATCCGGTTCAAACAGGCGCAAATTGCCATCGTCATCAGGTATTGTTAGCCATTGATCACCCATCATGACCAGCATCACATCACTTTTTTCGATATACGACTTGATGAATTTCGAGAAATCAGAGCCTTTAGGAATGCTCTCCATATCATAGAAAACGTTATCCGCACCAAAATGAGCTTTTAAATGGTCAGCGAGGCGCGAGGTCGTAATTTGGCTATCATCACGGCGGTAGGAGATAAAAATACGTGGCATAAGGTCATAATCCAGTTGTGTGTAAATTGTGGGTGGACAACGCCGGCGTTGTCCACGTGGGGCGTGTGCTGTCGTCTATCGTATGCCAGCTAGTGCGTTCAGGATAGCACGTCGGCTAGGTCGAAGTAATATTCAGTCAAGGGGCGTGTGTGCGACGTGACTTCTTCTAACGGCACGGTCACTTGCCCGCGTCCGGTCTGCGCGATCATGATACCCGTCTCGCCTGCCAGCAAGCGATTGACCGCCTCAACCCCCATGCGCGTCGCCAGCAGACGATCAAACGCGGTCGGGCTGCCACCACGCTGGACGTGACCGAGAATCGTCAGGCGCATCTCAAAGCCGACTTCGTGCTGATTGAGATACTCGACCAATTCCGTCACATGATATGATGCCCCCTCTGCCACGACAGCGATCGCGTGTGCTTTGCCTTTGATGTACGCGGCTTCTAGCTCTTCGGCAACTATTTTCATCGGCACATCGCGCTCGGGCGTGATGATGATCTCAGCACCGCCGAGAATCCCGCCCATCAGTGCCAGATAGCCACAGTTGCGCCCCATCACCTCGATGATGAAACAGCGATTGTGCGAGCTTGCCGTATCACGCAGGCGATCGAGCGCGTTGAGAATGGTGTTGAGCGCTGTATCGACACCGATGCTCATATCTGTGCCGTAAATGTCGTTATCGATGCTAGCTGGAATACCGACGACCGGCACGTCCAGCTTGTGCAATTGCATCGCCCCGCGCAAACTTCCATCGCCCCCGATGACGACCACACCTTCGATCCCGTGTTCGTTGAGGCGACGTAGAGCTTTGCGCTGTCCGGATTTGGTCTTGAACTCTTCGTTGCGCGCCGTCTGTAGAATCGTGCCACCGCGCTGTAAAATCCCGCTGACTTCACGACTGGTCAGAGGTTCAAAGTCGCCTGCTAGCAAGCCTGCATAAGCCTGCCGGATACCGAAGACTTCTAGCCCGTTGTTCAATCCAGCGCGTGTCACAGCACGGATGGCGGCATTCATACCGGGGGCATCGCCACCGCTCGTCATTACGGCAATTCGTCTCATGCCTAGCTATTCTCCTGTGTAAACCGCTAATCATAACATCGCAAGAATAATAAGTTGGGGGCATCGCATATCCGCACTATATGCGATGACTCCGTGTATTGTATCGGCAATCAGTTAACAGGACAATGATAGCCAAAGAGTGTAAAGCCCAATTTAAGAAATCACGTCATCCTCTGCTGGGCGCACGTTGATCTGGTCGGCGTCGACGATAGCCGTGAGTTCGCGCTGTAGCTCGGCACAATAGCCGGTTGAATGCTGGGGGAAGGTCATGGTCTTTGGTGGTTGCTGGGCACCGTAGAGCGTGATGCTGAAGGTATCCGCCCCCGGATAGCCGATCAAGGTACGGTGGATGCGCCGCAGGCGACGACGGTCTTTATCGGGGTCGTTCGTGCGCTGGTAGCGGATGCGGATGTGGTGGCGGTCGGCGCGCACAGCAGACGAGTCCGCGTCAATGTCAGCAAAGGGATTCGCGTCGTCGCTTGTCATCGCCTGTGCTTCGGCATTCGCCCATGTCGGGGGCGCGTGGGTGCCGTTGCCCTTGTGCGGTGTCGATGTCGCCTGCATCGCCGGTGCGGGCGGCGCTGTTTCGGGCATGAGCAATTCACCCGTCTGGTTGTCGATACCGTATGCCGGACGGTCATCATCGGCATATTGATCGGGGGGCGGGTCGTCGGATGCCATCCACGCCAGATCACGATCAGCATAGGCTTCGGCGGCTTCGGACGGTGTCATGGCTTCGAACGCAAATGAGAGGCTATCACAGATGATCTGCGGCGTATCACGCGAGAGATCGAACTTGCCGCCGATTTGCACGATATCGCCCGCCTCTAGCTCTAAAAAGCCCGCGCGTTCATCATGGTCGATCCCCTGCTGGGCGAGTTTCTCCTTCTTGTAAAGATGAATGTTCTGCCGAAGCACACGCCACCGACGCGGGAAGCAGACAATTTCAATCGTCCCCGCGCTCTCGTGCCAGTCTTCAAAGGTGATGACCACCATCGGCTCGTTATTCTTGGTGATGATCTTTCGCACGACGACGACCTCGCCCGCGACCGCGACTTTGCCCGGCTTGCGACCGTTACCGCTGACCAGATCACGAATGACAGCGGTGTTGCCCATCGCCGCGAAGACCGCTTTATGCTTATCGACCGGACGACCGGTGACGTACAAGCCCATGAGTTCTTTTTCCCACGCCAGTTGCTCCCGATTTTTGACCTTGGCGCGCACCGGCGCTTCCGGGATTTGGAGGGTCTCCTCGCCCAATCCGGTATCCGTACCAAAGAGGCTCATCTGCCCGACTTCCTGTGCGCGGTGATAATCGGTGCTGAAGCCGACGATGCGCTCTAGAGAATACAGTAAGTCATCGCGTGCGCCCCACCCGCTGACCGCCCCGACTTTAATCAGGCTTTCGATGGCGCGTTTGCCCACCTGCCGCAGATCAACACGCTTGCAGAACTCGACCAGATTGGCGAAGGGGCCGTTGGCTTCGCGCTCGTCGATGATGTGTTGCAGTGCGCCGACACCCGCGTTCTTGATCGCCCCTAAGCCGAAGCGAATCGCCTTCGTGCCATCCTCCATCATCTCAATGTCGAAATCAATCACGCTAGCGTTGACGTGCGGTGGCAACACCGGAATATTCAAGCGGCGGCATTCTTCAAGGAATGTCGCGACCTTCTCGCTATTGTCGAACTGCACGCACAGCAGAGCCGTCATGAACTCCGCTGGATAGTGACACTTCAAGAACGCCGTTTGCATCGTGATGACCGCATAATCCGAGGCGTGCGCCTTGTTGAAGCCATAATTCGCGAAGAACATGATGTCATCGAAGATTTTTTGCGCGGTCTCAGTATCGACACCGTTCGCCGGTCCGCGCTCTAAGAAAGTCTGCTGGTGCTTCTGCAAGGCCTTCTCTTTTTTCTTGGAGACTGCTTTACGAATCATGTCCGCTTCACCCAGTTCATAGCCGAACAATTGCCCGGCGATCTGCATGATTTGCTCTTGATAGACGATGATCGAGAAGGTCTCTTCGAGGATCGGCTCGAGCTTGGGATGCAGATAAGGTATATCTTCTTGCTCATGCAGGCGATTGTTATAGGTCGGGATGAATTCCATCGGGCCCGGACGATAGAGCGAAATACCGGCGACGATGTTCTCAAACGTGCGCGGACGCATCCCGCGTAACATCGCCTGCATACCGGCACTCTCGACCTGAAACACGCCGACTGTCTCGCCGCGTCCCAGCATCGCGAAGGCTTCGTCCAGCATCCGTCGCTGTTCATCCGTCAGATCGTTGACCTGATCGTCATGGCGATAAGGCACGTTGTCCATGTTATAGCGTGTCCCGTGATACTTGTTGACCAGATCACAGGCTTTTCGCAGGATCGTCAGCGTCGATAAGCCCAGAAAATCGACCTTCAGCAAGCCGATCGACTCGGCAGTTTCCATCGGGAATTGCGTCACAGCTTCTAGTGCGCCGCCACTCGGGTCAGTCCCCGTGATGCGGTGCAGGGGCGAATATTGCTCCAGTGGCTTATCCGCGATGATGACCCCCGCCGCGTGAGTCGAGGCGTGGCGCGTCATGCCCTGTAGCCGAATGGCGGTATCCATCACGCGCTTGATGTCGCGGTCGCGGTCGTACAGGTCTTGTAATTCAGGATTAGCTTCGATGTATTCTTTGATCTTCTTCTGCTTGGCGTCTTGCGGAATCAAGCTGGTCGCGTGGTTGATCTTGTGCAAGTCCACCCCTAGCGCACGCCCGACATCCTTCACCGCGGCCTTCGCGCCCATCGTCCCGAAAGTGATGATCGCCGCGACTTTATCCTTGCCGTACTTGTTGGCGGCATAGGCGATCATCTCGCCGCGCCGGTCATCGGGATAATCGAGATCAATATCCGGCATACTGACGCGCCCCGGATTCAAGAAGCGCTCAAAGAGCAAACTATTCTGGATCGGATCAATATTGGTGACGCCTAGACAATACGCCACCAGACTGCCCGCACCTGAGCCGCGCACGTTCCACCAAATATCGGCATGACGCGCGAACTCGCACAAATCCCACACGATCAGGAAGTAAGTGTTGAAGCCCATATCGCCGATGATGCCCAGTTCGCGGTCGATGCGCTGTTGTAACACCGGATCATCCTCGCGCCCGGGGAAGCGCCATGACAAGCCCATATTGACCAGATAACGCAGGTATGCGCCTTCGTCGCCCTCGAAGCGCGGCGGCACTGGAAACACGGGCAGATGATAATCGCGATTGTCGAGATCAACGTCGGTCATCTCCGCAATTTTGACTGAATTAGCGAAGGCTTCATCAATCATTGCATCCGGCATCCCCGCCACTTGAAATTCCTGACGCATCTCCTGCGCGGTCTTGACGTAGTAGCTATCGCGCGGGTTCATCCGCATCCGGTTGTCGTCGGTCTTTTGGGCACCCGTCTGGATGCAGAGTAGCGTATCGTGTACGTCCCAATCATCTTTGTAGACGTAATGCACATCGTTGCTGGCGACGAATTGGACGTTGGTGTGCTTGCTCTGGCGATAATCAGCAAGCCAGCGATTGAGAACGTCGAGTTGGTCAATCTTGTGTGGTTGTAACTCCAGATAGAAGTTATCCGCGCCGAAAACCTCGTGATACCAACCGATCTTTGCGCGTGCTTGCTCGTCCTTACCCTCTTCGACTAGACGCGGAATCTCTGCCGCGAGACACCCACTCGTGGCGATGATACCTTCGGCATGATCTGCCATAAAATCGCGATCAATGCGCGGGCGATAATAATAGCCTTGAAGCTGTGCCGCCGATGCCATCTTCATCAGATTCAGATAACCGGTCATGTTCTGTGCCCACAACAGCATATGATAGGGGCGTTTGTCTAAATTAGATTCTTTATCGGTCATCTTGCGCGGGGCGAGATACGCCTCCATGCCGATTACCGGTTTGATACCGGCAGACTGCGCGGCACGGAAGAAATCGATCACGCCGAACATCACACCGTGATCGCTGATGCCGATCGCCGGCATTTCCAGTTCGCTAGCCCGCTGGACAAGATCATCAATGCGGCTTTGACCATCGAGCAGAGAATATTCAGTATGGACGTGTAAATGTACGAAATCGCTGGGCATAAGCATCACCTAAATGGGCGGTGGTTGACGGTCGTTAGAACATAAGTAGTATAACACCATTCCCACAGCGCCCCGGTTGTTAATCGTATGGATTTTGTGAGAATGTGCGGAATATCCCTATCTTGCCATTGCAAAGTCGGTTGAGGCAAGTTTGAATATACAGTATCAGGCAAGAGAGACAGTCTCTATCATCAGCGGGGGTGGACGAAAAATCTGCCACGTCCCCATTTCATTTTTCCACAAGCTGATCGCACATGCAAGCTATCAGCCCAGCACAGAAAGTTGATCTTATGCCAGAATTACCAGAAGTCGAAACCGTCGTTCGTGGCTTACGCCAACCGTTGATCGGGCATACGATCGAGAGCATGTGGTACGACTGGGAAAAGATCATCGGTCAGCCACACCCGAACGAATTTGAAGCGCGGGTCATCGGGCAGACGGTACAGGGCATCACGCGCCGCGCCAAATACATCGTGATCGAACTTGATCAAGATTTACTGCTGGTTCACCTACGCATGACGGGCCGCTTGTACGTCACTGATGCCACTGCTGAGCATCGCGTCGATAAGTGGGTACACGTCAAATGGGGTTTGGATGGCGGGCGCGAACTACGCTTCAGCGACTCGCGCAAATTCGGCAAGGTCTACCTGACAGATGACATCAACCAAGTGACGGCGGGTATCGGGCCAGAACCGCTGGACGATGCCTTTACACTGGCGGTGTTCAATCAACGGCTACAGGGGCGCAGTAAAATGATTAAATCACTCTTGCTCGACCAAACCTTCGTCGCAGGCGTGGGCAATATCTATGCCGACGAAGCTCTGCACCGCGCGGGTATCCATCCTGAGCGCAAAGCTGATAGCCTGACTGATGACGAGCGCCAACGCCTGCACTGCACCGTGCGCGACGCGCTCAACGATGGCATCCAGCACGAAGGAGCAAGCGTCAATTGGTATCGCAAACCGGATGGTAGCAAAGGGAGTTCGCAGGATCATTTCTACGTCTACGGGCGCGATGGTGATCTCTGCAAGACGTGTCAATCTCATCTAATCGAAAAAATTCGTGTGGCACAGCGCGGCACGCATTACTGCCCCACCTGCCAACCGAAAGGAGTTTAAACGATGGAAATCGGGTCGGCATTATTTCGGATTGTTCTGTTATACGGTGGCATCATCGGTGTGTGTATCGCCTTGATCGTTTTCTTCCGGGCGCGGGGGCGCAAGCAAGCACAAGAGAAGCGCCGCGCACGCAAAGAAGCCCTACAGCCTGCTATGCCCACCGCAGGCGATACGCCCTCGCTTGCGAGCCTGATGGACGCTGGCGGACGCGCTGACGACCGTCGAGGTCGTGCGGTTTACCAAGCCGAAACCGGCGATGACGACAGTGGCTTGGATGATCTCTTCAGCGGTGAGTACAAGCCACACACACCCGCCGACGCGCACGCCAGCGACGATAGCATCACTGCTGATGACGATTTTGAGATTGACGACGACCTCGACATTGCCGAGCTTGTCTCTGCGATTGATGCGGCGGAAGCAGAGACAACGAGCGCCGACACCCCGCACACAATCGGTGATCGACCGCTCACAATCCAGCTGAGCGATGGCACGCGCACCCAAGCTATCGAAGCGATGAGCATCCTGCGCGATGAGCGCGACGGTCGCCTGATTGTGCAGATGAGCGATACAGGCTATCGCACCTTGCGCCACAATAAGACAGTGCGTAAGGCTTTCGCCCGCTTGATGAAAGAACTCGCGCAGAGCGTGAAGCAAGCCGACGATTTAAGCGATACGCCTCCAGCGTCCGATACGCCCGCCCAAGCACCGACACCGCCACCAGCACAGCCCGCTAATCCGCAGGCGTCGCCCCAGCGCGATGCCGCTGATGATGCCCTGCCGGGGGATCTGCCGGAGTATCGTCTCTCTGAAATGGAAACCAATTACAAGCGCAACCGTTACGGGCGGCTCGAAGTCAAAGAGGTGCAGAAGGTCGAAGAAGTCAACATCGCCGACGCGATCGAAGCCTATCTCCAGCATAAGATCAGCCAAACGCCCCGCTTCCAGAAGCGCGGGATACACGTCCGTCCGGCATTGATCGGCGTGACGATCGAAGCAGACGGACAGACCTATGATAGCGTTGATGCCGTCGATGATGAGGACGTGAAGACCTTTCTCAAAGAGACAATTGCTGAATGGCAGGAGCGCAATAGCCGCCGCTGACGGGAATACTTGCGCCCGTCTAAGCGTCGTTGACGAAGGGTTCGTCGATGGGATCGAGCGACAGCTTGCCGTCGTCGATCGTTGTCAAGCGACCGATTGGGCGGGTGCTATCGTGCGGGAAGATCACGATTGCATCGTTGGCGAGCGCCCATTGTTGCCACACACGCTTGGTCTCTAAGGTCACCAGCGGTTCGACATCGTAGGCGGTCATCCAACCAAGACGCTCGAAATGCACGGCATAGGTCGCCAGATCACACAGGAACGCCGCCGACGCGCCGCCACTCTCGAAGCGCACGCTCATGTGGCCGCGGGTGTGTCCCGGCGTGACGATGCCCCATACGCCACTCGCCAGTTCGGTATCGCCATCGAGCAAGCGCAATTGTCCGCGTTCCATCACGGGCACATAATTCGGGAACAGATAGGTGGCGCGGGTGCGTTCGTTGGGAGTCATCGCGTCGTCATATTCGCGGCGTTGCACCACATACTCGGCATTGGGGAAGGTCGGCACGATCTGGTGCGGGTCGTCGTCGGCATAGCGCGTATTGCCGCCGGCATGATCGCTGTGCAGGTGCGTGTCGATCACGAGATCAATGTCCGCCGGCGTGATGCCTAGCTGTGCCAGCCCACGCACTAGACTGCCCTCGTCCTGTATCTGCCAGATGCGACGGGCTTTATCAGTGAGTTTTGTGCCGAGGCCGGTATCGACGACGATATTTTGATCGCCAGCACGCACGAACAAGCAGGTTTGCGTCATCGGGATCAGGTTATCGGCAGTCGGTGTGAAGTAGCGTCGCCATAACTTGCGTGGGACGAGACCAAAGGCCCCACCACCATCGACCATCGTCGTGCAATCGTTAATCAGATGAATCTCAATATCGCCTATGGTCAGCATCGGCTAATCGCTTTCGGTGGATAGATCGGCTATTTTGGCATTGAGCAGATTCAATAGGGGCGACACCGCTAGCCGTACCTGATACCCGCGCTCGCCGGCACTGATGATGATATTCTGCAAGGTGGTCGCGGGGCTATCGACATACACATCCCAATTTTTATCCATCAGCATCAGCGCGCTAATCCCGCCGACCTGCAAGCCCGTCATGCGCTCGGCATCGGCGTGCGTCGCCAGTTGTACTTTCTTCTGGCGGGCGGCTTTCGCCATCTTCTTCAAATCCAGTTGACGATCCGACGCGAGCATGACGATTAGCGGTTTGTCATTGCTCTTGACGGGTTCGACAATCAGGGTTTTATATACCATATATTCCGGCGCGCCGATCAGTTCGGCAACGGCTTCGGCATCGCGCGTGGACGTATCGTATACCAGGACTTCATAGGGAATAGCGTTGGCTTCAAGTAAGCGCATTGAATTGAGTTTTTTCTGTTTAGCCATAGGGTTCTTTCTCGTTTGCTATGTGTATCAGCGATCACTGGTACTCGCGCTTCGCAAACCACCCGACCACGTTCGGGAACAGGCGATTCGCCAGCACAATCAAGCGATCAATGGGACGCAGGGTGAGCTTGGGGCGGGGGTTCTGGATAACATCGACGATTGATGCCGCGACCTGCTCGGCAGGCATCACGGGTAAACTGCTGGTCTTGCGTGCGCCTTCGCCCAAGCGCGAGCTATTGAACTCGGTTTCAGTGCGACCAAGCAAGAAATCCGTCACATAAATATCGTCTTTCGCGAGTTCGAGCCGTAGCGAGTTCGCCATGCTGGTGACAAAGGCTTTGCTCGCCGCATAGACTGCTGCGTTCGGGGAGACCAAATTATAGGCAATCGACGAGATGGTGATGACATGCCCGCCGCCACTCTTTCGCATCTCTGGAACGGCAAAGCGCACGCTATGCAACACGCCGTCGATATTCACCCGCAGAAGTGTTTCGATCTCGTCCCAACCAGAATCGACAAACGCGCCCCGATGCCCGACTCCAGCATTAGCAATCAGCACGTCCAAGCGCTCGAAGCGATCGACCGCCTGTGTGATGGCTGATTGTAGCGCGTCGGCAGCGCGCACATCGCCCGCAATCGCTAAGAAGTCGCCGTGATCGCCTTCGAGCTGGTCGATTTCCTGTGCCAGCGCGTCGAGACGTGCGGCGCGGCGTGCCGTACCGACGACATGATAACCCGCCTTCGCGCACGCCAGCGCAGTCGCCCGCCCGATGCCACTGGATGCGCCCGTGATGAACACTACCCGTGTCACAGCGATGCCCAACGTCGTCTCAGATGCAACATCCGCTTACCCTTCCGTCTCGCCATCGGTGGTGGCATTGGTGTTAGCAGGCGGTTCGATCGACGCAGAGTAGACACTGCTGGCGGGTTTCGGACGCTTGAAAACGCAAAAATAAGTATTGCTCCATGCGTAAGGGTCATCCTGCACGTTCTCCTGCCGCCCGACACGCCCCACTGCTTCGATATGAATCATCTCCCAGCCCTGCTCACCCAGCTGGTTCAAGCGTGGGATCATCGATTCAGGCGAGAATTTCTTAGGTTTTTTGTTAAAACGGGTCTCAATATATTGGCGCATGTCCTTATCTTGCACACGCGCTTCTAAAAAGAGGGTTAAGTATTCCCATTGTTCCATGAGTGGCTGTGTCCCCTGTTGAGTCGCTAAGTGTCTCCGAGTATAACGCAAGTTGCTTGTTTTGCCCCAGCGTATGATTCTAGTCAGGTAGGGATAGGGTGTGCGTCCATCATCCCGTCGTTCAATCGCCTATGCTGAAGATAGCTATCAATGTAGCGATCGAGATGGTAAACCTGCCAGCTGTGTTCCTGCGCGATGATGGCGGCAATCGTTGTCTTACCCGCACACGGCGACCCGCCGAGCCAGTAGACCTGCGTCAGTGATCTTTCTGTTTGCGCTTGCCCTGCTTGCCCGCCCATTGGAGCAACCTCCCGATTGTTTTACGTCCGGCAATCGGCAACAAGACCATCGCCGCGACGAGACCATAAATCAAGTAGAGTGCGCGCGTATCTTCAATGGCGCTACTCCCCATCCACACGAAAGCGAAGGTCGGGATCGCGCCCAAAATCACCGAGACTGCGAGATAAGTCGTGTAGCGTACGTTGCGCGCGAGTCCAGCGGCATAGCTGAGAAAATCCCACAGCGAGAACAAAATCACACGCGCGATCGCCAGCGAGAGCCACCCGCCCATCTGATGTGCGTAGAAATCTTCAACCTGTTGCATCCCCTTCTCGCCGACGAAACGCCGGACGACCGGTTGCCCATAGCGTCGCGCAATCCAGAAGCTAATACTGCCGCCGAGAACTTCGCCAATGAGCGTGTAGAGCGTGCCCAGCCACACATTGCCGAAGAGCGTGCCGGCGACGACCTGAATCGGGCCGCTAGTCAAAGGGGCGAAGATATAGGTGAAGGCTTTGATGCCGATGTAGACCAAGGGCGCAAAGACACCCGCATTTTCGATGAAGGCTTGCAGACGATCGACCCCGATAGCGTTGACCGCGACGACGAGCATCGTCAAGAACGCCATGAAGCCGAAGCCACCGATCAGTATCTCGCGGATGGTGAAGGGTTGCTGAACTACTTGTGGAGCAGAGTCGCGCTCTGCTCCGGTCTCGTGATTGGCGCGATCACTCATTGAATAGAGCGCCTACGCTACGCCCTTCGTGCGCCCGCACGATCACCTCTGCCAATAGTGGCGCGACTGAGAGAACGGTCATGTTCGGCAGACGCTTTTCCGGCGCGACGGGGAGCGTATCGGTGAAGATGATTTCATCCAGATCGAGCGAGTCGAGACGCTCGAAAGCAATATCAGACATGAAAGGATGCGTGAAGGCGAAGGACACGCTCTCAGCACCGGCGGCACGTACCGCCTGCGCCGCGTTGACGATACTGCCGGCGGTGTTGACTTCATCATCGACGAGCAAGACGTTTTTCCCCCGCACATCGCCGATCACGCTCAGAGCTTTGGGAGCTTCGGCGTTATCACTGCGCCGCTTCTCCACGAATGCCAGCGACACGCCCAGACGTTGCGCCCAGTTGCGCCCCTGTTTGGCAAAGCCTAGATCAGTCGCCACGACCACTAGGTTATCGAGGTTGAAGTTATCGCGCACGTAATCCGATAAGAGCGTGAAGGCGCTGAGGGCATCACCGGGAATATTGAAGAAGCCTTGAATCTGTCCGGCGTGCAGATCAACCGTGATGTAGCGATCCGCGCCTGCCGTCTCGATGAGATTCGCCATCAACCGCGCTGTGATCGGCACGCGCGGTTGGTCTTTCTTATCGGAGCGCGTGTACGTCATGTACGGCACAACGAGATTGATCCGCCATGCCGAATCACGCTTGAGCGCGTCGATCATAATCAGCATTTCCATGATATTCTCGTGGATCGGCGAGGACATGGTCTGTACGAAGTAAACATCTTTGCCACGAACGCTTTCACCAAGGCGCACGAAGAGATTCTCATTTGAGAATTGGATCGTCTCCGCTTGTCCAAGGTGAAAATTTTCGTAGCCTTCTTTCTTAGCGATGAGGCTGGCAATATCGCGGGCGAGATACTGCCCGGCAGTGCCGCAGAAGAGCTTCATCTTGCCGAAGCGCATCCGCGACATACGATCGGCATAGTTATCATCGTTGTAGGTCGTTCCGGGTATGTTGGCCATGGCTGGTAGCCCCTGTTGGATACTGTCTGAGTCAGGTTGATTGTACCAATAATTGCTCAATTGCGGATTGAGGGTCAAGTTCGCGTTTACGAATTTGCTCAATCAGCGCCGCAATATCATCGCTTGGTATCTGTGTCGTCAGGCGCTCGATGAGTGCCTCCTGCAAACGTTCGTACAATTCGATCTCGATATAACGCGCTTCTAGCTGGTCAATTGCCCCGCTGGTGGTGATGTGCTGGCGATGAGCATTGATTTTGCCCAGCAGTTCGACCACGCCTTCATTATTCGTCGCTGAAGTTTTCATCACCGGCGGAATCCAGACGGCTTCATCGGTGGCGGTTTGCGCCAAAGGCGCGTCAGTCGGCATCAAGCGCCCA
Source organism: Anaerolineae bacterium (assembly GCA_034437755.1). GTDB lineage: Bacteria > Chloroflexota > Anaerolineae > Aggregatilineales > Phototrophicaceae > JAUZRW01. The sequence goes on along the minus strand of DAOTTV010000079.1, from coordinate 27,190 downwards.
TGATGCGAGACAAATTGATCACGGGCTGAGGGGTGGCCGAGTTCGAGCATCGCGCGTAAACCGCGCACCGTTTGATCGGCACCGTGACGATCGGCTTTGTTGACGACCAGAATATCAGCGATCTCCAGAATACCGGCTTTGATCGCCTGCACGTCATCGCCCAAGCCCGGCGCTTCGACCACCAGCGTGGTATCTGCTGTGCGGACAATATCGACTTCGCTCTGCCCCGCGCCGACGGTCTCGACGATCACAATATCAAAACCGGCGGCATCCATCACACGCACTGCATCACGCGTGTGACGCGCAAGCCCCCCTAGGCTACCACGGGTTGCCATACTGCGGATGAACACACCTTTATCACCAGATAAATCTGCCATGCGAATCCGATCGCCCAGAATAGCCCCGCCTGAAAACGGGCTGGTGGGGTCAACGGCGATGATTGCCACCGTTTTATCCGCATCACGGTAGGCTTTGGTCAAGCTATTGACCAGCGAGCTTTTGCCAGTGCCGGGCGCGCCCGTTACCCCGACGACCCACGCCTGCCCGGTATGCGGGAAGATCTGTGCCAGTGCGCGCTGTTTTTGCGGGCGATCATTTTCGACAATCGTCAACATGCGGGCGAGGGCGCGACGACTGCCGCCCAATAAGCTATCGACTAAATCCATCAGGCGTCGGCATCTTTCGCGGCTATCAACGCGTTGATGAAGGTTCTAATCTCTTCGGTGGATGTGCCGGGACCGAACACGGCGGCAACCCCGTGATCTTTCAAGGATTCTTTGTCATCAGCGGGGATGATGCCACCGACGATGATCGGCACGTCATCTAATTCGGATTCGACCATGGCTTCGTAAACGCGCGGAACCAGCGTCATGTGAGCGCCGCTGAGGATGCTCAGCCCGACAACATCGACATCTTCTTGTAGGGCGGCTTCGGCGATCATCTGCGGCGTCTGGCGTAAGCCGGTGTAAATCACTTCCATACCCGCATCGCGCAGGGCACGGGCGATCACTTTCGCGCCGCGATCATGCCCATCCAAGCCCGGTTTAGCGATGAGGACACGGGCAGTACGTGTTGTCATGTAGGTCTCTCCTTGATCGACAGATAACCCGACGTACATAGCCATATGCACGCTATAACATCAAGCTATCTTAAACTCTGTTTAAAATCTATGTTTATATAGTACCGTGTAATCGAGCAACAAACTATGGAAAAAAGCATTTTGCAAGGATGATAAAGATAACATTTAACAAATTTTCATCCAGTCAACGAAATCCCAACCAAACTACAGGGATGAAGATTAGGCGCAGGGGCGATGCTGTGTTAGAATGGCGGTAGTGTCATTACGTCATCAGCTAATACGCAACGGATAAATGATTTTATGAGCGCGACATCACTCAATCAATCTCGCACTTATGCAACGCGCACCGCCCCGCGCGATTCCTTGACGGTCTGGCAAGGGTTAGTGGGTGCTTTAGGGGTCGTTGCAGTCCTCGCGTTTGCCGCGTATCTCGTCATCGGCGTGAACTTCATCAATCGCCCGTTCATCGGGGCGATGGTCACGTATACGATGAGCGTGAACGCCGGACGACCGACCGGCGATGCCGACTGGGTGGGGATTGAAGCTGGCTTACGCACGGGCGACCAAATTACAGCGATCAACCCCGTCGGCGCATCCGACCCGCGCCCGCTAACACAAGACCCGGACAATTATCGCATCGCCTATGCACGGTATCTCGATATTATCAGCGAGCTAGAGACGGGCACCCCCGTCCAGATTGACTTTATTCGCAATGTCGAGCGCACGGCGTTCGATCCTGCCATCTGTGATGCCGCCGTCGATGGCTTCGCGCTTTGTAGCATCACAGTGACTTTGACCAACTTTCCGACGATTGACGTAATTTCGTATTTCTTACTACCCATCACGACAGCAGTTGTCACACTGGGGATTGCGATCCTTCTGATTCGCCTGCGTTTTGACTCGTCAGATGGCATCATGGTCGCGGCAGTCGCATTTTTGAGCGCGATCTACGTCGCTGGCATTTTAGACATTGGCACGGACGGCTATCTCGGGCAAATCTGGTTGATGGGCGGCGCTCTTTTAGCCGGCACGCTGGCAACAATCGGCTTGACCTTCCCGCGTCGCTTGCGTATCGTCCGGCGCACGCCGTGGTTGGTCTACGTGCCATTGATTATCAGCGTTGGTCTGGCGGCATTTTTCGTCTATCAGTTCACATTTCCTGATACAGTCATCGAGCAGACAAACAAAGCCCAGCAAGCGACTGCCAGTGCCAGCATCGGCTTGGTGACTCTGCTCGGCTTGACGCTCATCCAGCGCGAGCGGGCCAACACACCGATGGCGCGTGACCAGAGCAACACGATGCTGATCTCGGTCTCGTTGATGTTCATCTTGATCGTGCTATGGTTGGTATCGCGCTATCTCGTGACTCAAACAGATACTAACTTGTTCTTCAATCTCGAAGCGCTGACCCTGCTCTTGCTCTTCCCGAATGCGGGCTTCGCCTATGCGGTTTTACAATATCGCCACATTGATACTGATCGGGCGATCAGTCAGGGGCTGGCGTATAGCATCATGCTCAGTGCATTGGTGGTCTCGGTCTATTTGTTGACGCTGGGTGGCGCGCTGACCACGCTCGAAGTCATCGACGCGCGCGACATCATCACCATTTCGGTGGTGCTGTTCGTGATGGTCGCGCTCTTCACACCGGTGCGTACCAACTTACAATCGCGCATTGACCGTCTTTACTTCCGGCAACGGCGCGATTACCAGCGCGAAGTTGAAGAATTCGGGCGGCAACTGACCACGCTCGATAGCTATGCTGGAATCGCCGCCGCGTTCCACGATACGCTGGCAGAGACGATCGCCCCATCGAGCTTGATTATCTTTCTCTATAATTCCGAGCGCGGGTATGTCGCCTACGATCAAGTCGGTGATCGCACCGACATCCGCTTCATGTCCGATAGCCCCCTCGTCAGTATGTTGCGGAAGAACAACGAAGCCATCAGCTTACAAGTGGGCGACGAATGGCCGCATCAACTGTGGTCAGAGCAAGCCAAGCTCGTCCTGCTGAAGGCGACAATCGTCAAAGCCTTGAAGAGTACGGATGTCGTCAACGGTTTTGTGATGCTGGGTAAGCCGCGCGTCAGCGATAGATATTCGCACGAGGATGTGCGCTTCATTGCGAATCTGGTCGATCAACTGGCGATCGCCACCGAGCGCACCCGCGTGATCGAATCGTTAGAGCGACGCGTGCGCGAACTCGACGTGTTGAGTCAGGTCAGCCAGGCGGTGAACTTCAACATCGAGTCAGACGACTTCTTGCTGGAGTTAATCTACGCGCAGACGAGCAAGCTGGTCGATGTGCCCAACTTCTACATCGCGCTGTATGACGACCGCGTTGAGCAATTGTACTTCGCCTTCTTCTTAGAGAACGACGACCGCATTGAGGCACAGGAGAACATCCGCTGGAACATCGGCAATGATATTTTCAGCGATTTGATCGAACGTGGGTCAGCCGTGCGCCTCACGAATTATGCCGATGATGTCGAAAAACGCGGCTTGCAACATACCCGCGTGCGCGACGATTTGTACGCCTTCATCGGCGTACCCTTGACCGCCGGACGGCGGCGCATCGGCGTGATGGCGACCGGCAAAGCCGAAGACAAGACCGAATATTCCGACGAACAGTATAAAATCTTCACCGATATTGGTGCGCTGGCGGCGACATCGCTGGATAAGGTCAACTTATTCAACCAAACGCGGATGCGTGAGCGGCAACTGACCGTTCTCAATGACATCAGTCGTCAGCTAGTGGCGACCGAATCCGACGTTGAGAAACTGTTGCAGATCATCATGAACAGCGCCGTCGAAATCTTGAATGCCGAAGCCGGATCACTCTTGCTGAACACCGACGACGATAGCGGCGCGCTTGAATTCCGCGTGGTGATCGGCGGCGCGGGCGATGACCTGCTAGGCACGCGCCTCGACGCGGGCAAAGGTATCGTGGGCGAAGTTGTGCGGACAGCTCAGGCGCAGATCAGCAATGACGCACGCACCGACCCACGCCACGCGCAACAGGTGGTCGAAGATTATGTCTCGAATTCTCTGCTGGCAGTGCCACTGATCGCTAAAGAGCAGGTCATCGGCGTGCTAGAAGTGATCAACAAGACCGATGGCACGCCCTTTGTCGACGAAGATGCCGACTTGCTGACGACCTTCGCCGGTCAGGCGGCAGTCGCGATCGAAAATGCGCGCCTCTTCCAACAGACTGACCAACAATTGAGCCAGCGCGTGCGCGAGCTAGAAGCACTAGAACGGATTGATACCGAGTTGAGTCGCTCGCAGGAATTATCCGCCGTTGCCGAAATTACCGTGCGCTCGGCAATGAACATCCTCAAAGCGGATGCTGGCGCGCTGGGGATCGTCAACGAAGCTAACGATGTGCTGGAGATGGTCGCTATTCGGGGCTATGACGAAGACGAATATCCTGAAGATGCTGACGGCATGCTGTGGAATCTGCAATCGGGCATCATCGGGCGCGTGATACGGACACGGCAGGCTGATATTGCGCTGGATGTGACGATGGATCCGGATTATAACAGTCGCCTCACTGACAGCAACAGTCAGATCACACTCCCGATGTTCAGTGGTGAGGACATCAACGCAATCTTGATCCTTGAGAAGAACAGCGTACCGCGCTTCAGCCTGACGGACTGGGACTTCGGTCAGCGGATTGCTGAACACGCCAGCATCGCCGTCGAGAACGCGCAATTCTACGCCGCGCTCTTACAAGCCAACCGCTCGAAGTCGGAGTTCATGGGCTTCGCCGCGCACGAGTTGAAGAACCCGCTGACCTCGCTCATCGGTTGGGCGGACTTGATGCGACAGGGCGCAACCGGCGCCATGTCCGATCAGCAGACGAATATGATTAACGTCATCCACGACAACGCCAAACGCATGGAAGTCATCATCAGCGACCTGCGCGACTCGGCGAAGATGGACGCGAACGAGTTCAGCGTCAACCCGGCCCCGATGGATATTCATCACGCCGTGGTCGAGACCTTGCGCCCGTTCGTCAAGACATTAGAAGGCAAGCATCAGGAACTCATCAACGAAGTGCCGGATAGCCTGCCACTGGTGTGGGCAGACGAACCGCGCATCATTCAAGTGTTGACGAATCTCGTCAGCAACGCGCACAAGTACAGCCCGGAAGATACGACCATCCGTGTGACTGCCGAAGTTATCGCGAACTATCGCACGCAGGACGGCAAGTTACGCGGGCGCATGATGCGCGTCTCGGTGGTCGATCAGGGGATCGGCATGAGCGAAGAAGACCAGAAGAAATTATTCCGCGAGCGGTACTTCCGTAGTACGAACGAAGTTGCGCTCAACGAAGCGGGGACTGGGCTAGGCATGATGCTGACGAAGGGCATCATGGATAATCACGATGGCGAGATCGGGCTTGAAAGCACGCTCGGCGAAGGCTCGACCTTCTATATTGCGCTCCCGCTTGCCGAAGATATACAACAGAAAGCCGCCGATGACACGCAGACCGAACCCGCTAGCGATTAGCGCATGTTCGGCTTTTTCAAGCGTCCACCGCGCAAGCGCCCCAATCACAGCGATCGCCCCCATGTTGATTATCAGCAAGTGCTGGCGATCGCTAGCGAGCAGAAGCCGGCCGCCTTACAGTGGGCCGCGCTGGTCGATAATGACGGGATGCTGAAAGCACAGATCAAAGTCGCTGACCCCGATGCCGTCAGCGCGATGACGACCGCCGCGCAGAGCATCGGCGAGCGCATCGTCTCAGAATTGGAGAACGGGTACTTTCGCTACAGCGTCACAGCGGGGGCTAGCGGCACGCTGATTATCGTCCGCATCAACGAACAATTCCTACTCGCCGCCAACGTCGATAACACGCAAGCCCTGCACGAGATTATGCAGGCCTTGTGGATGATGGTCGCGGTGATTGCCGCCACGCTGTAATCTTCAGGCATGCGCGATCACGTCCGCGATCAATGCTTCCATCTTCTCGTAGTGCGAGCCTTTCCAATAGATTTGACGGCACGCCTGACACTGATGAAATTCGTCGAAGCTAGCGGCGGTATCGGCTGGGATCGCATCGACAATCGCGCGTTTAGCGACTGCCTGCAATAAACCGTTGCACGTCATACAACGTTTGAAGGGTTCAGTCTGGTCAGCGAGGTTATAACGGCGGCTAATTTCGATCAAGCGCTGGCGCGGTTGGGTATTGCGGACAAAGTAACCATAGGTGACAATCCCCCGCTTGAGCACGCCGACATCGCGCGTCAGCAAGATGCGCTCTTGCTCTGCCGATACCTCAGCCAACACGTCGTCCTCATAGTCATTACGATAGAGCGTATCAAAGCCCATCATCCGCAGATAACTGGCTAAACGCCCCAGATGCGTGTCGAGGATGAAGCGCGGGCGGTGCGGGTAGACAGGCACGAGACGCACCTTATCCGCCATAGCGACCGCAGCATAATCGGGATAAACGGCGACAGTATCGCCATCCTGCACGATATACCCCCACGCGACCGCCTCGCCGTTGACGAGGATCAATTCAACTTCGGGATGCGGCGGCGCGATCGATTCGATCATGTCTTTGATCGATGCGCGCCAAGTAAATTCCTGCGTGATCGTCTGATGCTTGAGATGACGAGGCAAGAAGAAATTCAATGCCCCGTGAAATGTGAATGTCGCTCGTTTCATGCGGGTCTCGTTCATGCTCTATTTACGCGCTGAAGGGGATGCTCAGGTCGTCGGGCGCGTCGCTTCGATCAGCACCCAATCGCCCTGTTGTCGCATCGCAACCGGTTCTAGTCCTGTCTTGCGGAGCGCGGCAGTCACGTCATCGGCTTGCGTGTCGATAATACCGCTGAAGATCGCACGTCCGCCGGGGCGCACGGTAACGCCCAGATGTTGATCGCACATGGCGATGATGATATTCGCGAGGATGTTGACGACCACCAGATCATAGCGACGTGCCGACGAAATCACATTTTCGAGACTCCCCTGCACCGTCTGGATGCGGTCGCCGACATCATTTTGACGGGCGTTGTCGCCCGTTGCCTGCACCGAGAGCGCGTCAATATCGACCGCGACCACCTGTCGCGCCCCCAGCTTCGCCGCCGCAATCGAGAGAATGCCACTGCCACAGCCTAAATCTAGCACATCGCTAGCTGGTTGCACCAGCGTTTCCAGCGCGATCAAGCATAGTTGTGTCGTGGGATGTGTGCCCGTACCAAAGGCCATACCGGGATCGAGCGCAATTTCGACATCATTCGCCTGTAAGTCAACGTCGAACCACAGCGGGCGAATCACAATGCGCTCGCCGAGACGTAGCGGCTTATAGTGCGCCTTCCATGCTTCCGCCCAATCTTCTTCATCCACAGGGCGATAGGTCGGTTGCGGCATCGGCAATATCATGTTCATGTAGCCTAGTGTCTGCTCGATTTGCAGGCGTTTTTCTTCAGCTTGGGCATCATCCGCGAAGTACCCGCGCACAATCAAGGTCTCGGGCGCCGGGACTTGCCCTTCGTCGTAGGTATCGGGGGCGATGTCGGTCTGCTCGATACTGACACCCTGATGACACCACTTCTGTAGCGCCTGCGCGACAGCCTCGGCGGCTTCGCCGTCAACGCGCAACGCGACTTCGATCCAGGTCGTCATGCTTGTTTCATCCTGTCTCAGCGCGGTTCTTCGCCACTGATGAAGTCTTTCATGCGGTCGAAAAAGCCACGTCCCTGCGTCGTCTGCGGTTGAATTTTTGTGTCCATCGTGCCGGCGAGTTCTTCGAACAATTCGCGCTGACGATCGGTGAGCTTGCGCGGCACATCGACGGTCACAATCACGAGTTGATCGCCGCGCCCACTGCTAGAGCCATCCGTCCGCAAGCGCGGAATACCTTTCCCGCGCAGACGCAGGAGCTTGCCGGATTGCGTGCCGGGCGGGATGGTCAGTTCAACATCGCCATCGAGCGTGGGCACGTTGATTTTATCGCCCAGTGTCGCTTGCGCGATATTCACTGAGATTTCTAGCATGACATCGCTCTCACGCCGCTTGAAGTACTCATGCTCGCGCACATGCACCACGACGTACAAATCGCCGGGCGGGGTGCCGCGTTCGCCCTTATCGCCTTCGCCCCGCACTTGAATCCGCAAGCCCTCATGAACGCCGGCCGGAATCGGCACAGTGCGCGTCGTCACAGTGCGGCGACGACCCGACCCATCGCAATTTGTACACGGGTTCTCGACCACGGTACCCCGTCCGCCACAGCGCGGACAGGTCGCCACGCGCACCATCGACCCGAGAAAGGTCTGCGTGACCTGTCGGACTTCGCCCGCGCCTTTACATTCCGGGCAGGTGATCGGTTTAGAGCCTTCGCGCGCGCCGGAGCCGTTGCAGACGTCGCAAATCTCAAGCCGATGGAACTCGACTTCTTTTTCGACACCGAAGGCGGCTTCTTCAAAAGTCACGTTGACATCAACGCGAATATCGCCACCGCGCCGTGAGGCACGTCGTCCAGCACCGCCGCCACCCCGTTGTTGACCGACAAAACTGCTGAAGAAATCCTCGAAAATATCCTCAAAGCCGCCGAAGCCCGCGCCACCTGCGCCGTTATAGCCGCCGGTCGCACCTTGTACGCCAGCATGACCGAAGCGGTCATAACGATTGCGCTTGTTATCGTCGGAGAGCACTTCGTACGCTTCGTTGATTTCCTTGAATTTTTGCTCGGCATCCGGCTCTTGGCTCACATCAGGGTGATATTGCCGGGCGAGCTTGCGAAAGGCTTTCTTGATCTCATCGTTGCTAGCATTTCGGCTCACGCCGAGTATTTCGTAATAATCTCTGGGCATTGTTTTGACCCTATGCTTGGCTTGCTACATCTTACGAACAAAGACGGGCAACCTGTACAGATTGCCCTAGCGAAAGGATGTGGATTGTGCGCGCTTATGATTCGGTGAACTCTGCGTCGATCACGTCTTCATCGTCGGTATCGTTATCCGGCTTCGCGTCGCCTGCTGACCCCTGACCGTTGGGCGGGGGTGTCGCGCCGGCGGCATCTTCGTACATCTGCCCGCCGAGCGTTTGCAGGTATTGCGTCAGTTCTTCCGTCGCGGATTTAATCTGCGCCATGTCCTCACCTGCGAGCGCATCTTTGACTGCCTGTACCTTCTCGCGGGCGGTGTTCTGCGCGTCTTCGGGCAGTTGTTCGGCATAGTCCTTCAGGAATTTCTCGGTCTGGAAAACTGCTGTATCTGCCTGATTACGCACTTCGACGCTCTCTTTACGGGCGGCATCTTCGGCGGCGTGTTGCTCGGCTTCTTTCACCATCTGTTCGACTTCTGCATCCGACAAGCCACTGCCAGCCGTGATCGTGATTTTCTGCTCGTTGCCGGTCGCCTTATCGCGTGCGCTGACGTTGAGAATACCGTTGGCATCAATGTCAAACGTAACTTCGATCTGTGGCACACCACGCGGGGCAGGCGGGATGCCAGAGAGCGCGAAACGACCAAGCGAAGCGTTATCCGCCGCCATCGGGCGCTCGCCCTGCACAATGTGAATCTCGACCTGTGTCTGGTTGTCGGCGGCGGTCGAATAGACCTGTGATTTGCTGATCGGGATTGTCGTGTTACGCTCGATCATCGGCGTTGCTACCCCGCCCAAGGTCTCGACGCTGAGCGTCAGCGGCGTTACATCTAAGAGCAGGATGTCTTTCACATCCCCGCCGAGTACACCGGCTTGGATCGCCGCGCCGAGTGCTACGACTTCATCGGGGTTCACGCCCTTAGTCGGCTCTTTACCGAAGAACCCTTGCACCGCTTGCTGGATCGCCGGCATACGGGTCATGCCACCCACGAGCAAGATGGCATCGACATCGCCCGTGCTGAGATTGGCATCGCTGAGCGCCGAACGGCAGGGGTCGATTGATTTCTGGATCAAGTCATCGACCAGCGACTCCATCTTCGCCCGCGAGAGCGTCACGTTCAGATGCTTGGGACCGCTGGCATCGGCTGTGATGAAGGGCAGGTTCACGTCGGTGCTTTGGACGCTCGATAGCTCGATTTTAGCCTTCTCAGCCGCTTCTTTCAGGCGTTGTAAAGCCTGACGATCCTGCCGCAGATCAATCCCGTTCTCTTTCTGGAATTCTTCTGCCAGCCAATCGATAATGCGCTCGTCGAAGTTATCACCGCCGAGATAGGTATCGCCGTTGGTGGCTTTCACTTCGAACACGCCATCGGCAATTTCCAAAATCGAAATATCGAACGTCCCACCGCCGAGATCGTAAACGGCGACGATGCCATCTTTGCGATCGCCCAAGCCGTAAGCGAGGCTCGATGCCGTCGGCTCGTTGATGATTCGCAGGACTTCGAGACCGGCGATTTTACCGGCATCCTTGGTCGCGTTGCGCTGGGTATCGTTGAAGTACGCCGGCACCGTGATGACCGCTTGTGTGACCGGCTCACCCAGATAGGCTTCGGCATCGGCTTTCAGCTTTTGTAAGATCATCGCGCTAATTTCTGGCGGGCTGTATTCTTTGCCACCCATCATCACGCGATTGTCACCGTTGGGGGCTTCGGTCACGTTATAGGCAACACGCTTGCGCGCATCTTCTGATTGTTCGTCATCATACTTGCGCCCCATAAAACGTTTGATCGATGAGATCGTGTTTTCGGGGTTCATCACTGCCTGATTGCGCGCCACCTTACCGACGAGACGTTCGTCATTCTTCGTGTTGATGGCGACAACGGATGGCACCGTATTATTGCCTTCCGCAGATGGGATAACGACCGGGTCACCCCCTTCGATAATTGCGACAACCGAATTGGTCGTCCCCAAATCAATACCAATAATCCGTGACATGAGTGCTTATTCTCCTATGAGTGATATGATAAATTAACTCGCTACGCGCACCAAAGCGGGACGCACAACGCGGTCACCACTGCGGTAGCCTTTTTGCAAGGTTGTCGTCACGACACCGCTTTCGTATTCGCTACTGTCATCCATGCCGACAGCCTCGTGGAAATTGGGGTCGAAGTCTTCGCCGACTGGGTCAATCGCTTCGATGTCATATTCATCGAGTACTTTTTGCATATTCTTCAGAATCAAGGATGTGCCCTTCATCCAATCATGCTCAGCCCAATCGTCTGGCACGTTCGCCAGCGCCCGTTCAAAATCATCGATGACCGGCAAGACTTTGCCCAGCGCGTCGAGCGCGCCCATCTTGCGCGATTCGGCAAGTTGTTTATCGGTGCGGCGCTTGTAATTCGTGAACTCCGCCCGTGAGCGTTGCCAGCCCTGCAAGTTCGTGCCGGCTTCTTCTTCTAGCTCGGCGATGCGCGCGCGCAACGCCTGCATGTCTACAGCGGCATCAGCATTATCTTGGGGCTGATCATCGGGGGTTTCGGTTTCGGTTGGTTCTTGTTGGTCTTGTTTTGTGATGGGGTCTTCCATGCCCTTACCTCGTTTTCGTCAATCTGCTACTTTCACACAATTATTGCTATTCTAGTTGACTTATCGGCAACAGTGTAGCTAAGTAATCATAGAATTGTGTTAACATAGAGATGCGGATATTATGAAGACGATGAACTTACATCATCTACGCCGTCACCATCGAGCGCGTATAGCTCGCTGACGTGTTCGGTCATAATCGTTGAGACATAGCGCACCGCACTGATCGCCCGCCCATAGTTCAAATTCATCGGCCCCAACACACCTAACGTACCGCGCATCTGCCCCGGCAAGCCATAATGACTGAGTACCATGCTCAGATGGCTCAATTCTTCGTGACCATCGCCGGCAATCACCACCTGTACATTTTCCGACAATAGCGGGTGCAAAATCTCGTTGAGAATAATATCGAGGAAGGCACGCTCTTCAAAGACGCGCACCGCCTGTTGTGCGCCTTCGCTGTGCGGGAACGCGTTGATAACGTCGCTCAAGCCCTCGCGATAGATCATACGAATTGGTGGCGTGTTCGCTTTTTCGAGCAAGTCAGCGGCAATCTCCGCCACTTCGCGCTCTAATTCGCTCATGTGGCGGCTTTTCAGGCGTATCTCGCTCGCGCTCATGTCGTGGCACAGGTTGTTGATGTGATTCGCCGTTTCAGTGAGCATCGCCTGTGGCACAGGTTCGGCGAGGTTCAACATGCGCTGATGAACGGTGCCGCCCTGCAACACGAGAATCAACAACACGAGCCGCCCCTGCACCGAGATCAATTGTAAATGCTTGAAGTGACCGGCTTCGGCAATTGGTGGCGTGACGAGCGATGCTGTGTACGACGTGCGCGACAAAACCTTCGCCGCCTGTCGCATCCACTGGTCAATCGCAGTCGGCAACTCGGCAAATTTATTCTCGATGTACGTGCGCTCAGCACGGGTCAGGGCGCTGTTATTGATGAAATCGCGTACCACATAACGATAGCCTAGCGCTGTCGGGATGCGTCCGGCAGATGTGTGGGGCGCAGTGATGTAGCCCATCTCCTCAAGACGCGCCATCTCATTACGCACCGTCGCCGAACTGACATCGAGATCATAAGCATCGACCAGATACTTAGAACTGACAGGTTCGGGGTTTTCGGTATAGGCACGCACAATCAGCGCGAGCAAGTCTTCTTGCCTGCGCGTCAATTCCGGGAAGGACTGTTCAATCTCGCTCATAAACGTCACCCTGATTGAGTCAACTTCGTGCAATGGGATATGTCGGCATGCTTCAAAGTATAATGAAGTTGCGAGCATTAATCCCGTTAACATTGTCTATGAGTTTTGGTATGCGGCTATATGATGATGTAAGGACAGATCGTATGGGTGCGTCCGATGAAGTGTAGCAAGATAACCACGGCATAGAAACTGATAACAAGAGGAGAACACAAACAATGGGTGCAAAGACCTTTGATGTCAATAAGGCTAAATGGGAAAGCGAAATTCTGAGTAGCGACACGCCCGTTCTGGTTGATTTTTGGGCAGAATGGTGTGGCCCGTGTAAGATGATTGCCCCGATCGTCGATGAGATTGCAGAAGAATATGATGGTCGCCTGCGCGTAGCAAAGCTGGATGCGGATGCTAACCAAGAAGTCCTGCAACAGTACGGGATCATGGGCATCCCGACTTTGATCCTGTTCAAGAACGGTGAAGCCGTTGAACGCATCACCGGCTATAAGCCCAAGGATAAAATCGTCGGCAAGCTCGTCGATCACATTTAACGCCTCTCTGCTTGACCCAAGCCCCGCCCGGTGCGGGGCTTATTTCTCATGTACCCCCCTAAACCGATCACCTGTCGCCCACAATAACTACTCGAGGGATGTGCATCAGTCGCCAATTGTATCGCCAAATGCTGAAGCGATTTGGCGTTCCCTTTTTTCAAAGGCTCATGGGTAAACGTTGTGCAAAGTGGGACGCTGTCCCACCCCCTGCAAAAGGCGTGAGCCTTTTGAAACCATTTGTTTTCAACGCAATTGCGTTGAAAAAGCAAGCCGTGAGAGTTTTGGTTGAGCTTTTTCAAAAGCTCAAGGGTCTTAAGGCAAAGCCCTAAATGATTATTGCACACGTTCGACATAAGAGCGTTTTCAAAAAGGGGACAAAAAGAGCTTGACCACGCAAGTGGCTTCAGCCCGAGGCGGATATAGAACACCCATGATTCGGTCACAAGGGTTTATGCACATCCCTCAGCTACTTATGGTAGATTTACGCGAGATGTGTATACTATGCCCACACTGTTCAAAATTATGTGAAAACAAGGATGAGTAATGGCACATCTCACAGGTAGAGAACGCTCGACATACGTGCAAGATATGTTCGGGCGGATTGCAGGACGCTACAACTTGATGAACCGCGTCATGACCTTCGGACAGGATATGCGTTGGCGAAAGTTCGTCGTCCAGCAGGCACAATTGCCACCAGATGGCACCCTGCTCGATCTAGCAACGGGTACGGGCGATATCGCCTTTGAAGCCAAGCAAGTCGTGCCGGATGCACAGGTGATTGGCGCGGATTTCTCATTGCCGATGATGTACGTCGGTCAGCAAGAACGGCGTGGCAATACTATTGATTGGTCGGCGGCGGATGCGCTCAACCTGCCGTTTCCTGATCAATACTTCGATGCGGTCGTCTCCGGTTATCTCGTACGCAACGTGATCGACATCCCGCGCACACTTGCCGAGCAACACCGCGTCTTAAAAGATGGCGGGCGCATCGTAATTCTGGATACATCGCCCCCGCCGGATAATCTGCTCAAGCCCTTCATTCTGTTACATCTGAATTACGTCATCCCGATTATGGGGCGCTTGATCGGCGGTCAGGCGGCGGTCGATGCCTACACGTACCTGCCCGAGTCAACGCAGAGCTTCAAAACGCCGGACGAACTCGCCCAGTTGATGCGCGATGCTGGCTATCAGGATGTGTCGTATAAGACTTTTATGTTTGGCACGATGGCTGTGCATTGGGGGACGAAAGCGTAGGTCATGCGGGGGCGCACGTTAAACGGCACGCCCGCGCTTGATTGACGCTGTACGAACGACGGGGCGCGTTAACTACTGGATTCGCCTTCGCGGAAGCGGTAGGTGATGCGCCCTCGATTCATATCATACGGAGTCATTTCGACTTTGACACGGTCGCCGAGCAGGATACGGATATAGAACTTCCGCATCTTGCCGCTGAGATAGGCGAGGACTTCGTGTCCATTGTCGAGTTCCACCTTGAACTGGGTGTTGGGCAAGGCTTCGATAACTGTACCTTCAACTTCGATCTTTTCGTCTGCCATGGGTCTCCTTTATGGTGATAGTTGGACAACGATTATTTTACGCAAATAAACCACTACGAACAATATCATAGCGGTTCATTGAGTTTCAGTATGGATGAGGAAAGCGAAATCCTCGTCCTTTACAGGTTACCGCGAGAAGCCGCTTTACGACGACGACGGCGGGCGCGACGGATAGCTTTCTTCTTCTCGATACGACGCAGTTCGCTCTTGCTGACGTGCCAGCGTTTACGGCGAACGGTGCTGAGAATACCCGCGTTCGTCACCTTCTTACGGAAACGACGGAGCAGAGCTTCTTGCGATTCACCGGGTTTTAGTTTTACAGTTGCCATAGAGTTAAAACTCACCTCTTGCTTGAGATTCTATTTTTCACGATTGTAGTCATATATTGTAACAGACGACCTGACGCAATGAAAGTGTCAGTCATGTAGGGCAATTGTGGTAGCGTTGCCCGTCCCCCCCACAAGGAACTGGCGTTCCTTGACCTTGTGCATGCAGAAGGCAGGCGCAACCACCTGCCCTCGTTGTCTATGTATGGATTGTGACGAACGCGCGGCTTATGCCTCGGCGGTATCTTCCACAGTCGTTTGATCGGCATCTGCGTCGGTCTCGTCATCGTCTTCGACAGCCGATTCCAGCAGATTTTCGCTCCGCTGTTCTTCCCACTGCGCGTGTTCGGCGGTGGTCACTTCTTTCAAGCTCAGCCCCAGTCGTTGCTTGTTAGCTTCGATGCTGATGATGCGCGTCAGCACACGTTGTCCTTGATACAGTTCCTGACGGGGGTCGATCGTCTCTTGATCGGTGAATTGGCTGACGTGGAGCAGAGCTTCGATGCCCGGTTCCATGCTGATGAACGCGCCGAAGGGTTCGAGACGTGTCACCGTACCTTCGACCAATTGCCCGATGTGGTACATTTCCTCGACCTGATCCCAGGGGTTGGGTTGCAGGCGTTTTAAGCTTAAGCCGATGCGTTTGCCGCTCTCATCCAAATGCAGGATGTAGACCTCGACCTTTTCGCCCACGTTGACAATTTCTTCAGGGTGCGACACGCGGTGCCACGCCAACTCCGAGATGTGGATCAAGCCATCAGCGCCACCCAGATCAACAAATGCACCAAAATCACACAAGCCACTGACAACGCCTTTACGCACGTTGCCTTCTTCCAGTTTTTCCAATAATTCTTCTTTGCGCGCTTGGCGGTTCTCACGTTCGGCGAGGCGTTGGCTGAAGACGAGGCGGCGGCGTTTGCGGTTGACTTCGATCACTTTGACCGAAATCTCTTCGCCGACCAATTCGTTGAGATGTTTCACCCGGTCTTCTTCGTTCAACCCACGGGGGAGATCAACCACATGACTAGCAGGGATGAAGCCACGTAAATTACCAAAGGGCATAATCAAACCGCCCTTATTCGCCGCGGCGATAGCTCCGGTGAAGACATCGTCTTCGTTTTGTAGGGCTTCGGCGCGTTTCCAATCTTCGTTCTGCTTCGCCTGTGCGGCGGACAAAACCAGATTGCCTTCCATATCGTCTAGGCGCACAACAGCGACATCAATTTCGGTATCGACCGCAAAATCTTCGACATCCATGCCCATGCGTTCAATGTCATTGCGCGATACAATCCCATCGTGCTTCCAGCTTACGTCAACGATGAGACCGTGCTGATCAACTGCTAGGATCGTGCCGGTTACAATATCGCCCCGCTCGATCTGGCTCGCCGCCAGCGATTCTTCGAGCATAGCGGCAAAATCCATTTCCTCTGTTGTGCTATCGAGTGAAATATCAGTAGACATGAATAAACTCCCTGTACGTTCAGATGTGTTTTGGTGGATAGGCACACACGAAGCAACCCCCGCCCCGTTCAATTGTGGAGTGGGTATTGTGCAAGCGTTTACGATTGGAAATATTGCGTCGTGTCCCCCGAATGTGCGGTTTCACATCGTGTGGGTTGTTGCTTCTCCCAAAACGGGGCGATTATACTGAAAATGATTACAATTTGTCAACGACATGATTAAAGTTTTTTGAGTAGATGTTTGATTTCTCACATGAAATCCCTGCATTTCTACACAAAAAAGACACCCGCCCGCGCAGGTGTCCGTGATGCTGATCGCCATTATTCTTCGGCGGGTTCTTCAGCAGGCTCGTCTTCGGTTTCTTCTTGTACCTCTTCCGCCGGCGTGACGAGAATCTCATCCTCTGTACCCCAGCGCTGGGTGAAGCCCACGCGTCGCTTTTCAGGCTCTAGGTGGCTGATACGCAAGGTCAGGCGATCGCCCTTCTTGACATAAGAATACGGCTCTTTGAGCGAGCCATCGCCCATTTCGCTCAGGTGTAGCAAGCCCTCTAAGCCATCATCCAGCGCGACAAAGGCGCCAAAATCAACGACATTGGTCACGATACCATCCGTCAGTTGTCCCTCGTGGTAGCGGTCTTGTGCATCGTCCCACGGATCACTGAGCAGGCGTTTGAGGCTGAGCGCGATGCGCTTGGTCTTACGATCGAGATTAAGTACGTAGACTTTGATCTCGTCGCCGATGCTGAGAATATCACGCGGATGATCGACCCGATGCCACGCCAATTCGCTCACGTGGATCAAGCCATCTGCGCCGCCGATATTGACAAACGCGCCAAAATCGCGCAAGCCAGTGACAGTTCCCATGACAGCATCGCCCTCGTTCAGTTCATCGAGCAGGCGGGCTTTTTGCTTCATGCGCCATTCGCGCTGGGCTTCGCGCTCGCTGAAGATCAAGCGACGGCGATCTTGATCGACTTCGATCACCTTCACTGTCAGCGTCTCGCCGATCAATTGCGCCATCGCATCGCGGCGATCTAGCGATAAATCAGCCGAGGTGAGGTGCGAACTGGGGATAAAGCCCTCAAGCCGCTTCCAGCGGACGAGAAGCCCGCCCTTGTTGTATCCTGTAACGCCCACATCCACCACATCTTCGGATTCCAGTAATTTGCGTGCTTCTTCCCAATCATAACGTTGCAAGCCCATATTGATCGACACGATCAAGTTATTGTTCGAGTCGCTGGGATTGATCACGTAGACGGGAACTTCTTGACCGACCGACAAGGTCGCGTGAAACTCACGATCCATTCGTTCTATATCGGTATAGGGCACGATGCCATCTTGCTTCGCCCCTAAATCCACGATAATTTCGCGCGCTTCGATTTGTAGGATAATACCGGTACGAATCTCGCCCCGACGAGGGGTGAGATAATCGAAGGATTGATCCAGCATCGATTCGAAATCATCTTCAGAGAATTGGTTTTGGTCGAATTCGCTATTCATGATTCAGCGATTACCCGGCGCACGTCGGCACGCCTGACTCCTTTCATCGAGTGTGTACGGGTAAAATGACCGTAGCTCGGTCTTCCCACGAGCCAGCTCACACGATGGCGATTTGCTGTTCCATCTGTTTGAGCCACTCCAATTCCGCCCGACACATAGACAGGGCATAAGCCACAATCCATTGCCGTCGCGGGTTGCTGATGGTGTCATGTACAGCGATGAGTGAGTCCATTTTTGCCTGTGTATCTGCCCGGCGCTTTGCCAACAGGCGGCGGAGGTCTTGATGAGATGAATCCTTTGCGAAATACAGTTTCAGTAAAAATTCTCGTTTGACTTTGTCTTCTTCCGCCGGCGTCTTCAACCACGCCTGTAGCAATGCGTCCCCCGCTTTCGTCAGGTGGTAGACCTTCTTCGCGGGGCGATTTGCCTGCTCAACATTGACGACCTTCACCAGACCTTCGTCCAGCAATTTGTGCAACGTTGGATAAAGCGTGCCATAGCTAGCGGTAGTGACCGTGTGTAAAACCGTTTTGACATGCTTACGCATGTCATACCCCGTCATCGGGCGGTCAGCCAAGAGACCCAGTATGAGATACTTGTGAGACATATTATGCACTAATATCGGCTATGTATAGATCGACTCATTGCTGAGTATATCGTCTGTATCATACCGTCAGTGATAGAATCTCGTGTGTATTCTCAAACGCTACACGAATGACCCAACAGCGATTAAGCTAACGACTTGATGGTAGTATAACAGAAAGCCCGAAATCATGCTTGTTATCGGCGCGATAAATCAGGCGATTTCGGGTCTGGTGGGGGGCATAGGCGGGGTTATGCTTGTGGTTCTGGTTCTAAATCGGGGTCAAATTCACCCAGACCATACTTGCCACGATCGACTTCCCACGGATAGACAATGTAGGCATCGGTAATATCGCCGTAGAAATCGGGCTTCTCGTTGGTGAAGAGCGAGCGATAAGGATTATAGTGCAGGACGCAGGTATACGCCTGTGCGCCCGAAGCCACCACGCGCCGATGCACGGTGGTACTCGTGCGACCGCTGCCCCACACATCATCGACGATCAGTGTCCGCCGCCCCTGCAATAACGCGGCATCGGGGAATTGTAAGAATTTAGGGAAAGCCATCAAACCGGCGTCTTCAGTCGATGGAAAATCGACCGCCGCCGTGAGCATATGCTGTATATCGAGCGATTCGGACAGTAACCCACCGGGGATCACGCCACCGCGTGTAATCATGACCGTCGCCTGAAACACGCCCACCGATTCGATCTGCGGGATGAGTTGGTCAATGATGCGGTCTACATCTTTCCATGTGAGGAGGACATGCCTCTGTGGTGTTGAACCCATGTGGTTTTCTTTCCTTCGTTTCGGTTGTTTGTTCGGTGTTCAGTACAATGCATGACGCGTCAGCCCGTGCCAGCCAACATCGCATCGATCCCACTTAGATTATACGTCGCTACGGCAAAATTACAAAAAATCATCGCAGATGACGACGATAGGCTTTTCTTGGTAGCGTGTCAAGACGAGAGTACAGGATTCATCGCCTTTGAGCTTGAGTTTGCGCGTCAATTCTTCCGGCGTGATCGGTGAACCGCGCTTCTTCACGGTGATAGTGCCGATATTGCGTGCGCGTAAATACGCCCGTAGCTTCTTCAGGTGGTACGGCATCCAATCACGCACGCACCACGCTCGCACCCATGGACTATCGGGACACGCATCGGTCGTAAAATACGCTATCGTGTCATCGAGCATCGTGCCAGCGAACGCCGCCGCCACATCGCGCACCAGATTCGCCCGTAAGATAGCGGGGTCGGGTTCACACAGCCAAGCACGCGGTTCGGCGAGCAGGACATCGGGGTCGCTGTTCTCGCGTTGCCAGTGATGCACGCCGTCATCCGGCGTCAGCAGAGTCGCACGCAAGCCGCTGAACGCAGGCGCACTATACCAGACCGCCTCTTTTAAGTCGCCGTTCACGCTGATGAACTCGACTGCGCCGCCATACGGTTCGAGTTGTGTCATAGCGACACCCGGCGCGATTTTCGCCATCACGCGCTGATTCGGCCACTGTTCGACCAGTGAAAAGGGCGGGATATACGCTTCAATATCGTAGATGCGCTTGCCTGTATCTGTGCGACGTGCGGGGTCATAGAAAATCGTATCGGCAGAGGGTAGCGATTCAGCGACATCGCCCACGCTGAATCGCGCCGATAAATCCAACACATCAGCATTATGCCGCGCTATCGCTATTCGCACAGGGTCAAGATCAATCCCGTGAACATCCGCGCCAGATGATGCAAAGGCGAGGCTATCCGTGCCGATTCCACAACAGGCATCGACCACCCGCCCCGCCATGCCCTGTGCGCGATAACGCCGTATGCGCGGGTCGCTGGCTTGCTGTAGACCGCTATCGGTGAAGAACATGACACGCGCGGACACACCGAATTTGTCCTGCGCTTTCTCGCGTAAGCGTGCCATCGTCAAGCCCGCGCTGACCTGCGCTTGTGTGTAGGTCTTGCGGAGTTGCGACACGAGTTTAAGCGTGTTCGCCTCCCTCAGGTCGCGCTGTGCGAGGTCGTCAAGTAAGGTCGTGCCTGTCACTGATGTGAGAAAGTCGAGATCAGATAGCGTGAGGGGCATCGGTCACTCATCGGGGGCTTCGGCGGTGGTCGGGTCGATTTCGAGATAGGCGATTGCGTCCGCGTCGATGTGGTCGAGTGTCGGGTTAAGCAACACCGGATGCGCCCATGTGGCGGCAGTCGCTTTGCTGAACTTGCCGACTTTGTTCACATCTTTGATGACACCCTGCATCACCGCCGGTTGCATGAAGCTGACGGCTTTAGGCAAGCTACTGAATGCGAGTAGCGTCACGTCGTCGCTCCGTTGCAATGTGACCGCGTGCCACTGAAGCGGCTCATCGGGTGCGCGTTTCCACACGGGCTTATTCGGGGTCTGTTGCACCAGCAAATGCACGTAGCGCCCCCTATAATTCTCAAGATCGAGCAAATCAGCATCGGCAGAGGCAACCCCCTGCACCCGTTCGATCGTATCCGATGTTGTGTGGGCTTTCTCGCCACGTAACAGTACGCCTGCACCCGCGACTGCCGCTTCGACCAGTATTCGCACGTAGCCCGCGTTTTCGAGCGTCTGGACGTGTGCCTCATCGGGTTCTCCTGCTGGATTGACGACGATGAAGCGTCCCCCCGCCCGCATGACCCTGAGAACCTGTTCCAGCAAATTCGGCTTGAGCAAGGTATCATAGGCGACAACCGCATCGACGCTATCCGGCGCATAGTTCCAATCATCAACGCGCAGTGAGGCTATCATCGGCATCACGTCAGCGCGGAGATCGGTCAGGGTATCGCCTGCCACCCCGCCAATATCGAGGACGCGCATCTCAGCAGAACTGGGCGGCAGGTGCTTTGCCATCGCAGTGATGTAATCATCGTGGGTCGGCATGGTCAAGTCGTGCGGTCTCGCTTGCGCGTTATGCGCTGGGCACGCACGACCAGCCCCCGCATTCCGTTGATCACCCACAAAAACGTCCGCCCGATTCCTACTAGCACCTTGACCAGAACCGTCGGTTCGCCGGCGGGTTCGTTGCTCTCCTCCCGGAAAGGATTGCCGGCGGTCAGCTTGCCATAGATGTAACGGGCGATGACCCGCCCGCTGGCGACGAAGGGCGCAGCGAGGATGACCCCGATCGCACCGCCGATTGCCGCCCCCCCCAGCACAGCAATCAGCACGATGAAGGGATGTAAATCGAGATTTTCGCCCATGATGCGCGGCACAAGCACGATGGCTTCTAAGTTCTGCAAGCCTGTCCACACGAAGATGACCACAATCATGAAGGGGATGCCGGATAGCACCGGGATCGTGGTCGATGTTGAGACCAGCGCGAGGAACGCCGCCGGAATCAGCGCGATCAGCGGCCCAAGATTCGGGATGAACTCCAGAATACCAGCAATCAAGCCCAGGGTTGCGGCGTTGGGCAAGCCTAGGATCAACGCGGCAATATAGGTCGCCACGCCCATCACCACACATAGAATCAACTGTCCGCGCACGTAAGCGTTCCAAACGTCGTGCAAATCATCGACAAGACGACGCGCATCATTTTCATAGGCATCCGGCACGAGTCCCAGCGCCCGATCAACGAAAATCCCGCCATCTTTGAGCAGGTAAAAGATCATCGTCAGCAAGAAGACGATATTAATGGTTGTAGCAAAGGCCCCACCGAGGAAGTTGAACGCCGGCCCCGTCAGCGAGCGTGTAGAATTGACAAACGTATCAAAGGCGTTCTGTAAATTCTCGATCGTGAAGGCGTTGAGCTGAAGCAATTCGGTCAGGTCGCGCGTGCCGGTCGCCTCTTCTAACCGTTCGATCGGCACGAAGGGTTCGCCATCGAGCGTGATCACCTCGTCATTCCACGTCAGCGGTTGTTGTAAAAAAGTCTCAATCTCGGTCTCGAAGTCGCGCAACCAGCCCGGAATCGCGTTGCCGAAGGTCTGGAATTGATCGACAACTGGCGGAATGATGACGATCACGCCGATCAAAAGCGCGAAGATCGTCCCTAAGAACGTGAAAAGCGTTGCGATGCCGCGCCGCGCCCCCCGATTCTCACTCGCGCGGAAGACGTACAAGGTCAAGAATGTGACCAGTGGATTGAGGATAAAAGCGATCAGTGCTGAGATAATCACCAAGGGGAAAATATCGCGGATGAACCACGCGAGGCTGATGAATGATAAGAAGAAAATAATCGCGATGATGCGTTTTGTATTCCCATCCCATGGCGGGGAAGTCGTCGTTTTATTCAATGGTCAATTCCTCTACGGAATAGTCGATACTGTGTGTTGTACATATATACTACGTCAACTTGGTGCAAATGTTGCATGTTCTTCATAGTATACTATACAAAAGAACGCCGCATGACAAACATGCGACGTTCACACAAAGCGTGTCTACCGGTGTACAGCGGCGAGTCAGGAGCGTTTGTTACGCCCGCGACCTTTGCCACCACCCCCGCGACCCTTGCCACTGCTGATGCCGGAGTCGTTGGATTGTGCTTCTTCCAGCGACCAGCCTTCGAGCACAGCCTGACGACTGAGGCGCACGCGGTTCTGGTTGTCGATGTCGGTGACCATCACCATGATCTCATCGCCGACGGAGAATTCTGCTTCGACCGACGCAATGCGATAGTCTGCTAGTTGCGAGACGTGGACTAAGCCTTCTTGCCCCGGCAGAATCTCGACGAATACGCCATAGCCTTCGACGCGGGTGATCGTACCGGTATAGACCTTACCCGGCTCAGCTTCTTCGGTCATCCCGCGAATTTTATCCTGTGCCATGTAGACTGAGGGACCATCATCGCCGGCGATGAACACCGTGCCATCTTCGGCAATGTCGATCTTGACGTTGTGATTTTCTTGCAGGGCGCGGATGTGCTTACCCCCTGGGCCGATCACTGCGCCGATTTTCTCCGAATCAATCTTGATCGTGATCATACGCGGTGCCGAGTCTTTAAGATCGGTGCGCGGCTCAGAGATTGCATCATTCATCACTTCGAGGATTTGCAGGCGGGCAGTGCGGGCTTGTTGCAAGGCTTTCGTCATCACTTCATCCGGCAAGCCCGCAATCTTGATGTCCATCTGTAGGGCGGTGATACCTTCGGTCGTCCCTGCGACTTTGAAGTCCATATCGCCGAGATGATCTTCCAGCCCTTGAATATCGGTGAGGACGACGACTTCATCGCCTTCTTTGATTAAGCCCATCGCAATACCAGCAACCGGACGCTTGATCGCAACACCGGCATCCATCAGCGCGAGCGTACTACCGCACACGCTTGCCATCGACGTACTGCCGTTAGAACTCATCACTTCGCTGACGAGACGAACCGTATACGGGAAATCTTCTTCTTCCGGCAACATATTGATGAGCGCATTTTCCGCCAGCGTCCCATGACCGATTTCGCGGCGTTTAGGGCCGCGTAACGGATAGGTCTCGCCCGTACTGAAGGGCGGGAAGTTGTAGTGATGCAGATAACGCTTGGTGTCTTCCAGTTCCAGACCATCCAGCATCTGCGAGTCACGCGGGGTGCCCAGCGTGGCGATCGTCAGCACCTGAGTTTGCCCACGCTGGAATAAGCCAGAGCCATGAACACGCGGCACAAGGTTGACCTCTGCCAGCAAAGCGCGAATAGTGGTGAAGTCGCGACCATCAGGGCGCACCTGCGCTTCGATGATGCGGCGGCGCACTTCGGCTTTGAAGATTTTATCAATCGCCTGCTTCAAATCCGTGCTAGAGACGGTCTCTGCCAGCGGGTCTGCATCGAGACGTGCATCATTGATTTCGTCGTAATGGGCAATCACGCGCTCCTGGACATCTTCCATCGCGGCTTTACGATCGTCGCGGGCCGTCATTTCAGCAACGATGCGCTTGATGTCATCGTGGATCATGTCGCGCACGTCGTTGATCAGTTCATCCGGCAGGAGAACCGGCGTGATTTCGCTCTTCTCTTTGCCCACATCGGCGCGAATCTGCTCTTGCAGTTCGGCAATTTGCGTGATGGCATCCTGCGCCATTTTCATCGCGCGCACCATCGTATCTTCATCGACTTCGTTGGCGGTACATTCCACCATATTGATCGCATTCGCCGTACCACTCACGCGCAAGTCAAGATCACTGCGCTCCATCGCGTTCATCGGCGGGTTAATCACCAGTTCGCCATCTACCAGACCGATACGCACGCCAGCGACCGGGCCACCCCACGGAATATCGGAGATGAGCACAGCCGTACTTGCGGCGATGATCCCTAGCATATCGACGGGATTCTCTTGATCGTGGGCGAGCGATGTCAGGATGACTTGTACATCGTTACGCATGCCATCAGGGAACAGCGGGCGCAGGGTGCGGTCGATCACACGCGAAATCAAAATCGCGCGGTCGGACGGGCGACCTTCGCGCCGTTGGAAACTGCCGGGGATACGTCCGGCGGCGTATAGTTTTTCTTCATAATCCACCGAGAGCGGGAAGAAGTTCATGCCCTCGCGTGCATTTTCAGACATTGTCGCGACGGCAAACAACATCGTATCACCAGCGCGGATTGTCACCGCACCGCCGGCTTGCTCTGCCAGACGACCAGTTTCGATCGTGATTTCTGTGCCACCGATACGTGTCGTATACGTGCGAATATCGCGTTGTACCTTTTCTACCATCTGTTGGATTTCCTCCATTAACTGTAAACAATGTAACCCGATGGCAGGGATTGGCAAACGAACTGAGTTACCCCGATGGCAACTCCCCTCGTGTCCCAATTCCTATCACATCGGGCTAGAATTATGATAACACATTTTGGATGGGAATGTACAAAGCAAGCATCATGATCGATCACTGTGTTGTGTGCATTCCCGTCTAAACATTTGCTGAACTGATCGCGCGTCTCAGCGACGTAACCCTAAGCGTGCAATCAAATCACGATAGGACGCAGGGTCTTTACGGCTGAGATACTTGAGATGACGACGACGCTTGCCGACGAGCTTCAATAGCCCACGGCGCGAGTGTTCGTCATGTCGATGTGTACGCAGGTGATCAGTCAATTGCGAAATCCGGCGACTGAGAAGCGCAATCTGGACTTCGGGTGAGCCAGTATCGCCTTCAAATCGTCCGAACTCTTCGATAACGTCGAGCTTTTCTTGTTTTGTAAGTGGCATAGGTTAGAACCGTCCCTAACTAGTCGCCAAATGAGTTGGACAGTTTAACTCATTGGTCTGCGGATAATCCTGTGCATTCTATCAGAGAGCCTAGGGCTTTCCAAGTCATGATTATGCCGACTCGTCATCTTCCTGCATATTATCGCCCGCCACTAGCTTCACAGTATGATGTGTGCGAAAGAGGCTGAACTGACCGTTGCGCCCCGGCAGAGGATTGATGACGTTCTCGGTTTCCATGATCGACATCCACAGGTCAACATCCCAGTTATCGTTCGTGTTCTGCTCGATGTGATCTTTGGTGATCGGCTGATTGTCGTTGTACAAAGACAGCAACAACTCGACAAAATCATCGCGCTGGGTGAGGACAGCCTTAGCATAGGGCGACGACTGCTCGACCGAGATGCCTTTGGTCGTATAATCGCTCTGTGGGTTCTCGTACTCATCAACGATGACCACAGCATTCGCTTCTAAATACTCGACCGCCCGTTGAAAGCTCATACCCGGATCAAACATGCGTAAACGCTTGTGCAAGCTACCCAGCGGACACCACGCGAAGTTACGAAAGCTGGTGAACTGCTCCACGCTGACGATCACGCGCACAGTCATATCAGCCGCTTCGTTGTCGATCGATGCGAGGCCTTGCGGCGACATACCCTTCCAATCCATCGAGGCTTCGATTGCCGAACCGGGGATGACGTTATCAGGATCAACCGGCTCATCGTAGGCATCCGGCAAGCAGATGACCGGCACGAGATCATCGGGGTTATGGCGATGTGGCACTAGCTCGCGCTGGAGTACTTTCTCGCGTACGAGCGCATCAATCCAGTGTGATCGCCATTGGTCGTCTTCGTTCATGCCCGGTCGGTTCAGATCACGTTCCATCTCAAGCCCATTGAGCAAGAAGCCATAGTTGACATAATCCCACCCGCGCACCTTGAGCGTGTTCGCCACCCGTCGCCAGATCGCTTGCGTAATTACGCGCGTTTTCTCGACAATAGGATGCGCCGGATTCGCCATCAGAGTGTTTTTGCCCGGCACAGTCTTTAAAACGCCCAGAGACATCGCCTGTGAGACGAGGTCTTCGCCCCGATCATGCGAGATGACCACGCCCACCCTAATCAACTGTTCAATCAGGCGATCCATCGTGATTGTCGTCTCATCGCCGATGCGCTCCACCAATTGATCGAACTGGATGATGACGCTCGACCATTGCGACGGGATGAAGGTCTCCGTATCAGAGACGGGAGCTTCGCTCAAAGATTGGTGTGTCACCAGATCAGTGAAATCTTCAATATATTCAACCGTCACCGACGGATGCTGTTCAAGCTGGCGACTGGTACTGCCGCGCACGCCCCACACAATCACACTCTTGCCGCG
>DAOTTV010000078.1:0-125724 GCA_034437755.1 Anaerolineae bacterium | reverse complement strand
GGAACTGTGCTGACATACGACGATGAGACCTATGTGCTGACGACCGCATCCCCCGATGACGCTACCGATGCGAAGACGATTGCCGACGGCGAACTTATCGTGCGCTACGGGGTGGTGTTTTTGGGGAAGCCCCACCTGAGCATCGTGCCGGCGCTGATCGCGCTCGATTATGGCGAGTTCCTCACCGGCGAGCCGGCATGGACGTTCTTATTCAAGCGCAGTAATCTGTATCCGCGCGGTGATGTGATCGGGCATCGCAACGATGGCGAAGATGATATGGTCGTCATCAAGTCGCTGGATTTAGAATATCCGGTGCATGTGCTGGTTTACGCCGATGCGAGCGCGACCAAGCCGCTGGCACAGGTCACGGCGCTGATTGCACCAGCGCCGGATGATTTGCCCGCACGCCTGCGACAACATTTGACCCGCTACCCGACTATAGCCGATTGGCAACAGACACAATCATGAGTACCAACGATCTCGATACAGTTTTTAGCGACGATTGGTCAGACGATCATCGGTCGGGGGTGGTCGCGGTTGTCGGTCGCCCGAATGTGGGTAAATCGACACTGATTAACGCCATTCTCGGTCAAAAAATTGCGATCACCACGCCTAAACCGCAGACCACCCGTCGCAATCAACTGGGGATTCATACGATGGATGGTGGGCAAATCCTGTTCGTGGATACACCCGGATTACACGCCCCGCAGACCAAACTCGGCGAATACATGATGACAGTTGCCGAGACGGCGCTGACGGATGCTGATGTGATCGTGTGGATCATGGATGCGAGCGAAGTCCCGCAAAAAGCGGATCATCACATCGCCGCGACGGTGCGCCCATATGTGGGTAAAACGCCGATGATGCTGGTGCTGAATAAGATTGATCGCGTGCCAGAAGGCGCGAGCTTGGCGGCGCATTTAGAGATCATCGATCACGATAACGCATATCGTCTCAATGCGCTGGCAGGCGGCACGGAGGTTAAGCAACTCGTGCAAGATATTTTCCAGCGATTACCGCGAGGGCCGCGTTACTACCCGGTTGAGCAAGTCAGCGATTTGAACATGCGCTTCATCGTCGCTGAATTGATCCGCGAGCAGATTATGCTGTTGACGCAACAGGAAATACCGCACGCGGTCGCCGTCGAAGTCTTTGATTATAAAGATCGTGAGAAACGCACCGATATTTATGCCAATATCTACGTCGAAAAAAGCTCGCAGAAGGGCATCATCATCGGCAAGGGTGGGGCAATGATCAAGCGCATCGGCACGGATGCGCGGCAGGCGATCAAGGCGATGATCGGTCGTCCGGTCTATCTTGACTTGCACGTCAAAGTCCTCAAGAATTGGCGCAGTGACGACGCCTTCATGAAGCGTGTCGGCTATTTTATACCGGCAGATGACGACTGAATCAAAAATCGACCGCCACCCCTGCGATAGCGGTCAATACGCGCTCGATTATCTAGTAATGTTGTTACTGCCGAAGATAGCGCCGAGAACTGCCAGCACCAAGAAGACGACGAATACTAATTCTGCACCTTCGCGAGACCGGCGACTCCTCCAAAACCGAGAAATGCGGCGAATAATGCGAGTACGACTAATCCAATAGCTAAACGTAACATATGTTGTCTGGCTCCCTCAATTGCTTTATGAACTTAATTACAGCATATGTTACGTTTGTTGGATAGCTATCGCAGGTAAATGAACGGGCTGTAGGATTTGTGTAAGATAAAATGAGCAACGCTTAAGTTTGGCTGTCGAGATACGCCCGTCCGGCTTCGATGTCGCGCGTCAATTGTGCTTTGAGTGCGCTGAAACCATCGAACTTTTGCTCACCACGGAGGCGCTTGGCAAACTGGAAGGACAGTATCTCGCCGTAAATATCGCGGTCGAAATCTAGCAAGTGCGGTTCAACCGTCACCGTCTGTCCCTCGAACGTCGGGCGCACGCCAATATTCGCCACTGCCATGAAGCGTTCGTCACCGAGTGTCGCCCAACCCGCATATACGCCGTGTTGGGGCAAAATCTGCTGATCCCAGACCGCCATATTCGCTGTCGGGAAGCCGATCACCCGCCCGCGCTGGTCGCCTTTGACGACTGCGCCCTGTATATGATACATGCGCCCCAACAAGTTGTTGGCGGTCGCGATGTCCCCCGCTGTGAGATGTGAGCGAATCGCCGTGCTGGTAATCGCATTATCGCCCTCTGCGACGAGTGTCAGCGGTTTGACCGTGTAACCGCGCTCTGTGCCCAGTTGCGTCAGGTAATCGACCGTACCTTCACGCTGGTAGCCCAGTGCAAAATCTTCGCCAACCCACAGCGCTTTCATCTGTAGATGCTTTACGAGCTTCTGGACGAAATCTGCCGCACGAATGTTACGAACATCGTCGTTGAAGGGATGCGTTACCACGACATCGACCCCTAATTCACCGAGTAGGTGTGCCCGTTGGGTCGGGCTAGTCAAATAATAGCGCCCTGATAGCCCGCGCAGGACAATATCTGGATGGGGGAAAAAGGTCATCACGACGGCGCGTTGTCCGGCTTGTCGGGCGACCTGAACGAGTTCTTTGATGAGGGCTTGGTGTCCGCGATGTACGCCATCGAACACGCCAATGGTTACGACGGAGGCTTGTTTTAGTTGGCAATCTTCTAAACGTTGAATGTGTTGCATGCCTACTCTAATCTCTCACAGATATTATCAGGTTTGAGGTGGAAAAACCTTGTGCGGTTTCCAGTGTGTCTCGCGGTTTTCCAACACTGCCAATAAATGTCCATCGGGCATCGTCGCCATGATGTAAGCGTCGGCGCTGTCGTCTGCTGTGCGTGTGATGAAGCGTCCGTGCTGGATGTCCTGCGCTTCGTCGTCGCTGAGGGCGCGGCTGTGCCAATCTTGCAGGGCATGGCGCGGGGCGATCAAGTGCTGCTGCCAACCACGACCACCCGCGAGCAAATCGTCGAGTGCGATCGCGTCCGCCAGCGCGAAGCTCCCGCTACGCGTGCGTATCAAACCAGCTAAATGCCCCCCGATACCCAGCACAGTGCCGATGTCATAGGCGAGACTGCGAATATACGTGCCAGAGCTACAGGTCACGTCTATTGTGACGTGTGGCGCATCCCACGCCGTGATTGATAGCTCGTGGATTGTCACGGGGCGCGGCGGGCGCTCAACGTCGATGCCGTCGCGGGCGAGTTCGTAGAGCTTCTTGCCATCCTGCTTGATCGCGCTGTACATCGGCGGGACTTGCTCAATAGCACCTGTGAATTGTGGCAGAACCGCCTCGACATCGGCTTGTGTGATGTGGCTCACGTCGCGTTCGGTCACGATCGTGCCTTCGGCATCATAGGTATCGGTCGTCACGCCGAGTGCGATTTGTGCGCGATACTGTTTGGTGCTACTCATCGCATATTCGCTGAGACGGGTCGCCTGCCCGACGCACAGCACCAGCACGCCGCTTGCCAGCGGGTCAAGCGTGCCCGCATGCCCGACTTTCTTGATGCCAGCCTCGCGTCGCGTCAAGCGTCGGACTTGTGCGACCACGTCATGGCTCGTCTGCTGTAAAGGTTTGTCGATATTCAGGAAGCCCATCACGCGCTCAGACAATGGTGAGCTTACCCTTCCGTGCCGCTTCTTGCAACATCGGCAATACCTTCGCTTTCACATCTTCCAGCGTGCCGGCGACACCCGCGCCCGCCGCCTGTACATGACCGCCGCCGCCCAGCGCGAAGGCGACTTCGCTCACGTCATAGCCCGGCTTGGCACGCATACTGATGCGAATCTCGCCATCGCCTGTCTCCATGAAGGTCACGGCGATCATCGCCTCTTTCGTGCTTCGTAGAAAGCCGACAAAGCCCGCCGTCGATGGCGCATCCATGTTGACCGCTTCCATATCTTCCAGACGGGCTTCGGCATGGATCACTTGCCCATCCAGCGCCATCGTCGCCATGATGCGCTTCCAGAGCGCCATCTCCTGATACGAGCGCGAGTCCAGCACCCGCGCCGTAATCTCGGTCAGCGACGCGCCGTATTCCATCAGCGATTGCGCGATGCCCAGCGTGCGCGACGTGACACTGCTCGTGCGAAAGCCGATCGTATCCGTGACGAGACCTGTCAGCAGGGGCACGGCGATCTCTGCTTGCCAGTCAATCGCCATGTATTCCCACCAGTCGAACACGATCTCCGTTGCCGCGACAGCGCCTGCGTCCACCAGATGCACATCGCCGAAGTACGTGTTGGTCGCGTGATGATCGAGATTAATCACGGTTGTGCTGTTGGCCTGCCCGATCGCACCCACCTTGCCCGTGCGCTCGGCATCGCTGGCATCGGTCGAGATGCACAGATCGAAAGAGGTCTCGGCATCAATCTCTGTGACGACTGTCGTGCTATGAGGTAGCCATTGCAAATAATCAGGCACGCCGTCGTCATCGGCGACGGTCACGGTCTTGCCCATGTGACGGATCGCGTTGGCGAGTCCTAATGCTGAGCCGATCGCATCGCCATCGGGGTTGAGATGCGTCACGATCAGGACGCTATCGGCATCGCGCAGGGCGGCGCTCGCTTGTTGCCAGTCGGGTGTTTTATCGCTCATCGTCTGTTGAATCCTCATCCTCTGGTATCTCGAGATTATCCAGCAGTTGGTTGATGCGCTCGGCATGTTCGAGCGTGGTATCCCAGTGGAACAGCAGTTCCGGCGTGTTGCGCGTGCGAATGCGCTTGCCGACTTCGCGCCGAATAAATCCTTTAGCGCGCTCCAAGCCTTCCATCACGCTCGTCTGGCGGCTTTCGTCGCCTAGCGCATTGACGTAGATATCGGCATACATCAATTCGCCGTCCAGTTGAACTTCGGTAACGGTGACCCCTTGCAAGCGCGGATCGGAAATCTCTTTCAGCAATAAGTCGCTGAGGATCATCCGAATACGCTCATTCATACGGTCTTGTTTCAGGGACATAGTGACCTTTCTCTATCGCTATTTCTACTTAAAAAGGGGCGATACCGCGGATGTGATCGCCCCCTGTGTGATAAATCAATTGCTCGTCAACGCCGATTAGCGGACGCGCTCCACCATGTAAAATTCGATGATGTCGCCTTCTTGGATGTCCTGATGATTGGCGAAGCTCACGCCGAATTCAAAACCCGTGCGAATCTCAGCAACATCTTCGTTGAAGCGCTTGAGTGCATCGATATTCAGATCATCAGCGACGAGCTTGTTATTGCGGAACAGACGCGCCTTGCCTTTACGCTTGGCTTCGCCTTCTTGCATATAACTCCCTGCGACCAGACCGACACGCGAAATATTGAACAGCTGGCGGACTTCGGCATGTCCGGTGACGCGGGTTTCGTATTTCGGATCGAGCATCCCTTCGAGCGCCTGCTCGACATCCTCGAACAGGTTGTAGATGATGTTATAATCGCGGATTTCAACGCCTTGTGCCTGCGCCTTGGATCGTGCGCCATTGGATACCGTCGTGTTGAACGCGATGATAATCGCTTTATCAGCTTCGGCATCGCCCGCAGTGGCGAGCATCACATCACTTTCGGTCACGGAACCGACATCGCTAGCCAGCACCCGCACTTTGATGCCTTCTTCGTTCGCACCGGAGATTTTCTCTAGCCCGTCGAGGATCGGTTGCAATGATCCCTGAACGTCGGTCTTGATGATTAAGTTCAGCGATTTTGCTTGTCCGGCTTGGAATTGTTTGAAGATGTCTTCCAGTGACATCGCCTGTGCCGGTTGGCGGGCGTTCACTTCGGCTTCGGTAATGCGATCTTCTGCGATTGACCGCGCCTTCTTCTCGTGCTTCACGCGTTCAAACTGGTCACCGGGTGCTGGCGGTTCATTTAAGCCGAGAACAGAAACAGGGGTCGAGGGTGGCGCTTGCTCGATCTTATTGCCGTTTTCATCGAACATCGCTTTGACGCGCCCGTAAGACGTGCCTGCTACGATGCTATCGCCCACTACCAGTGTCCCGTTCATCACGAGGACGTTGGTCAGCGTACCACGGAACTTATCAACTTCTGCTTCGAGGACGATCCCGCGTGCTGTCCCCTGCGGGTTAGCGACGAAATCATTCATCTCTGAGACGAGTGTCAGTGCTTCGAGCAGGTCGTTGATGCCTTCGCCCTGTAATGCCGCAATCGGGATCATCATCGTATCGCCATCCCATTCATCAGGAATCACGCCATTTTCGGCGAGTTGTTGCTTGACGAGATCGGGATTGGCGTTGTTCTTATCAACCTTCGAGATAGCAACGACCATCGGCACATTTGCCGCTCGTGCGTGGTCGAGTGCCTCGCGGGTGGTGGGCATCACGCCATCATCAGCCGCAACGACGAGAATCGCGATGTCCGCCCCTTGTGCGCCGCGTGCGCGCATCGCTGTGAAGGCTTCGTGACCGGGAGTGTCGATGAAGGTCAGGCGTTCGTCGCCATAGCTGATCTGATACGCGCCGATTGCCTGTGTGATGCCGCCAGCTTCGCCTTCGGCAACGTTGGCTTTGCGGATGGTATCGAGTAGGGTTGTTTTACCGTGATCGACGTGACCGAGGATCGTGATGACCGGTGGCCGTTTGACGAGGTCTTCGGGCTTTTCGCCCTTGTACATCTGCTCCCATTTACGGGTCGTGACTTCGGCACGTTTTTGTTCTTCTTTTTCTTCTGCAGCAGTCGTCTCTGACTTTGCCTCATAGCCCATTTCCTCAAGGATGATCGCGGCAGTGTCAAAATCAATCTGCTGGTTGATCGATGCCATGATCCCATTAGCGATGAGCTTCTTCATCACGTCAATCGGGCTTTCGTCAACTGTTTCTGCCAACTCACGCACGGTGAGGTAATCAGGTATGAGGATTAGCTGTTTCTCTTTTGCCATTAATTCATTCTCCAACTCAACTTTGTATGTGTCTGTCGATGAGTGGAGATGACTATTCATCAGTGACGTTGATCACACCTCCACCATCGGTTGTATTGGTACTCGTTCATGATGCAAGTTCTCGAATGCGCTGGCGATCCGCATCAGTGATACGGACACGCAACGCCTTGCTCAAAATATCGGATGTTGCAACGCGCTCACGGCAGGTCGCTTGATCACAGACATACGCCCCACGTCCGTCGTGCTTGCCGCTGGGGTCAATCTGTAGACCGCTGGCAGTTCGCACGATGCGCGTCAAACGACGTTTTTCGATCTTGTCACGGCAGACAACACACATCCGCTTGGGGATATGCTTCTGTTTTCTGCTCATGAGGTCTTACTCATCCCATTCATCATAAAACTCATCCCATTCGCCATAATCATCTTCGTCTTCTGCTTCTAAAACCGATCGATCGAAGTATTTATCTTGGCGATCCTTGTGGCGTAGCCGTTTATGCTTCTTGCGTTTACGGCGTTTTTGTTCCCGCAGGAGTTCTGCGGGATCGCCCTCTAAATCATCGCGAACGATGTTGCGACGCTTTTGCTTCTTACGTTTTAGACGCTCTTGCCGCCGCTTTTCTTGCGCCTGATCGTCAAATTCATCATCGAACACGGCTTTCGGGCGTGGTGTCTCCAGTGTACCCTGCGGCGCGTGTTGTTCATCAAACCATTCGTTTCTCAGTGCCATGATTCATTCAACCTTATAGGTCGTAGTCTTCTTCCCAGTTAGATGGGCGACGATCACGCGTACGGCGGTTCTTCGCGACAACTTCGCCCGACTCTTCGTCGAACACGAGCCGGCGACGTTTACGCCGATCATCCAGTTGTTCGTCGCTATCGTCTTCACTGTCGAATTTCTCATCGCGATCAAGCCACTTTTCATAATCAATGGCTTCATCAGCATCACTATCACTATCGGTGTCATCGTCGCTGGTATCAGCGATCGCTTCTGCGGGTTGCTCCGGCTTCGTCACAATCTCTTCGGCGAGGTCATCCGTGACGCTTGCTGGTTCTGCTTCGGCTATGTCGTCTGCTAGTGCAAGGTCAGCGGATGGGGCTGATTCTGGCTCAGCTTCGGCGACAGTCGGCGTATCAGGCACGCTGTTTGCGTCGGCGACGGTCTCTGCATCATCGTCAGCTGTCTCGTTGGTATCGATCTCATCCTCTGCCAGCGTATCCAGATCGAGCGTCATCAATTCGTCGAGCGCCGTTTGTATCTCGGTCAGCGCATCACCATTGACGCGCGCGAGGGCTTTATTCAGGCGCTCTTCATCGGCAAGCGTCGCTAACATCACATCACCAGCCGTATCAAAAGATTGGAGCGCGCCGGTGATCTCATCGCGCAGACCAAGCGCGTCCACTGGCACGTCGAAGAGGGCTTCCGGCAATGTTGCGCGGATAACGTCTATCTCTTGCTGCTCTTCGTGGCGAATATCTTCGCGCATCCGTTGTAGGCGCGTTTCAACCAAGTTAGCAAATTTACCGAGCAGGTTCAAGTCTTCCGGCATGATAGCTTTGTTGGCTTGCTTCTTATTAATGATAGCGCGCACGTCTTCGATCAGTTGCGCGTGTGACGTGACCAGCGCATCCAACGGCGGCACATCCAGATTTTCCAGCGCACCGATAGCGGTTTCGCTCGCGCTCTTAATGTCAATCCGCCAACCGGTCAACTTCGCCGCGAGGCGGGCATTTTGCCCTTCACGCCCGATTGCCAGCGATAACTGATCATCCGGCACAACGACGACGGCTGTCCGGCCTTCAAATTCGTCATCATCCAGATAAACACCTGTCACCCGCGCCGGACTCAAGGCTTTGGAGATGAAAACTTCGGAATCAGGATTCCACTCGATCACGTCGATCTTTTCATCGTGCAATTCCTTGACGATGTTTTGAATCCGGATGCCGCGCATCCCGACACACGCCCCGACGGGATCAATGCCTTCTTGCAGGGCGGCGACGGCTACTTTAGAGCGATAGCCAGCTTCGCGTGCGATACTCTTGATCTCGACTTGCCCGTTATAAATCTCCGGCACTTCGTATTCCAGTAAGCGGCGCAACATATTGCGATGACTGCGCGAGGTGACAATCTGCGGTCCTTTGCTACTGCGGCGCACTTCCATAATATAGACGCGCAATTTCTCGTGGGGGCGGTAACGCTCGCCGGGGATTTGCTGGGCGCGGGGTAAAATCGCTTCGGCACGATCGCTGAGGCTCAGGGTCACCACGCTTGAATTGAGGCTCTGGACGGTGCCCATCATCAGTTCGCCTTCTTTATCAGCAAACTCGTCGTAGAGCGCGTTACGTTCTGCCTCGCGGATTTTCTGTAGGATGACCTGTTTCGCTGTTTGTGCCGCGATACGCCCGAATTTCTTCGCTGTATCATCGACCTGCACCATCACCATATCGCCAATCTGGGCTTCTGGCTCGTAGAAGCGCGCTTGTTCTAGCGTGACTTCTGTGTTCGGGCTGACGACATCTTCGCTGACTTCTTTTTCAACGTAGATGCGTAAGCGGCGGGTGTGCGGATCGGTGCGGGCTTCGATATTCTGTGCCGAGCTGGCGCTAGAATAGCGACGGTATGCCGAGACAAGCGCACTCTGGAGCGCCTCTTGTACGACATCTTCCGGTAAGCCCCTTAATTCCGCAATCTCGTTAAATGCGGATTGTAGATTATTGACCATACAATTTATTCTCCAAGAAAAGACCTCGTCGGAGTTCATGCTACACACGGTGCTGATTGTGTGTATATAAAACAAAAAGTGGGGTTTGCCCACTTTTCGTCACCTCTTTAGCTTACACATAGTGTAACATGAGCCACTACGAGCGTCAACTGTTCGCGCAAATCCGTAAGCGCAGATAAAATGAATGTCGAAACGATCGACAAACGTTGGAGTCAAGCTCATGGAGCCGATTGAAACCGCCATTTTACGTACCCTAATCTATGCCGATGTGTTCCGTTTTGCCCTGACATTCGACGAACTCCATCGCTATCTCATCACCTCGCATCCGGTGACCTTTGACGAAATCCAGACGACCTTACATACGTCCTCGTGGTTACAGCGCAGTGTCTACCGTGAGCAGTGCTATATCTGCCTTGCCGAGCATCCAGAATACGTGCAAGAGCGCATCCGGCGCGAAGCCGTGACGCAAGACCTCTGGCAAGAAGCGGTACGCTACGGGCGTTGGCTGGCGGCTTTACCCTTCGTCCGTATGGTCGCGATGACGGGCGCGCTATCCGTGCGTAATCCCGCCTCACACGATGACGACTTCGACTACATGCTCATCACGCAACCGCGGCGTGTGTGGCTAGCCCGCGCATTTGCGATTTTGCTCGTGCGCGTCGTGCGCTGGCGTGGTCGCGAGCTATGCCCGAATTACGTCGTTGCCGCCAACAACATGGGTCAGCGTCGGCGCGATATCTTCATCGCGCATGAAGTCGCGCAGATGGTGCCGATCACTGGCGGCGATTTATATCAACAATTCTGGCAGGAGAATCGCTGGCTGGGGCAGTACTTGCCCAATGCGCATTGCCAACCGACACCGGCGCATCAGCGGCACTGGCTCACAGCCGTGCTAGAGTGGGTGCTTGGCGGCCTGCTAGGGGATTGGCTGGAGACGTGGGAATATCGCCGCAAGCAACGCAAATTCGCGCCGCAGATGCAACAGGCGCTAGCAGATGCGACAATTGACGCGCAAGAAGTCAAAGGTCACTTCGATGATAATGGCTATTTCGTCCTGCGTGCCTATCATCAACGCCTACAGAAATACGGCTTATCGACCGAGACACTCACGACGCGGGACGGGTCATATCTCTGACAGACACAAGGGCGAGATAACCTCGCCCTCATTGTCATTCGCTTATTCACGTCGCCGCTGTGCTAGTTCCTGCTGGCGTTCGCTAGCGTATCACATGCCGGACAACTGCCATCGGGGCGCAGGATAGCATAACCGCCCATCGGATCTGAATCCCAGCGATCGAAATCAACATTCCACACGATCAGCATACGGATGTCGCCGCGTTGTTGGGCGCGATCGACAACTTCGCCCAACCATGCCGCATGTTCAGCCAAGCTCGTATCCGCCGCCCACGCGAAGTTACCGGCGAGGGGTGCGCCCATGCCTTCAGGAGACAGGTAGCCCAACTCGGTGTAACAAATGGGGCGATTCGGGAAGTATTGCGCCACGCGACTGGTCATCGACCCGAAGTAGTAGGTCGGGAAT
Source organism: Anaerolineae bacterium (assembly GCA_034437755.1). Lineage (GTDB taxonomy): Bacteria > Chloroflexota > Anaerolineae > Aggregatilineales > Phototrophicaceae > JAUZRW01. The sequence goes on along the minus strand of DAOTTV010000078.1, from coordinate 114,601 downwards.
TCGCCACGCGGATCACCGCTGAACGTGCCCGGGCTGACGATGCCTTCGTTGTAGTGTACGCCGATGCAATCCGCATAATTCGCCGCGCCGGCTTGCGCCATCTGTTGCATGAAGACATCATCATTACACCCACTCTCGAAGCCGAGGTTGCCACATCCTGCTTCGCCGAATGCGCCGGTCGGGGCCATTGCCGCGCTAATCACCATCGTATTGGGGTTACGCTCTTTGATGCGGTTGTAGACGACTGAGAGCATCTCAGTATAGCGTGCGCCGTTGATCTGGTCTTCCGGCCATTCACGCCCGAGATTCGGCTCGTTCCACACTTCGATAGCATCCGCGCCGGCTTCTGCCATTGCGCCGGCATACGTCGCCAGCCCATCGACATACCCTTCAAAGTCTGCCCCTAGCTCATCCTCATTGCCGACCAGACCGATCAGAATCTTGAAGCCGTTGGCTTTTGCTTCGTTGATGCGATCGTAGCCATATTGCACGCCAGCATACATCGGGACTTGAATCTTGACCCATGTCATGTTGGAGCGTTGCATTGCCTGCACCGCATCCGGGAAGAAACCCGTCGCGTGACCACCAAGTTCGAACTCACCGCTTGCGCCAGCTTGGACAACAGCATCTTCGGTATCAGCCGTGTTACCGCTGCCATCTGTGGCAACCGCCGGCGTTGACATTTCGGTCATAATATCGCATAAGACGACATCTTGCAGGTCGAAGCTCACCCGCGCTTCGTAGACGTTACCGTTCAGCGCTGTGATGACATACGTCCAACCGAAATACACTGGTCGTGCAAACTGGATCAGGGTTTCTGTATCACAGCTATCGATACCGGTGGCGTTTTGCGGATGCGCGCCTTCAGCGACGCTCCAATCATCCTGCCAAAATTCCCAACTACGCACGACGCTTAAATCAACGCCTTCTTCTTCTTGGATGGCTTCGCGTGCGGTCGAAAAACCGAGCCAAGCTGGATCACGCGGTGTCGGGGTCGGTTCCTCATTCTGCGCGGCGACAGGAGTAGCGGGCACAATCGTCAATGAGAGCATCATGCCAATCATCAATAATGCCACAGCGATGAAGCCGTTTCTTTGCCATGTCTTTTCTTGCATACCGTTCTCAACCTCTTGTCACAATTCAAACGGAAAAAGTTACAGTAGGCTTAAAGCCTACCGTAAATCTGAAAATTTACCAGAGTTTTTCGTTTAAATATGCTAATGGCGTAGGATAAGCGTCAGTTGAGGGCTTGTTCCAGCGCGACACGAATGAACGCCATTTTATCGATGATGTCATTGCGCCCCTGTTGCGCTAACATCTGCTCGACCGCGCTGAACACCTGTAGCAGGTCGCTATCATAGTGGTCGATATTCGCGTCAATGTGCGCTTTGACCTGTGCATCATCTTCAAACGAGAGCAGTTCATTGATGAAGCGTAACTCCGGTGTCATCTGCTCGCGCAATAAACTCACCGCGACTTCGTATATCTCTTGCAATTTAGCCGATGTTTGCACATCAGAGCGTTTTTGCGCTTCCTGAATATTCATCGATAGCACTGTCATGAAGTTATCGTCGATTATCTCGACGTTCTGGCGCATCATCGCCTCAGCATCGTGGCTAGTCATCAACATGCGTAAGAATTGTGCCTTCTGTTGCACCATCGAGCGCGTTTGCTGGTCGATCATCTCTGTTAGGTCACGCAGAGTATCGCGCGCGCTCTCCAGCGTCTCGCGCTCATCGGCGGGCGCTTGGCTGATGCGCTGATTGAACTGGTTGAAGAATTCGTCGGTCAGCGCTGGACGGATCAAACCGGCGAGGGCTTCTAGCTTTTGTTCATCATCGGCGAATTCAACTGCGAGATCAATAAAATCATCGCGACTGGCCTCATCGCCCAATGTGTCGATGCGATCCGCAATCTCGTTGATGAGTTCTTGCTGGCGTTCCTGCGTCTTCAATAGTTCGGCACCGTAACTCGTATGCTCGACCAACACTTGTTGAATCGCCAGCATATGACCGGCGACTTGTTGTTGTCCCTGTTGCATCAAGCGTTGTGCCATCATTGAAAGCGTCTGGAAGAAGCCCTCGTCCAGTTGGTCGTCATGGTCTTTCGCCAGCTCGACCACCGCTTCTTCCGATTGTGCCTCGACGAATTTTTGCACGAGCGCGACCCGTTGTTTCTGTTCGGCGATCATCTCCTGCGTGATGCCATCTGCCTCTAGCACCTGTTCAATCAAGCCCTGTAGCGTCAATGCGCGCTTGGGATTGAACATATAGGCTTTGAATTGCTCTTTCGGCAGTTGTCCGGTCAATTCGTTCATCAGGCTACCGACGATCTGTTCTTCGTTCTGGGATGTGCCGGTCTTAGCGGCAACGTCCATCGGCACGAAGGCGATTAGCAATTCTTTCTCGGCATCATGGTAGAGCAGGGGCGATGAAATGCTGTTGTTCATGCCGCAGTTCTGGCAGGCAAAGCTATTGACCTGCCCGTTGAGCAATAACGCTTTGCCCTGCGGGTCTTGCTGAGCATCGATCACACGCCGTACAGTGACAGCGTTAGGCGTGCCACAATTGGAGCATTGTAGCGTGCTTTGGGTCGGTTGTATCATAGAATCTCCAAAATTTAGATTGATTATGCGGGTTCATCGCGTGGTAGGCTAAAATAGAATGTAGAACCATGCGAGGGTTGACTTTTGACGTGTATCTCGCCGCCGTGCGCTTCAATAATCGCCTTGACCAGATATAAGCCGAGACCGGTGCCTTTGGTCTTGCTCGTCAAGTTATTATCGACGCGATAGAAACGGTCGAAAACGTGCGCCTGTTCTGCCTCGCTGATGCCAACGCCTTCGTCACGCACAAATACTTTAACATCCTGCTCGTTATAGCGCCCGCCAATGGTGACGGTGCCACCTTCGGGCGAGTATTTGATCGCGTTCGTCAGCAGATTATCCAGCACTTGCCGGAGTAATTTAGCATCACCAGCAATCGCCGGGAAGTGATCGACAAAGCTGAAGACGAACTGATGATTGGGCGATTGCGTCCGAAAGCGTTCAATCGCTTGTTGCGCCATCTGATCGAGGCGGACATCATCCAGCGCCAGTTGAACATCGCGCTCGGCTTGGATTTTGCTAGCCGTCAACAGATCGTCAATCAACACTGTCAAGCGGTCGGCTTCTTCTTCAATAATGCCGAGGCTGTTACGCACGACGTTGACATCCCACCTAGCATCCTCGCGGTTGAGCGTATTGGCATAGCCCTTGATGAGCGCGACCGGTGTTCGCAGTTCGTGCGAGATGGTCGAGATGAAGACGTTTTGCATCTCCTGCGCCTTACGAAAGTTGGTGATGTCGCGGATATTGGCGATGATCGTCGCCAGCTGACTGTCATTGTCGAATAGGGGCGCGTAAGTGATGCCGATGCTCAAGGCGAGACCATCGCGACGGGCGAGATCGCCTTCTACGTATAACGTGTCGGAGCGATTGTCCGTCTGCGGTTGGGGCCAGCCTGCATCGATCGCATCTGGCAAATCTTCGCCCACCAGCGCATCCCAGCGAATGACATCCGTGACGTGACACCCGACGACATCCTCGCCTGACCACGCTGTCATATGTTCAAAGGCTTTATTGACCTGTAGCACAGTCAGATGTGCATCCAGAATCATCACGCCATCGCCACTATATTGCAACAGGGCAGATAGCCGCTTGCGCTCGTTTTCAATGCGCTCGTAAAGTTGGGCATTGTGGACAGCGATCGCCGCTTGATCGGCAAAGCTATGCAGGATTTGTAAGTCGTTCTGCGTGACCTCAGCTTCGTATGAGCGAAAGACGATCAGCAAACCGAGTGGCTTCTTATCGAAGATCAAAGGCATCGCGACCGATTGTCGCAGGGTGTCGTCAATCTCGACTGCCATCTCGCTGAGCTTCGCATTCAGATACTCGTAAAAGTTATCGGGGGTCGCGCTCTCGATAATTTCATGGAGATACGCATCAATTTGTGGGATGGCCTCGCGTTGAACGCCGGTGAAGGCGCGCACATAGAATTGATCGTCTTTCTCGTCACGCAGGGCGATTAACCCCACGCGCCCGACGGTCATCACCACCGATGCACGTAAGACGCGCCGTAAAACTTCGCCCGTATCGAGCCGCGAAGTGATAGCGCGTGAAATCTCGAGCAGAAAGTCTCGTTGTCGAACTGGATAATCTGGCAAACTTAACATATAAAAAGTCTAACATGCAGAGTGTTAGATTTAGATATGCGAAACGCCGTCAATCAAGCCGCCATAACCACAAATTATTGTACTGACAGGTGGTACTCATCTCTTGATAATTGATGATCGCCTGCCCGATGTCACCATCGCGCACGGCATACGCTAGCGAATGAACATGCTGACCGTTGATGTAGTAATGAACGCGACCCGCATCCGCAATGACGACTAAGCGGTAGGGCGGTTGTCCGAGATCCAGCTGAGTGTTGAAGTAATTCGCCACGAATTGATCGTTCTCGCGGGCGCTGATACCATAGCCACCGGCGCTATCGACATAGACTAGCAGATAGACATCTTCCTGCCCGACATCGCGTAGGACTAACCCGCATCCGTTGAGCGTGTCACCCGTCTGTTGCCACGATACATCCGCGCCGACGACGAAATTCGTCGCCCGTTGACTCCCGACTGGGAAGCGACTGATGCCCGCGCTGATGTTCTGCACGAAGCTCTCGCCAATGTTGAAAATCAGCGTGCCCCCCGTCGGGAAGAGCAGGCGGTGTTCGAGTTCGCGCATGATGTCGTTCGGATTCGATGTCAGAATTTGCGACGGGAAGATGTAATCATCGTCAATGCGCGCCGGTCTCGTCACCACGATGCGATCATAACGGGCGCTTACCTCACTGCCGATCGCGTTTGCTGTGTTGATCATCAGCCCGACCATGCCACCCGTGAGCGCGTTATCGCGTTCTTTGCCGATGTACTGATTGTTATAGAAAACGTCGAACCCTGCGCCGTTGACCAGCACGCCGAGCGTGAAGGCGGTCTGTCCGGCGCGGATGGCGGGGTGGGGTGTCCAATCGCGCAGGAGACGACTCTCACCGTCGATTACTGCGCTCATACGCCATGCCCCCTGATCGTTGACCAGCACTTGATAGTAATTCTGTGCGTCCTGATAAGCGAAGACCAACCCGACACGCCACCCCTGCGCCCCGTCAATGCCGGTGATGGTTGTGCTGGTGTAGTAGACATCGCTGGTGGTTTGCAAGCCGATTGCCAGCGCCGGTTGAGCGATCCCACGCTGTGCCAGGGTCAGTTGTCCGTCGCTGTGGCTCAGTTGGGGCGCATTCGGCGTATCGAGATCAGCGAGTGCCCACGCCCCCGCCATCTCGAACGTGTCGCGCAGGGCGGTTTCGCTATATCCCTGGAGCAACGTGACTTCAACCGCGCCAGCAGTCGCGCCGTACGCGCTGACGACCAGCGTGTAAGCGCCCGTGTACGGCGCAGTGAAGGCTTCGATGATAGCGTCGGTATGGTCGGGGTAAGCAACATCATCGTTGTCCATGAGCCGGGTATCGTTCAGATCGAGAATCGCAATGACCGGATCAACGTCGCCATCGATAGCCCGTGCGACAATCGATAGCACTTCGCCATCCTGCGCGATGAAGCGATACCGTTGCTGATCACCGCTGGTGATCTGACTGACGAACGGTTCGTTACGGGTGATGTCCGCCTGTGTTTGGACGACGAAGCCCGACGCACAAACACAGCCCAACCACAACAGCAGAAACAGACGGCGCATCGGTCACTTGCTCATCCAATCAGGGTAGTGTGTTTGCAAAAATTGGATGTAACGGTTGAATTGCTCGAATGTCATCTCAGCGCCGAAAATACCGCGATCCTGCTCGGCTTCTCGCAGGCGACGTTGCTCACCGGCATGACGCATGTTCATCACGGATTTGTTATCGTCGTTGCGCTTCTTGTCTTTCGCCAACTTCGTGAAGAGATCGGCGTATTCCCACGCATCGAAAGTATCCGGCGCGGCAAAGGTATACGCCGGCACGAATTCGCCATCTTGCTCTAGCGCCAGCCCGATGACGTGCCAGCCTTTCTTCACACGTGAAGCACGTTTAGTCGTGAAGTGCCACGCTAGCATATTAACCTGTAGACTCGGGTCGATCTTGCGCTCGGTCTCGCCTTTATCAGTGATACGAATCGCGTCGGTGTCGGCGTGTAACTCGCGCCCACTTGCCCAGCGCCCACGTAACGTCCGTTCGATCAACGTGGCTGAGCCACCGGCAATCACAACGCCGATAATGCCCGCTAGCACGACGATATTCTGGATGAGCATCGTCATCAGCAAGAAGCTGGCGATGAAAATAGCGATGAATGATGTACACCCCGTCACGCGGATGCCGGCGTGTTCAGCATCAACGGGGAAAGTAATCTCGCCGCTTTTGCGTTTTTCAGGGGTGGGGTTACTTGATGCGATCATGACTAATCCTAACTACTCAACAAGGTGGTGTGTAATCCCGCGCAAGCGAACAATACCCGCCTGCGGGACTCAGTGTATGTCATCACAACTGATTGTGCTGTAAGAATCTATAACTTTGATGAATAACCAATCAGAACGCATTTTAGCTTTTTTGCGCTATGATGAGTACCCTGTTGGTTGATTCGTCGGGTTTATAGAGGGCGAGATCGTCGTTGTAGACGTGTAAAACCTCGAACCCGCATCGCTTGATGAGCGTCGTCACCCCCTGTATCGGATACGCCCGTAGCACTCGCGTCGCCCGCTGGCGTGACCAGTGGTCATCCGTCCCTTGCCGGAAGATTGTATACGTCCGGCGCTGGATTTGCTTTTCGTAGCTGTGGCTATTGCGGGCAACAATCATCAGATCAGGTGCATCGTGGATTAGCATATCGCCGGCGTTGTGGCGTTGGATTAACCCTTCGATGGTGTGCAAGTTGAAGATGAACCACTTGTCCGCCCGCAGGTATTGATAGACAACTTTGAAGACTGTCTCTAGCTCGCGCAGGCTTTTGAGTTCACACAGCGTCTCGAGTGATAGCACTAAATCCTGCTGATCGACATCGTGTAGCTGACGAATATCTTGCTCGACCCATGTCAGGCTCGCTTGGTTTTCATCGACAGTCGATTGGGCGAGTTCAATCATGGCTGGTGTGTAATCAACACCGGTGCTGATGTACCCGTGGCGGGCGAGATACGTCAGGCTCGCGCCGGTGCCACAGCCTAAATCCATCACTTGCCGACCAAACCACCCATTTTGTTGTGCCAACGTGAAAATTTGGGGGGTCATGCGCTCGCCATAATCACCCATGCCTAATTCATCATGAACGGACGCTAAGACTTGATATGCATTATCCATCTCGTGCCTATCTACATTGGTATGTAATAGAATGATTGCGCCTTAATCTGCTCATGAGCGGGCAATCACTATTGCTGTATGATAGTAGACACGCACGAAATGCGCGAATAATCCGTTAGCGATTGGTTGGCATCCAATAGCCCTGTCCGGGTGCGGTCACGATATAGGATGGGCGGCGCTGGTTCTCTTCGAGCTTCTGGCGCAGGCGCGAGATATTGACGCGCAAGACCGAAAAATCACCTTCGTATTGCCCACCCCAGACCGCGCGCAGAAGCTCGGCATGGGTGACGACATGGCCGGCATTACGCATCAGCAACACGAGGATGCCGTATTCGATCGGTGTCAGATGGAGCTTGCGACCGCGAATCGTCGCCTGACGGCGGGGCATATCTAGCTCAAGATCACGAACGTTGATGTGTGTCTCGGGCTTGGGTGTCCATTCGACACGTCGTAACAGGGCTTTGACGCGTGCGACTAATTCCTCTGGCGAGAAGGGCTTGCCCATGTAATCATCCGCGCCTGCTTCGAGCGCGACAACCCGATCGCGGTCTTTGCCGAAGCCACTGAGGACGATTAAGGGTAAGGATGAATGTGAACGCACATGCCGCAGAACATCAATGCCGTTGATGTCGGGCAAGTTTAAATCGAGAAGCACCAGATCAGGCGCTTTCTTCGAGATTTTGCTGATCGCATCATTCCCCGTATCGACAGCCGCCGTCTGGAAACCGGCATCCTCCAAGAGTGTGCAGACCACCTCGGCAGTATCTTCATCATCTTCAACGATGAGAATATTCAAATCTTTATCTTCTACGGCTGTTACCATAATCAAACGCCTATGCAACTAAGTCGTAATATGCATCATTGTAAACGATAATGGCTGATCTAGCCAATCAGTATATGATGAGTTTGAATATTATAACGGCATGATATATAAAAAACCACCAGAATCAAAAAACACTCGCGCCTGCGAGTGTTCGTCTGTTTTTGTGGGCAGTATAGGACTCGAACCTATAACACTGTCGGTGTAAGCGACATGCTCTGCCAATTGAGCTAACCGCCCTCAACTGAGAAAATAATACTCCGACTTTATAACAGCGTCAAGGGCATGTGTCTGCTGGATCTGCGAAAATGAGTCGTATTCGCACGAACGATCGTGCTGTACAATGCAGAATCACGCTGAGCAACTCGATAATACAATAAGGAGCGAGCATGTCATCGCCATACGCCGCACAAATCCGACAAAAAGCACAGGCATTCATCGATCAATTACAAGCTCGGCGCGCAATCACCGCGACGATTGACGAAAACTCATGGCGTGAGTATCACGTCAAGCTGACGACGGATGCCCACGGCACATTTAACCTCTATTACAGCCCGAAGAAGCAATCGTTCAAGCTCGTGGCGCAGGGCAAAACGCCGCCGGATGTGATCGACCTCTGGCAAATGCTAGAAGACGCTCCGCCGCCAGCACCGAAACCCGTCACGCCGCCGAAAACGCCCTATCAAGCCTATGTCGATGGCTCATATAACGCGCACACGCGCACGATCGGCTATGGCGCAGTCATCCTACATGAGGGCGAAGAAATGACGCGCCTATCAGGACGGGTGACCACACATACAAAATCACGGCAGATTGGCGGTGAACTAACGGCGACAATGCGTGTCGTCGCCTACTGTCAAACGCATGATATTGCCGCGATCGATATTTATTACGATTACAAAGGCATTGAACAATGGGCAAGAGGCAAGTGGAAAGCGAATAGCCCCGTCGCCCGCGAATATGTCGCATACATGCGTGCGATTGACCTGACCATCCACTGGCACAAGGTCGAAAGTCATACCGGTGTCAAGTGGAACGATGTCGCCGACGAACTCGCCAAGCAGGGGACACAAACCTGATGCCCGTCAATGGTCTAACACCATTTAGCTCATTATCATCTTGATTGAGTACAGTATTGCTCCATGTAACAATCGTCATGGGCGATGACGCACGTCATCCCCATGACTTTATCAACACAAGAGAGGGATTATGGCAGATAAACCCGCATCAATCGTGCGCTTAATCGAGTATATGCGACCTCATCGCGGACGTTTGAACGCCGCCGTCGCGTTTTCGATTCTCAATAAGATTTTTGATATTGCGCCGCCTGCTCTAATCGGCGCGGCGATCGAGATTGTGGTCAATCGGGAGAATTCGCTCTTTGCACGTCTCGGTATCCCGACCCTGGAGCAACAACTGTACGTGCTGGCGGCGGTCACGCTTGTCGTCTGGGTGCTGGAATCGCTGTTCGAGTATGCCCACCGCATCTACTGGCGCAACCTCGCCCAGACGGTACAGCATGAGATGCGCCTCGAAGCCTACGAACACGTACAGGGCTTAGAGATGGCTTACTTTGAAGATCGCAGTACTGGCGGCTTGATGGCGATCCTCAACGACGATATTAACCAGCTCGAACGCTTTTTGGACATCGGCGCGAATAATATCCTGCAAGTGATCACGGCGATTCTCGTCATCGGGGCGATTTTCGTATTCACCGCGCCGAGCGTAGCATGGATGGCAGTATTGCCGATGCCGATTATCGTCTACGGGTCGGTCTGGTTCCAGAAGACGCTAGGCCCGCGCTACAGCGCCGTGCGCGAGCAGGTCGGTCTGCTCAATACCCAGCTGTCGAATAATCTCAGCGGCATCGCCACCATCAAGAGCTTCACAGCTGAGACGCACGAAGTTCAGCGCATCCAGAACGCGAGCAACGAGTATCAAGAGCGCAACCGCAAGGCGATCATCCTCAGTTCCGCTTTCTCCCCCTTAATTCGCATGGCGATTGTCGCCGGTTTCATCGCGATCATGGTCTTTGGCGGTCGTCTGACGCTAGCGGGCGAGTTGCCAGTCGCGATCTACAGCGTATTGATCTTCATGACGCAACGCTTGCTGTGGCCCCTCACGAGCCTCGGCGAAACATTCGACCAGTATCAGCGGGCGATGGCATCGACCGAGCGTATTCTCGATCTGATGGATACGCCGGCAGAGCTGACCGATGGCGAGCGCGCCCTGCCAACAACGGATGTCGATGGCGATTTACGCTTCGACGACGTACGCTTCGCTTACGGTAACGGGGCCGATGTCCTCAAAGGCTTATCGTTTCACATTCCAGCGGGCGCGACAGCGGCCATCGTCGGCGCGACGGGCGCGGGCAAGAGTACGATTATCAAGTTGCTTCTGCGCTTCTACGATGTCGAAAGCGGGGCGATCACCGTCGATGGGCACGATGTGCGCGACCTGACAATGCGCGATCTGCGCCATGCGATCGGCCTCGTGAGTCAGGATGTGTTCTTATTTCATGGCACAGTGCGCGAGAACATCGCTTACGGGTCGTTCGACGCGGATGACGATGCCATCATCGAAGCCGCGCAAATCGCCGAAGCACACGATTTCATCATGTCACTGCCACAAGGCTACGATACGATCGTCGGTGAGCGTGGGCAAAAGTTGTCCGGCGGTCAGCGTCAGCGCATCAGCATCGCGCGTGCCGTCCTCAAAGACCCGCCGATACTGATCTTCGACGAAGCGACATCCTCGGTTGATAACGAAACCGAAGCCGCTATTCAACGGTCGCTAGAGCGCATCGCTATCGGGCGCACGACGATTGTGATCGCGCATCGCCTGAGTACCGTACGTAACGCCGATCGCATCTTCGTGTTAGAGCAAGGTCGCCTGAAAGAACAGGGCAAGCACGATGAGCTGACACAGGGCGATGGGATCTATGCCACGCTGTGGCGCGTGCAAATGGGCGAGTCGCTCCCTGCCGCAGGCGATTAATCGTGATCTTGCTTTAAAATCCGGGGCGGCGTGACACCTGTCTGCCCCTGATATTTGCCCTTGCGCTCGGCATAGGATGTCTCGCACTCGTCATCCGCTTCGAAGAATAGCACCTGCGAAATCCCTTCGTTGGAATAGACTTTCGCGGGGAGGGGTGTCGTATTGCTGATTTCAATCGTGATATGTCCCTCGAATTGCGGTTCAAAAGGCGTTACATTCACGATTAACCCCGTTCTTGCATAGGTACTTTTCCCAAGACATACACATAAGGTCGTGCGTGGAATACGAAAATATTCTATTGAACGTGCTAGGACGAAGCTATTCGGCGGTATCACACAGACATCGCCCTGAAAATCAACAAAGGCATTCGGGGAGAAGTTCTTCGGGTCAACGACTTCAGAATAGACGTTCGTGAAGATTTTGTATTCATCCGCGATCCGCATATCGTAGCCATACGATGATAACCCATAGCTAATCACGCCTTCACCAACTAATCCTTCGACGAAGGGGTCAATCATGCCGTGCTTTTGTGCCATCTCGCGTATCCAGTGATCCGGTTTTAAGCCCATATGTCTCTCCTTCGTCTCGTCTTTAACTCATTAATATTGTGGCTTTGGTTTACATCCGCTCCGGTGCCGACATGCCCATCAGGCGTAACACGCGCTCAAAGACGATCTGTGCCGCTTTGTAAAAGCGTAGGCGGGCTTTAGCGAGGTCTTCAGGGACATCGCCGTGTAGAACGCGCACACGGTCATAAATCGGGTGGAAGATCGACGCGAGTTCTTGCGCGTAATGCGCGATCTTATGTGGTTCGTAAGTTGTCACTGCCAGTTCGATCACGTCACCGAGTTCGAGCGTCTTACGGATGAACGTCAGTTCATCGTCACCGAGCAAGCTCAAATCAGCCCCCGCATCATCGAAGCCGCGCTCGTCTGCCTCGCGGAAAATCCCACAGCACCGGACATGCGCGTTCTGGATATAATACACCGGATTTTCATTGCTCTGCTTCACCGCTTCATCGACATCGAAGGTCAGTTGTGAACTGGGACTGCGCTCGAGCATGTAATAACGAATGGGGTCAGCGCCCGTCAGGTCGACGAGATCATCGAGCGTGGTGAAGGTGCCTGCGCGTTTGCTCTCTTTCAGTTCCGCTTTCTCGCCGGTTTCGGGGTCGGTATGCACGGCTTTCACCATCTGGATTAAGATCACGTTGATGGGGTCGGACGATAGACCGAGTGCCTCTACGCCGCGCCGCACGACTTGTGCCTGTGTGTAATGATCAGCGCCCAGCACATTCACAGCTATATCGAAACCACGCTCGAGCTTGTTCTTATGGTAGGCGATATCTGGCATGGTATAAGTTGGCGTACCATCGCTCTTGACGACGACGCGATCTTTATCATCGCCCAGCTTGGATGAGCGAAACCACTTCGCCGCTTGATAATTCTTCGCTTCGGCATCAGCGCGTTCGTCTGCGTCCGCGCCTTCCCACACAATATCCTCGTAGATGTAGCCATTTTGCTGGAGTTGATCCAGCGTCTCCCATACGGCTTTCGTCTGGAAGAGGCTATCTTCGTTGAAGAAGGCATCGTGTGCCACGTCGATCTTCGTCAGCGATTCTTTAATCCAGTCGAACATGCGCGTTTCTGCGATATCTTTGAAGGTCTCCCAATCGTCGTTCTTCAGCGCATCGCCCTGTTTCGCCACTAAATCCTGTGCGATTTCGATCAGATATGTTCCCTTATAGCCATCTTCAGGGATCGCGACTGCTTCGCCCAGCGCTTGCAGGTAGCGCGCCTGTAAGGTCTTGCCGAGCTTAATCATCTGCTGACCGGCGTTATTGAAGTAATATTCGCGCTGGACAGCGTAGCCCGCCGCTGTCAGCAGGCGCGCCATCGCATCCCCAACGACCGCATTACGGGTATGACCGAGCGTGACCGGCCCGCTCGGATTCGCGCTGACGAATTCGACCTGTGCGCGCTGTTCTGCGCCTAGATCAAGCGTGAAGAGATCATCGCTTCCTTCAGCAATGATTGTCTCGACTTGCTGCTTGAGATAGGTCTCTGAGACGTACAGATTGATGAAGCCGGGACCGGCAATCTCGACCTTTTCAATGAAGTCTGCCGCGGGCATGTGCTTGACGATGTCTTCGGCAATTGCCCGTGGGGCTTTCTTCCCTAGTTTTGCCAGTGGCATTGCTGGATAGGCATAATCGCCCTGATCGTCACGCTTCGGCGAGCTGACGTTGATTGCGGGAAGCGCGAAAGCGGGCAGGTCGCCGGCTTCTTGCGCGTTTTCTATCCCCTGTATGATGAGGTGCTGTACTGCTACTGAGAGTCGTTTCACGATGATTGCTTTCGTTACTCACTATGACCGATAATGATGATGCATTGTAGCAAAGGGGGCTGTATCCGTTAACAGGAGTTTGTGATAATCCCATAGCTAATTGTGCTGAAGCCGGTTTTCGTGCCAGAAGATCAATCGAATCATCCGCTTTCACCGATGCCGATAAAGCGTGATGACCCGGCTTTGCGTGCCCAGACTTGGGTGTAATCGTACTGCCACGCCTCAAACGAGACTTGCACCAAACCAACGGTTTCCAGATGGGCTTGCATCTGTGCCTGTGACCAGATGCGATCGGGCATGAAAGGTTGATTGATGCGTTGGGTCGTCAGCAATAGCCCCCCCGGACGCAACACCCGCGCTAACTCGCCCAGTGCCTGTTCGGGCTGGGGCATAAATTCTAAGGCTTCCATACACGTCACCACATCGAAGCTATTATCCGAAAAAGGTAGATGCTGACCATCGCTCCAGATGAAAGTGACGAACGCGGCAAAGTGTTCATCGCTGATTTTACGTTCAGCCTGTGCTAGCATCCCGCGACTGCGATCGAGCGCGGTGATATGCCCGTCGAAGCGTGCGTGTTGGCATAAAGCTAGGGGGATGCGCCCCGTTCCGGTAGCGACATCGAGCAGGCGCGGGTTGGTGTGTGGACGACAGCGATTGAGCAAAGGTTGTGCCAGCGTCATATGCTCTTCAAAATCGTCGTGCTGGACGATGCGATCGTAGCGTGTCGCGTAGACATCATAGAGCCAGATGACGGCGCGTTTGCCCAGATAGACGCCTTCCGTCTCGAACACTAGCCACCAGATGAGCGCACCAAGTACGATCATCATCCCCAGCACCACCAGTGCCAGCGTCATAACAGCCCTTGTTCGATCAAGTAAGCCGCGCTCCGCGCCATGCCGACATCTAGCGACGTTGGCGGGTGCCAATCTAGTTGGTGCTGGGCTTTGTCCATGCTGTAACTGACCGAACTCTCGATGTAAGTCATAAGGTCGCTAATATCAGCTGGATCATCACGGAAGCGGCGGATCAGTCTCAGCAGGGGCGCGATGCTCTGCACGGCACGCGGCGGGATACTGAGCCAATTTTGATGTCCCGCCATTGCCTGATAGTACCCGATGAACTCGCGGAAAGTCGGCAGGTCGGGCATCACACAGTTGAAGGCTTCGCCGATAGCGTCGGGGTGTGTGGCGAGTAAGGTCATCATATCAACCACATCCCCGACGTAAATTGGGTATGCTGTGCCCTCTCCCGCGCCGATGAAGGGTGTCGGGTCGATTGTCGCCAGTCGATACATACTCACTGTCCATGCACCACTGCGTTCGCCATAGATCATGCCGGGGCGGATGATACTGTAGGCGAGATTGGTCTCGACGGCGACACGCTGGACTTCGCTCTCTGCCTGCGACTTGGTGACGCTATAGGCGGTGCGCCCGGGCAAATGTGGCGTATCTTCCGTGATGACTCCGCGATACTGATAACCGTAGACGGCGATACTGCTGACGTGTACCAGACGTTGCACGCCTGCTGTGGCGCTGGCCTGTGCCACGTTGCGCGTGCCATCGACGTTGACGCGGGTTTGCAGGCTCATCGGGCCGCTGGTTGCCGCCGCGACGTGAAACACCACATCGACATCACGAATGAGATCGGTCATCACCCGCACGTCGGTGATATCGCCGCGCACAATCTCGACTGCGGGCAGGTCGCGGATGTAAGCGGCGCGGGTGAGGTCACGGGCGAGGGCTTTGACCTGCATCCCTTCGGCTACCAGACGATGCACCAGCGCACCACCGAGAAAGCCCGTCGTGCCGGTCACGAATGCGGCTTGGTCTTTCAACTGGCTCATGTTAGACAATGCCTTCGATGATCTTATATTTGTTATTGCGCGCCACAATCCGAAAATCGGCGAAGTGTTCATCGAAAATCGGCTCGTATTTCAAGAAGTCGTTGGCGACGATCAACATGCGCCCGCCGCGACTGAGATAGTTCGGGGCACGTCGAATCATGCGCTCGCTGACGGTCGTGCTGACATCGACCCCCTGATGAAAGGGCGGATTGCTGATGATCAGGTCGTAGGTATCGCGCACGGTGCTGTAGATGTGGCTGGCTTGTACTGTGACATTGCTCAGACCTTGCTGTTCGGCAGTCGCCAGCGCACAGCGTACAGCCAGCAAATCGTCGTCTACCATCGTTACCTGCGCGACCATCGGCGCGAGTGTCGCCCCGATGATGCCATACCCACAACCGAGATCGAGCACGCTCTGCTCACCGCGTAGTACCGTATGCTTGAGCAAAAATTCAGTGCCGTCGTCTAGCTCACCATGGCTGAATACGCCCGCCATCGTCCCCACAGTGATCGTCCCGTGTGGAGTATCGAGGGTAATATGCTGTAACTCGGTCGGCAGTTGCCCCCATTCTGCGGGGTAATCCGCCGCCCCGTTGTGATTAATCTGGGCGATGCGTTGGCTTTGCTTGTAGCCGAGGACGCTCGCATTACCGAAGAGAACTTCGGCATCTTTGATCAGCGTTTTCGCGCCCCCTTTGGTCGCGCCAGTGATGTAAATCCGCCCGCCTTCGCGCACGGCGTGCATTGCTGACCACAGCATCGCCCGCCCGACATCGCGCCCCTTGGGTACGATAATGTGCGCCTTATCATAGGGACGCACATCTTGCGGATAAACATCCTGATAAAGCTGGATGTTATCCTGACGGACGGCCGTGTGGACGTTCTGCAACTGGTGATAGCTGTGATCGTAAACGCCGACGCTCTGCGCGACCTTAGCAATTGCTTCGATCACATCTAAGCTCTTGGCTGAGAGCATCAGTACCTTGTCGTCTGTGCTGTACTGGGTGTTATCCAGTATCAAATCGGTGATGACGTAAATTGGATTCTTCTTCGCCAATGGATTTCCTTCACTAATCCGCGCCGATCAAATCATCTCTGCGGAATTGCATGTCGTATAATTTAGCGTACAGCCCGTCACGTGCGAGTAAGTCTTCGTGTGTGCCGAGTTCGACAATTTCACCCGCGTTCATCACGACGATGCGATGCGCGATCCGTACCGTACTCAAGCGATGCGCGATAATCAAGGTTGTGCGGTCTTGCATCAAGCGGGTGAGGGCTTCTTGCACCAGATGTTCGCTCTCATTATCGAGACTGCTGGTGGCTTCGTCTAAGAGCAGGATGCGCGGGTTCTTCAAGATGGCGCGCGCGATGGCGACTCGTTGTCGTTGCCCCCCGCTAAGACGAATACCGCGCTCGCCGACGACTGTTTCGTAGCCATCGGGCAAGTTCGCGATGAACTCATGGGCGTTGGCGGCGCGGGCGGCGGCAATAAGATCGTCCTCGGTCGCCTCTAACCGCCCATACAGGATATTCTCGCGGATGGTACCGCCGAAGAGCAAGGTCTCTTGGGGGACGATGCCGACCTGTGAGCGTAAGCTCGATTGTGTCACGTCGCGCACGTCGATGCCATCGATGCGAAGCGCCCCCGCTGTCACATCCCAGAAGCGTGGAATCAGGTTGAGCGTGGTCGTCTTGCCCGCCCCACTGGGGCCGACCAGCGCGATAATCTCGCCGGCGGCAATATCTAGCTGGATATGCTTCAACACATCCTGCTTATCGTCATAGCTAAATGTAACGTTGTCGAACTCAATCCGCCCGTCGATACGCGGGAGTGCTTGCGCGTCGTCTTTATCGCTGATCTGTGGCACGAGTTCCATAATCTGGAAGATGCGCTTCATCGCCCCTAATGCTTCTTGTACGGATGAATACAGGTTAATCAGCGAGGCGAAACTGCCGGCAACCGTCAAGCCGTAGATCAAGAATGCGATTAACTCGCCTGCGCTCAAGCGTCCCTGTAGCACTTCGCGCCCGCCGAACCACAAAATCAGCGCGATACCGCCGAAACCCAGAAACGCGACTGTCGATGTGAAGGCCGCACTCACGCGCAAGCGACCGATAGTTGCGTTGAAGGCTTTGTCGATTGCGCTGTTATAGCGATTGACTTCGAAAGTCTCGCGGGCGAAGCTCTTCACTTCGCGCACGTTCTGGAACGATTCCTCAGCGACAATACTAGCGAAGGCGATTTCATCTTGAATGCGCGTCGTGATGCGCCGCAGATACGTCCCGAAGGTGACTGCCACCAGCATAATCACCGGAATCAGCACGATGATGAACGCGCTCAAGCGCCAGTTGATGAACAGCATGATCGCAACCGACCCGATCATCACCAGCAATTGCTGGAGCAAGGTCGTCACGTTCGATGTTAGCACGTTGCGGATGTACGTCACATCGCTAGAGAGGCGACTGATAATTTCGCCGACGCGCCGCTCGGCATAAAAATCAAGCGAGAGCTTGTGTAATTGGTCGTATAACTCTTTACGGACATCAACCACGATGCGCTCACCAATATAGTTGAGATTGTAAGTTTCGATGAAGGTCGTCAGCGATCGCACCAGAAATACAACTAACAAGCCCAGCGTGATCATATTGAGTATCTGTAAGTTGCCGCCCTGTAACACGGTATCCAGCACGCCGGGAATCTCGCCCACGCCGCCAATCACTGCCGGGAACACGAGGCTCAAGCTGGCGCTGATGACCAGCGCGACAATCGCCACCAGCATCCGTAACACATACGGACGCAAATACGCGACGAGGCGCGTCCACTGAATATCAACATCGGGTATATCTTGCTCTTTCTCTTTGATGTTTGCGCGTCTACCGCGACGAAATCCCATATATATATGCCTATCATCAATTAAATGTTCGGTTGGGTTATGCTGGCACAGATGATGCCAGTCGGTGTGAAATGTCTTGTCAATGAATACGTAGAATAGGTATGGTCAGTTGTGGTTTTTCACAAGTCCACCACAGGAAGAACGAACATAAAGGTGCTTCCTTCGTCGAAGATGCTATTCACCCATAAATCTCCGCCGTGTCGCGTGACGATCGTCTTTGCCAGCGTCAAGCCCAATCCACCGCCGGCGACTTCGCGCACGCGCTCATCGCGCGAGCGATACATACGGTCGAAAATCAGGTCGATCTCGCTATCGAGGATGCCAAAACCGCGATCGCCCACACTGCACGAGAGTTCATGTGTATCGCCCCACGCATGGATGGCGACGTTGCTCTCTGGCGGCGAGTAGATAATCGCGTTGTGTAAGAGGGCGTGAATCACCATATACAGGCGATCAGGATCGCCCATGACGATTGGTAGCGGCGTTTGTACAGAGACAAGAATGCCGATGTTGCGCTTGGATGCAAGATCACTGAGATCGCGCACAGCTCGCTGGATTAAGTCGTGAATGCGAATCGGCAGATGTTCTAGGGGCATACCAGCTTCGATCCACGCGAGGTCTACCAGCGACTTAACCAACTCGTGTAATTTGGACGTAGTCTCTTTGATGCGCTTGTAATACTTGGTCTGGTTCGCGTTGAGGCTACCAAAACGCTGGATTAAATCAGCAAAGCCAGCGATTGCCGAAATCGGGTTGCGTAAATCATGCGCGATAGCTTTGCTTAGCATCTCGCGGCGATCTTCGATGCTCCGCTTTTCGGTCACATCTTGCAGGAGGACGATGCGCTCGCCCGTATCGAGTGTATCGGCAAGTCCCTGTGCGATGCGCTTGCGGGGCAGATGAACGTCGAGTCGTTGTTCGCCTGAGCCAGTGACGAGCCGCAACAGTGCCGGATTATCACGAAACGTCGCGACATCACGCGGATAAGCGCCGATGCAGGTCTCGGTCGTCATCGCTAGCATCGCCGCCGCCGCCGGGTTCACATGCTGAATGATGCCATCAGCGAGGATGATGACACCATCCGCCGTCGTTCGCAAAATATACTCGTAAATGGGCAATGATGCGTGGATCGTCTCATCCATAATAATCAGTCTTCGTATTCTACTTCGATTATGACGCGGGGGGCAGGTGCTGGCTCTGCTTCCTCTGGTCGCGTGTCAACTGCCTGTTGCGGGTCTGCGCGTGTGATGTCGATCATCGGCGGGGTAGGTCTGGTCTGTGCATCCGGGTCATCGATATATTGCGCCTCAGCGAGCGTTGGGTCGAGTTCTTGCTCATAGCCGGATGGAAAGACAATCTTGATACGCTTGTTCGTCCGCCGCACGTAAACCCCGTGCTGGCGAATCGTGACACCGCGCCCCCATGCAAATGTTTTATCGAGCCATACACGCCCTGATGATATAACACGCACGCCGAAGAGTCTATTCAAGAGCAACAGCGGGGCGACGCCCAGCATGTGATTCTTCTCGCCCAGCCCGCGTGAGACATCGCTATGATAAAATTGCCCGAACTCATGCTCGGTCGATAGCACGTCAACCAGCATCTTGAGGATGGTTTTGGTCACATCGCTGGCGAGCGCCCCCTGACCGTTGTCGATCAAGCCCTCACAGAGAATCGTGTTCCAGTAGAGCCAGATGCCACCGGCACCGTCGGCGTTGCTGGGGTCAAAGTACGCGCCGCTGGCATCCGTCATCGTGATGCCGTTCGCCCGCAGGAAATGCGCTGAGTCCGACAATAAGCTGACCAGCGATTGTGCGCGTTCATCGGGGATGCCGGCCCACAACGGCAAGAGCGCGTTGATATCGCGGGCGGTGGTGTCCATCGTGCGCGTATATAGATGATAGACACGACTCAGACCATCACAGCGAATGGTGTGAATATGACTGAAGACGCGCTGTGTCGTATACACGCCTTGTCCGTCGATCCATGTGAATTGTTTGGTGCTGGCTTGCTCGCTAATCGTGTTGCCCTCATGATCGGTGCCTTCGACGTGGAGTGTGATCTGTGGTGTGTGCGAGATACCGCCGATCACTTTGACGATGAGGCGGTTGGGCACGGCTAAGGCTTGATCGATCACATGCGTTTGATCGCCCGCGCCTTCTTCCAACAGAATCATGCCGTTGGTGGTGATGTCAGTATCACGATCACGATAGGCGTAATGATCGCCTTGCCATAGGGCTTCTAGCTTGGCGCGCAGGGCATCGGCTTGGTCGCGCAAGCGCCGCGCACCCGCATCATCGTTGAGCAGGTGCGCCATCTGGGCGAGGCTCTCGGCTTCCTTGATGAGATACACGAGCAAATCCGGCGTTTCGACAGTGGTGATGTCGGCTCCTTGTGACCAATCCCGCGCCGGTGCGAAGGTCGGCAGGGCGGCATAGCCTGTCTGGGCATCGGCGTGCCATTCAGGATAGCCGTCGCCGTCGTCATCTTGCGCGAGCCAATGATCGAAGAAGCGACGCAGGGCGGGGAAGACATCAGTGACGAACGCGCGATTCTCCGTCCGCAAGTAGATGTGCCACGCTGTACGCGCCAGAAGCGGCAGGCAGAGCAGGTTGCTATTTTCACCGGAGGGACTCGGCTTCAGGTCAATGTAGCCATCATCGCGCTGAGCGGCAATATAATTGCGAATCACGCCTTCTGCGCCCAGTATCGGCGCGATCATATAGCTCAGCAAGGGGTCTTGCCCCGCCCATGTGCGCGGATAATCTGTGCCGTTCCCCTTAAGGCTGAAGCCCACTTCTGGCGTGCGCTGGGCGATGAGCGTCTCATGCGGGAGGATACCCGCCGGACGAAGCACGGCTTGATGGGCGTAATTATACGATGCCGCAATCGCCAAATCCCAATCGAGATTGCTGGTCTGTATCTGTGGAATCGCGCGCGCGGCATGGTCGATCGCGGCGCGAAACGCCGTCCAATCTTGTGCGAGCCATTGCCGCGCCTCTTGTAACGACCGGCGCACATCCCCCTGCCCGACGTGTACCCAGCGCATGGTCACTGTACCTGCCGCCGGAATGCTGATGTCTGTGCCGATTTTGGGACTTGCCGAGCGACTGCTGAGATCACTCGCCGTGCCGCCTTCCATCAAGACAACCGGACTCAAGGTCGGCATAGATGTCATCGAGAGCGCGTGTCCGCCATCCGCCATCGTGATAATCGCTAGCTTCTGCTCTTTGCCGCGTGCCCCCACATGCCCGAAGAGTTCAAAGCGCAGGGTCACGGCTTTATCGCTCGTATTGTGCAACGTATAAATCCCACCAATCGCCTGTGAACTGAGCGCGATATGCTCGGCGTGTAGGCGGATAGATGACAGAATCTTCGCGTTGGCGGCGATGTAATTGGGCGCAAAGTGCGTGATGGCGCTGGGCCGGTGGTAGGTCTGCGCCTGGTAGATGATGCGCCCGTCATGTAACCACATCGGCACGAGGCTCGCCAAGCCCACGCGAAAGCCGTATTTGGTGTGCAGGGCAATTGCCGGCGTGTCACCGCGCCCGATGCGTACGTCCCACGTCTGGTCATTCGTATAGCTCGTCCGGTTTAACCGCGCATCCGCCGCTAGTTGTAGCGCGACGGGCGATGCGGGACTGATGTCCCATTCGCGTAGATTATCCATCATTTATAACTTCCCACGTCATGATACCTTCGTTAAATCGGTAAATCTCACCTGAAATCGTCTGCACCAGATGATAGCCGGGACCTTGCACGTATTCGCCATTTTCGACAGTCCCACCATAATGATACTCGTAATTGGCTGTGTAACCAACTTCTTCCCCCAGTGCCCAGCCTAATTGATCGCGGACGCTCTCATTTTGTCGCCATAACATGCCGAAGCCGCGCACGGGCTGGTATAACCCGGATCGCGGTGATTGTATCTCAGGATCAAACTCCGGCATTCCTTCTTCAAAATTATCTTCGTAAATTTCCCAGATTTGGTTATCCTCATCGTCGATACTCAGCACCCAGATTTGGTCAATCGGTTGCAACCAGAGCATCGCTCCATTCTGGAATCGTTGCTGGGCGACGACAAAGCGACCCGCTTGGGGGGATGGGAACGGCTCGGGCGAGGGGCTAGCCGCTGGGGTGACTGTCACAGGGAGGGCGGTGGGCGTGTGAATAGCTGTAGGTTGGTCATCAGCGAGGGTCTGGTTTTCGCCAACGACGACTGTCACGACGCGGGTGACCTCACGCGTGACCGGCACTTCGATGGTGTATTCAATTTGTTGTGGCATCCCTAAGCAGGCTGTCAAGCCCAGTAAGAGAAGCAAGAACGCGCTTACTCGTAATGTCATGTGGTGTCTTTGTCTCCAACGTGCAGATAATAATTGTCATTCTAGCAAATGCTGTGACGATAAAGCTATGACTGACCCTGCCGTAGTGTAACCGTCGTGTTGTGATTATAGACGATCTTTCTAAACTCATCATGCGACAAATGGCAATTTTGCGTTACAATGTGCGCCAGTTTAAACAAAAAGACTTTCTGCTGAGGTATACAAAAATGGAAGAAGAACAACAAGGGTGTAACCCGTTGATCACGGGGACAGTTGTCGGCATGGGGTGTATCGTCACACTCGTAGCGGCCTTATTGATCGGCGTGTTCTTGATCTCGATGATGGTCGTCACGGCGTAACCCCGCGTGTAACACATGTGTATTGATAACGACTGTTGAGGGATGCTAGTCAGCGTCCCTTTTTCGTTATAGGATGATGATCCAATTAGATATAGACATAGCGAAATGAAAAGCCCAATGACCACTAAACTCCGCCCGAAAGCGATCACACTCAATAAGCAAGATAAGCAAAATATGTTCCTCGAAATCGTCTGGTCAGATGATCATGTGTGTCATTATCCGCTGTCACACTTGCGCGAAGCCTGCCCCTGTGTTGAATGTCGCGGCGGGCATCAGAATATGGGGATCGCTCATGCGCCCGATAATATCCTCAACCTGACTCCGGCGCGGTCTTATGATGTGGCATCGATCAACCCGGTAGGCAATTATGCCATCCAACCCGTGTGGGATGATGGACACGCAACCGGCATCTATACGTGGGTGTATCTGCGCCACATCTGCCCTGATAACCTGCAAACTGACACATAAACGCGGCGACAATCGGATGCTAGCCGACACAATAGCTTGACTTGCCCGCGTATATAGCGATATATGACAAAATGCGTGCCACTCTGCCACAGGCTGTACGATAAAATCGTCAGATATTACAGCAAAATGTCGGATTATAAACCTGATCTTTGTCATAAGTGCACAAAGCAAACATATGCAAAACGCAGATTTTAATGTTATATTTAGGCGCGTTGGCAACGTTCAGTCTGCGCGATGCATAACATACGGGAAAGATGTAATTATCTCTTGCGCTGGGGCTGATCTGTATGCCACAATTCATTTGCTACTCATGTAGCAGACACAACCAAAAGATGTTCTATATACTACAAATATTTTAGAGAGGTTCTATAGATGTCACGGAATAAACTTCTATTAGTTTTATTGGTCGCATCGCTTTTGCTCGGTACGATCAGCAGTGCGTTCGCACAGGGCAACGTGCTGACCGTTTGGGCTGATGGCGAACGCTCGGGCGTTTTCCTCGATGTTGCCGATGACGTTGAGGCAGAACTGGGTATTGAACTCAACGTGGTTGAAATCGGCTTCAACGATATCCGCGATCAATTGCTCGTGGCGGGTCCAGTGGGCGAAGGCCCGGATATTCTCGTTGGTGCACACGACTGGCTCGGTCTGCTGGTATCGAACGGGGCACTGGTGCCGATCGAACTGGGCGACAAAGCTGGTGATTTCGTCCCCTCGACGCTGGACGCGCTCACCTTCAACAGTAAGTTGTACGGTGTACCCACCAACTTCGAGAATATCGCGCTCATCCGCAATACTGATCTCGTCCCCGAAGCCCCGCAAAGCATCGAAGAAATCACCCAACTGGCGGAGGACTTCGCCGCTAGCGAAGACAGCCCGCAATATGCGTTCCTCGTGCAGACTGGTGATCCTTACCACGCCCACCCGATCTTCACTGCTTTCGGCGGTTACATCTTCGGCTTCAACGAAGATGGTAGCTATAACCCCGCTGATGTCGGCTTGAACAGCGAAGGTGGCTTAGCCGCGGCTGAATGGATGGAAACCATGTATACGAACGAATACATGGTGCCCAACGTCGGTGGTGACGAAGTGTTCGCGCTCTTCGAAGAAGGCGATCTGGCAATGTTCGTGACTGGCCCGTGGTTCTCGCAACGTATCTCGGAAGCTGGCGTGCCTTACAGCATTGATCCCTTCCCCGCATCAGCAACAGTCGAAGAAGCGGTGGCATCGCCCTTCAGCGGTGTGCAGGGTATCATGATCAGCAACTTCAGCGATAACCAACTGCTGGCTGAAATCTTCTTGCAAGAATACGTCGCCACGCTCGAATTCCAACAAGCTATCTTCGACTCAGCAGGTCGCCCGCCGGCATTCCTCGGCGTTGATACCAGCTTAGACCCCAACGTAGAAGGCTTCGTGAACGCCGGTACAACCGCCGTTGCCATGCCTGCTATTCCTGAAATGGGTGCTGTCTGGGGCGCGGCTGGTGATGCTCAGACGCTGGTCAGCCAAGGCGAAGACGCTACCCAGACCTACAACAACGCTGTTGTCCAGATCAACGAAGCTATCCAACTGGTGCAATCCGAAGAACGTATCATCGGTCTGCCCGGTAGCTTCCAAAGCCTTGTCGGCTGTGATGGTGACTGGCAACCGGCTTGCGAAGCCACCTTCCTCGCACTACAAGATGATGGCACTTATAGCATCACACTTGAAATCCCCGCAGGCGATTATGAATACAAGATCGCTATGAATGGTGGCTGGGATGAGAACTACGGCGTTGAGGGTGAAGCTGATGGCGCGAACTACACGCTATCATTGGCAGAAGATGCAACCGTGACCTTCACCTACGACGACGAAACGAATGTAGTAGTCGCCGACGTGGAATAAACGTATGGCTACCACCGTTTCCGAAAAACGGAAAGTGGAGTCCCCCGTTGGTGGGGACTCCACTGTTTTAACAGTTCTGCGTTACGGCTTGCTCATGTTCCTTGATTCGCTCGCCCTGATCTTAATCTATGGGCTGTTCTTCAACGGAACTTACGGACTCGGCATCGTGTTGACGGTTGCTGTGGTCGGAGTCAATGTCATTTCTTTCGTACCGGCGCTCTATCCTCTGCGCTGGATGGCACCGGGGCTTTTCTTTGTCACGATCCTTGTTGTCTATCCGATTTTTTATACTGTTTATACGGCTTTTACGAACTACGGCAGTCTCTCGCCTGGGCATCTCTTTACCAAACAACAAACAATCCGACAGCTCGAAACCAATCGACAGTATCTCTACGCGCCGGATGACGCGCTGACGTATAGCTGGTCGCTGTATCGCGATGATGCCGACGACCTCGCGCTACTACTCACCCGTTCAGCTGATGACGGGACAATCGAATACGCTTTCGCGCCTGTGGGTGATCCGATTGAGACAATCGACGATTTGTCATCGGATGACTTGCCCGAGACATACAACGGGTATACACAAGTCCCGCGGCGGGAACTCGCACCCTTACTCGGCACATTGCAAGAGACGACCTTCGGCACAGAGGATGATACTGCGGCAGTGCGAAACTTCAGCGAAGCCGCGCGTCCGCTTGAACGTCTGTATCTGTACGATAATGAGCAAGATGCGCTCGTTAACCAACAGACAGGCGTCGTCTATGATGCCAATGACGAAAAAGGATACTTTGAAGCACGCTCGACAGGTGAAATTCTGAATCCGGGTTATCGGGTCAACGTAGGCTGGTTTAACTTCATGCGCTTCTTCAGTGATGAACGATTACGCGGGCCGCTGATTGAGATTTTCATCTGGACAGTGATGTTCGCCTTCTTGTCGGTCTTCACAACCTTCGTCGTCGGCTTGTTCATGGCCTTGATCTTGAACGATGTCGTCATACCGGGCAAGAAACTCGTGCGCTCGATTCTCATCATTCCTTACGCCATACCGGGCGTGATTGCGATTGTGGTCTGGCGAGGGTTGTTCAACGAGAACTTCGGCTTGATCAACGAGACCTTAATCTCGCTCTTTGGCGATGCCGCACGCGTGACGTGGTTCGGTGATCCGATCTGGGCGCGGGTGGTGATCATCGTCGTCAATCTGTGGCTGGGCTATCCCTATATGATGTTGATCTGTAGCGGTGCTTTACAGGCGATTCCGTCTGACATCTACGAAGCCGCCGCCGTCGATGGCGCGAGTCCGGTCGATCGCTTCTGGCAGATTACCTTGCCATTGTTGCTGGTCACTGTCGGGCCCCTGTTGATCGCATCCTTCGTCTTTAACTTCAATAACTACTTAATCATCGAAGCCTTGACGCAGGGTAATCCACCGATACCCAATTCACCAACGCCGGCGGGGTATACTGATATTCTCATCAGTTATACGTATAATCTGGCCTTTGGCAATCGCAACGGAGCTGATTATGGCTATGCATCGGCAATTACCATCATCAACTTCATCCTCGTCGCTGGTGTGACATTGCTCCAGTATCGCTTTACACGCACATGGGAGGAGGTTGGCGAAAATGTCTAAACAAAAATCCAAACAACCGGATCGCTCACCCGCTGGGTCGGGGATGGTCATCTCCCGTCGTGATCTCATCGTCGGTAACACGCTCCGTATCTTTATTATCATCATCGCGATGATATTCGCCCTGTTCCCGGTGCTGTTCATCGCTTCATCGGCGTTTAACCCAACCGGACAGCTAGCGACACAGGGATTGATCCCGCAGGGGGTTAATAGTACCGAAGAACTGTTTGCGAATTTCAACGCGCTCTTGATCGAAGAGTTGGATACTTTCCCGTATTGGAACTGGTTGTTCAACTCCTTCATCGTCGCCTCAACCAGTACGATACTCACCGTGTTGTTCACAGCGCTGAGTGCGTATTCCTTCTCGCGCTTTCGCTTCTGGGGTCGCCGGCAGATGCTACTCGGTATCTTGCTCTTGCAAGTATTTCCGAACTTGCTGGCGATGGTCGCGCTGTTCCTGATCTTACAGCAGATCGGACAACTGCCGGAGGTCATCCCACAGGCACTTCCCTTCCTCGCGTTCATCAACTGGGACTGGATCGGTTTGTTCGGGCTGGATAGTCTCGGCGGCATCATTCTCGTCTATCTCGGCGGTGCGATGGGCATCAACACGTGGTTGATGAAGGGCTTCTTCGACTCGATCCCGCGCGATATCGACGAATCAGCACTGGTTGACGGCGCGACGCACTGGCAAATCTTCTGGTTGTTGATTTTCCCGCTCGTGCGTCCGATTCTCGCGGTGGTGGGGGTACTGGCGTTCGTCGGTACATTCAACGAGTTTGTGCTGGCGCGGGTACTCCTGCGCGATAAAGAGAACTGGACGCTGATGGTTGGCTTGTATAACTTCATCAATGCCGATTTCAACCGTGATTGGGGTAAATTTGCGGCGGGTGCGCTGGTAGCGGCGGTGCCTGTGGTCATGATTTATCTCGCGCTACAAGATCAAATTGTCGGCGGTCTCACGGCCGGGTCAGTCAAAGGCTAAACCACGCTGTTACCATGCGGGTTTTTCCTGCGACCGATCAACATGGGGTGAGCGTATCGCTCCCCCTTTTGTTTGCTATTGATTCCAGACCGGTTGCATCAAGTCATCAACGAGGCGTGTGCCGGCGTAGTTACAACTGGGGGCATCAGGGATGAAGCCTTCACGGATGCTAGTGAGGGGCGCTTGTGGATTGTAATAATTGTAAACGGTGCGCGAGACCTCGGCGAAGGCTGGCAAGGACGAAATCGGTGCATTCTGGAAGGACAGATAGCGATTGCCGGTCGCATCCTCGACATTGCTATGAATGCTCATCGCCAGCACATAATCCCCACCCGGTGTGAAGAAGATCCCCGCGTTGCTGTGGGTCGCATCAATCCAACCGTGCTTGTGCGCGACACGCGTCTGCGCGGGTGCGCCTGCCCGTAGTAAGCCGTCAACGTCGTTATTCGCCATCACATGGATCATCTGGCGGCACTCGCGCGGTTCGTAAGTGTTCGCCGGAAAATTCTCGATCAGCGGGCCTGACTCTTGATAAGCGCATTGATAGATACTGCTCAACATGCGTCCGGCATCTTCGACTGTCAGTTGATTATAGGGTTCCGGGAACGCTCGCTCTTGATTGACGCTGGTCTCTGGCACAGCGAGCGGGGCGGGGGGCACTGGTGGGTTCGCGGGATCGACGGTATAGGGCGCGAGCAGATACGAGTCGTCGATGCCGATCATGCGGAGTGTCTCGGTGATGCGCTCGGCCCCTTGCCATTCGTTGCCGCCACCAATCACAGAAATCAATTGATTGGTGTTGCTGTTCTCGCTACAGATCATTGTGTTAGCAATGTTATTGGCGAGCGTTTGATTAGGCGGTGCCGTCAATGAGCGATATAAACCCAGCAAAATCGAAATCTTGTTGACGCTAGTGCCGCTATATGCAATATCCTCGCCAAAGCTGAGCGCTTCGCCCGTCTGTAAATCGAGCAAGTATAGCGACCCGAAATAGCGCGTCTCCGGGTCGAAGCCGGCATCAAGCATGATGTTGAATAACTCATCCCCCAGCGCGACAAATTCCGGACTCAATTCCACATCGACAAAGGACGCGCCACTCTGAATCACCGAGGGAGTCGGCGTGAGCGTCGGCAAGTTCAGCACAGCTGTTGTGATCGGGGTCAGCGTGCGATAATCCCCGCGCAAATCGACCAGCAACTGATCGAAAACCCATCCGTAGCCCGTCGGTGAGCCATCGTAGCGAATTTGTATCCACGGCAATTGGCTGTGCCATGACGTAATCTGGAAACGCTCGTCGGCTTGTGCCAGTGCCAAGCGCGGGTAATTGGTGCCGGGGCCGTAACGAATCGAGACTTCATTTTCGACAGCGCCAGAAATCGTGAAATCGGGTGTCGCGCTCGGCGGTGCGGTGGGCGGTATTGATGTTGCCGTTGGCAAGGCGGTCGCTGTGCTGGTCGGCGTTGGGGTCGGTTGCACCGGCGTTGCTGTTGCGCCTGTCGTCGCCGTGACGACCGCCGCCACCTGTGCATCTGACGTGACAATCTGCTCGACTTCGACCAGTTGCGTCGCGATAACAGTCGCCGCGGGGCCGCCATCAATGCCGGGGAGCAAGCCGCTGACAAGCAACCCACCGCCGATAACCGCGCTGAGGATAATCCCGACCATGAAGCCCACCAGCATCAAACTCCAGATCGATTGTAAACAACCGCCACGCTGACCGCCGCGTGATTTGCGACTGATCTTTGTATAACCCGAGTCCATCCATTTCTCTCCTTAGTAGTTGACTGTGTAGTTCTAACGGAGAATAGCAGAGGATGCAAGATGCGGATGAACCATCGTTATGCAGATGTTGACCTAATTCCATCAAAATTCGGTGACTCATGCTTGACTTCTGCCGCCATCATGGTATGATTATATAATGTTGAAAAGCCAAGCCGAAGTGGCGGAACTGGCAGACGCGCTACGTTCAGGGCGTAGTTCCCTTTACGGGAGTGTGGGTTCGACTCCCACCTTCGGCACAAAGAAACAGGTGTCCATGCTCACGTGGACACCTGTTTTGATTCCGGCCATCAATCGCCCACACCAGAAACACCGTGTCCACCTATATAAAACACACAAGACCCTTTGTATGAAACAACTGAATTCAGTACAATCGAGGCTACAAATAGACTTTACCGAAGGAGATTTTTGATGTTAACTGAATATCGTAACGAAGCGCTGACTGATTTTAGCGATCCGCAGAATATCGCGCAGTTCAAAGCCGCGCTGGATAAAGTGAAAAATGAGTATCTCGGTCACACCTATCCCTTGATTATCGGCGGCAAAGAAGTGACCACCCCTAATACTTTTGACTCCGTGAATCCCGCACGCCCCGACGAAGTGCTGGGGACATTTGCCGATGCCACCGCTGACCATGCGGATATGGCGATCGAAGCGGCGTATGAGGCCTTCCAGACATGGCAACACACCCCCACCGAAGAACGAGCGCGCTACCTGTTGAAAGTCGCGGCTGAGATGCGCCGCCGCAAGCACGAGTTCAGCGCGATTATGGTGCTCGAAGTTGGCAAAAGCTGGGTTGAAGCTGATGCCGATACTGCCGAAGCGATCGACTTCCTCGAATATTATGCACGCCAGATGGTACGCATCGCCGATAGTAGCCATCAGCTATACGAAAGCCCGCTGGAAGAACAACTCGACTATCGCTACATTCCGCTAGGTGTAGGGGCTGTGATCCCGCCGTGGAACTTCTGCAATGCGATCTTAACCGGCATGACCAGCGCGACGATCGTCAGCGGTAATACGGCTGTCCTTAAACCGGCTGAACAAAGCCCGCTGATTGGCTGGCACGTCGCGCAACTCTTCTACGATGATGGCTTGCCGGACGGGGTGTTGAACTTCATCACAG
Organism: Anaerolineae bacterium; assembly: GCA_034437755.1. Lineage (GTDB taxonomy): Bacteria > Chloroflexota > Anaerolineae > Aggregatilineales > Phototrophicaceae > JAUZRW01. The sequence continues at coordinate 83,778 of DAOTTV010000078.1, read as the reverse complement.
GCGCTGATGGGGCCGTCGCTGGTGGGCGCATGGTCGAGCATCCCAAGACGCGCTTCGTGGTCTTCACTGGCTCGCGTGCCGTTGGTACAGAAATCTACGCCAAGGCGGCACAAGTCCAGCCCGAGCAAATCTGGCTCAAGCGTATGATTTTAGAGATGGGCGGCAAGGACGCTGTCCTGGTTGATGAGACGGCTGATCTAGATGCGGCGGCACAGGGCATCGTCAGCAGTGCCTTCGGCTTTCAGGGGCAGAAATGCTCGGCAGGATCACGGGCGATTATCGTCGATGATGTGTATGACTCAGTCGTCGAGCGCGTGCTCGAACACACGAAGGCGCTCGCAGTCGGCGCGACGGATGCCGGCAACGACGTTTACATGGGGCCTGTCGTCGATCAAGACGCATTCAATAAAATTCGTGATTACATCAAAATCGGCACAGAAGAAGCAACGCTGGCGACGGGGGGGCAGGTCATCGAGACAGATGATAATGGCTACTTCATTGAGCCGACAGTGTTCACCGATGTTGATCCGGATGCGCGCATCTCGCAAGAGGAGATTTTCGGGCCGGTCGTGGCGATCATCCGCGCGCAGAATTTCGATGATGCGATTCGTATCGCTAACGATACCGAGTACGGCTTGACGGGTGCGGTCTACAGCAAGAAGCGCGAACGTCTCGAACAAGCGCGGCGCGAGTTCCACGTCGGCAATCTGTACTTCAACCGCAAATGCACCGGTTCATTGGTCGGCGTGCATCCCTTCGGCGGCTTCAATATGAGCGGCACCGATAGCAAAGCAGGCGGCCCAGACTATCTGTTGTTGTTCACGCAGGCGAAGAGCATCGCTGAGAAACTGTAAGTTAGATACCACAGGTGAGCCAGCGCACGATAGCCGCTGGCTCACCCGCATATGACGACAACGCGCTGTCAGTCGTTATCGTCGCCCAGCTCGATTGAGCGTTGGTACGCCGCCCACACCGACTCAGCGATTGCCGTGCGAAATCCTAGCTTTTCCATTTCGAATAAACCGGCGGCGGTCGTGCCCCCAGGGCTAGTCACCTGATTGCGTAAAATCGTCGGGTGCGTCTCAGATTCAATCGCGTATTGGATCGACCCCTTGAAAGTCTGTAAGACCAGCTTCTCGGCATGGGTACGGCTAAAGCCCATGCGTACGCCGGCATCAATCATCGCCTCGATGAACATAAAGACGAAGCCCGGCCCACTGCCACTGAGCGCGGTCGCCATATCCAGATAGCTCTCATCATCGACGTAAATTTCATCGCCCAAGGATTGTAGAATCGCCCGCGCCATTTGCTTGTGCTCGTCCATCACTTCGTAGGTCGCTGTCCACACGCTGATGCCCTGCCGGATTTGTCCCGGCGTGTTGGGCATTGCGCGTACAATGCGGCTATTATGCAGGTCTTCGGCAATATCGCGGATTTTCTTGCCGGCGACGATGCTCACCACGAGTGGCAGACCATCGACCCGCCCACGAATTTCGTGCAGGGCGCGCTCAAGATGTTGTGGTTTAACCGACAAAACCAGCACATCGGCTTTCTCGGCGGCTTCGACATTGCTCGTCGTATATCGCACGCCGAGCGTCTGGCTGAGGTGCGCCCCGCGTTCGGCATGCGGGTCGGCCGCGATGATTTGCTCGGCGGCGATCAACTGATTCTCGATCATCCCTTCCATCATCGTACCACCCATAACGCCAGCACCGATGAAGGCAACGTGTGAATTTTGGAACATAATATTTACCCTAAACTATATTGATTGCGGTCGTACCAGGTCGTCACCGCAGTTTGCAGTCGGTCGCGCTGGACATCGCTGCCAATGCCCACACCATCCGGTACATCTAGTGTGCTATCGGCATTCAGCACGAAAGGCGGTTCGGTCAGATCGGGGTCGAAGTAGCGATCAGTCGCGCTGATGTCGCAGGGCAGTGTCACGCCTGGCAATGCCGCCAGCGCGACGTTCGCCGCCCGTCCGATGCCCACTTCCAGCATACCACCAATCCACAAGGGGAGGTCGTTCTGCACACAAATCGTATAAATCGCCAGCGATTCTGTAAAGCCGCCCACCCGCGCTGGCTTCAAATTCAGGATACCAATGGCCTCTACGTCCAGTGCTAGGCGCAGATCATTGGCATTTTTGATGCTCTCATCGAGGCAAATGGGCGTTTGTAGCTGGGGTTGTAGCTGGCTGTGTTCGTAGATGTCATCGTATGCCAGTGGTTGTTCGATCATCAGCAGGTCATATTCATCCAACTGTTGCAGGTGGTCGGCATCTGCTAGCGTGTAGGCGCTGTTAGCATCGACCATAATCATGATGTTCGGATAGCGAGCGCGCACCGTGCGCGTCAGGTCGATGTCTTGACCGGGTTTGATTTTCAGCTTGATGCGCTTGTACCCCTGCGCCAATCGCTTGTCGATGATCTCGAAGAGGGCTTCGTCCGTATCCTGCAAGCCGATGCTCACGCCGACCGTGGCGCGATTGGTGGATACAACCGGCGCGGTCTCTGCCATCTCGCCAGCCACCTGCCCGAGCAGATCGGTGAGGCGCATGTCGTTCGTCTTGGCGAAGGCATCCCAGACTGCACATTCGATCCCGTGTTTGGCGTGCTCATGATAGCGCACTACGCGCAGTAACGCCTGCGCTTCGGTCGGGTGGGTGATGGTCTTGCCTTGCAACAGGCTGACCATGTAATGCCGCAGAATATGATAAGCGGTGCCCATCGTCTCGCCGGTATAACCCGGATCCGGCGCGACCGATGCCTCGCCCCAACCGCTCACGCCGGTATCCGTGAGGACTTCGACAATGATCGCGCCTTTGTACGGCTCCATGCCGAAGCTCGTCCGCAACGGCTCGACCAACGGCATCGCAATCGGGTATAGTTTGATCTCTTTAATCGTCATCGCTTTCAGTGTTTGCATAGCTGTTCATCCTATCCGTTTATGAGTCATCAAAATCAAATCTATTATCGCTCATCCGCTGAAGTCATAGGTGCCATCATCGCGGGTGAAGATGTAGCAGGCACGGTCGCGCTCATCCGCGAAGGGGCTATCGGGCATTGCCGCCGTCTGCTTGAAGCGCACAAAATCCGTCGCGATGAAGCCCGCATCCAGCAACGATCGGAAAGCATAGCGCACATGATCGCGCCACGCTCGGCCGAGATCGGGGTCGATACGATTGAGCGGGACGAATTCGAGCGGAATTTCTAGCAATTGTGCAGACGCATTCGCGCTGATGTTCAACGTGTGCATCGGTTTGAGCAACCCCGCATCCGTCATGACGACGGTGTTCACGATGTTGCCGAACGTTTGCGCGGGTGGCTGTGGCTGTTTCAGACGCTCGGTCGTGCTCAGATGTTGTACCCACCAGTTGACCGTCAGGCGGTCGGCACTCAATGTCGGGTGGGTCGCGCCCGCGCCGAAGTAATCTTCTTCGTAGTGCTGTCCAGTTGCCGCTAACTTGTGTAAGTTGAGATATGCATTGCGTGCGAGCAAGGGGTCAAACGTCCATGTGACCAGTTCGATCTTGTGCTGGCGCGCGAAATCGCGCTGGGTGCGTTTGAGGCGCTCGCCAATTTTGTTGCCCCGATACTCTGGCAAGACGACCATGCGCTTCGACATGACCATCAGGCGTTTGCAGGCATCCTGCGTATCGTCAACCGCGACATCCGCGCCCAAGAACCCGATCAACATGCCGACCATGCGCTCACCAGCGAAAGCCGCGTGGACGTGCCCGCCGTAACGGGCGATCGACAACAGCATATGCACGGGCACAATATCAGACATATCATGACCCCAGTAGACTTTTTGCAGGTCAACGGCGGCTTCCATTTCGGCACGGGTATGAATAGGGCGAATTGTGATGTCTACCATGTGTGTTGCGTTTCTCCTTACTTACAAGCTACGCGGACGACGACGGAAAGTATTCTGCATCAGTTTAACAAAATGATTGCGCTGGGGCATGTACGTCAGCAGGGTATCTTCAAGGCGGCGCGGTTGAAAACCGAAATACTCGTAGACGTTGCCCAGCTTGGTCGTGCGATTGGTCGCGAGAATATCAAGCCACTGCGGAGTCATCATTGAGCGCGGCAAGATGAGGCTGAAGAAGCGCGAGAGCGGGCGCATCACGTAGGGCGGCAGGGGGATGATGAGGCGTAGATTGCCTGTCACGCGCATCACCGTCAGCAACAGGTCTTCGTATGTGATATACTCGATACCACCGATTTCAAGTGTGTTATCGACCGCATTCAGCGATTCGAGGCTGAGCGTGATACAGCGCACGAGATCGTCAATATAAATCGGGTGTAAGACAGTCTCACCTTCGCCCGGCATCAGATGAATCAGCGGATTGCTCTGGAGCATCATCGCAATATGGTTGATGAACGCATCTCCCTCGCCGAAGACCACGCCCGAGCGAATGATCGTATAGGCTAAGCCACTGTTACGCACCACATCTTCGACCTGTCCCTTGATGCGATGCAGGGTATACGCCGACGATGGTGACGCGCCTAACTGACTCAGATAAATCAAACGCCCGACCCGCGCTGAGCGCGCAACCGTGATGAGCGTCTGTGTGCCGGATAAGTCGATACGCTCTAAATTGCGCTCTGTCCCCCACCATTGGGCGCTTGCCAGATGAATGATCGTGTGGACACCCGTTACCGCTTGGAACACGGTTTCTTCGTCGAGCACGTTGCCAATGATGATCTCAGGTGCGGCGGCGTGGTCACTATCCCAGGGCAGGTCGTCGGTCTTATGGTCGGGCAATAGACAGCGGGTGGGCAAGCCTAAGGTCATCAGACTCTGCACGACATGCCGCCCGATAAACCCCGTCGCTCCGGTGATGAGAATCATAATCTGTGTAAGACTTTCGTCGCTTGTGCGTTCAACTAAATGCGGCATTATAGCAGATGACGGAGAGAACATCAGTAACGTATTCTCCGGTCTTGTGTTTAATAATGTGAATACTTGCACAATGGCTCGGTACTGGAGGGTATTAGGTGAACAAAAAACGGGTTGTGATAACAGGCTTAGGTATGATTAGCCCTGTTGGGAACAGCGTCAGCGAATCGTGGGAGAATATCGCGGCTGGCAATAGTGGGATTGATACGATTACTGCCTTTGATTACACACAAGTTGAGAATCACATTGCGGGGGAAGTGAAAGATTTTGACGCGGCAGATTTGATCGGGCGCAAAGAAGTGCGACGTACGGATCGCTTCACACAGTTGGCACTCGCCGCCTGTATGGAAGCCTTGAACGATAGCGGCATCCAGATCAGGGATGATAATCGCTATCGTATCGGCTGTATTATCAGCAGTGGCATCGGAGGCATGGCGACCTTCGTCGAGACTACGCTCGAGCTTGATCAAAAAGGGCATCGGGGCGTCAGTCCGCTGGCAATCCCCAAGTTGTTGATCGATAGCGCGGCGGGCAAAGTGTCGATGTGGTTTGGTCTACGTGGCCCCAACTTCAACATTACGACGGCGTGCGCCAGCGGTAACAATACAATTGGCGAAGCGACCGAGATTATCCGGCGCGGGCAAGCAGATGTTATGCTCGCCGGCGCGAGCGAAGCCGCTGTTATCCCGCTGACGATTGCCGGTTTCAACAACATGAAAGCCATGAGCAAGCGCAATGACGAACCGCAGAAAGCCTCGCGTCCGTTTGATGCCGATCGCGATGGCTTTGTGATTGGCGAAGGCGCGGGCACACTGGTGTTAGAAGACCTCGACCATGCGTTAGCACGTGGTGCGACGATTTACGGCGAAGTGTGTGGGTACGGTCATACGTCCGATGCCTATCATCCCACCGCGCCGATGGAGACGGGCGCAGGGGCGGCGATGGCGATGAAGCTCGCGCTGGAAGATGCCGCGCTGAGCGCGAAAGATATTGATTACATCAACGCACATGGCACCGGCACGCCCCTCAACGATAGTGCCGAGACCAACGCGATGAAGCTGGCGATGGGCGAAGATGCTTATAGCGTCAACGTCAGCTCGACTAAATCAATGACGGGTCATCTGCTGGGGGCGGCAGGGGCGATCGAAGCGATTTTTTGCATCATGGCGATGCAACATAATTTTATCCCACCGACGATTAACCTCGAAACACCCGACCCCGCGTGTGATCTGAATTACACGCCGCAACAAGGGGTCGCGCGCGACGTACACTACACAATGAGCAATGCTTTCGGCTTCGGTGGCCACAATGCAGTGATAATCATGGGGCGGTATAGCGAGAATGGCAACGCATAATAACCATGTGGCGACATCCCCAACGGGCATTTACGCTCATATCGTCGGGTGGGGCATGGCTGTGCCAGAGTCCGTGATGACCAATCACGATCTCGCGGCAATTGTCGAGACAGACGATGATTGGATACAAACCCGCACGGGGATCAAAGAACGTCGTATCGCCGGCGAACACGAATCAACGGCGACGCTGGGCTACAAGGCAGCACAACGCGCACTCGAAGTGGCAGACGTGTTACCGATTGATATTGATCTGATCGTCGTCGCGACATCCACGCCTGAGCATGTCTTCCCGAGTACGGCGAGCTTGATCCAGAATTGGCTGGGGGCGAAGCGCGCTGGTGCGTTCGACCTCGCCGCCGCTTGTTCGGGTTTCGTCTATGCGCTGGATATGGCAACACAGGCGATCAAATCCGGCAGTATCCAAACCGCAATTGTCATCGGGGCAGAGACGATGAGTCGCGTGCTGGATTGGCAGGATCGCAGTACCTGCATCCTCTTCGGCGACGGGGCGGGGGCGGTGGTCTTGCAAGCCGGCACGAACGTCGGCGGTGTGCTGTCCAGCGTCCTGCGCTCGGATGGTGCTGGGGCTGATGTGCTGTGCATCCCGACCAATAACGTGCGCGAGTTGAACGGTCACAAAGTGCAGAAGATGTACATGGTCGGGCGCGAAGTGTTCAAGTTCGCGACGCGAGTCGTCGATCAGAGCATCCGCGATGCGGCAGAACTGGCGGGCATTGATGTCGATGAGATTGATCTCGTCGTCCCGCATCAGGCGAATCAGCGTATTCTCAAATCGGCGGCGAAGAAGCTCAAAATCGACGAAGATAAATTCATGAGCAATGTCGAACGCTATGGCAACACATCAGCGGCATCGATCCCGATTGCGCTGTGTGAAGCGATCGAAGCGGGGCGGGTGCGGCAGGATAATCATCTGGTTTTCGTCGGTTTCGGTGGGGGCTTATCATGGGCATCGATGGTCATCAAGTGGGGCGTGCCAGAGCCGAGCGAACAGCAGGGGCGGATGCTCAATCGTCGCCGTCGCCAGCTGTCCTACTGGGTGGCGCGCCTGCGCGATCGCTGGATTAATCTGCGGCGGGCAGTGCGGCGCGTCTTACAGCGTTTTCGTCCTCAGCAAGGGCGCGTCCCCCGCCTGCGCGATCGTGTCGATCAAGACGATAAAATCTGACGATCATGCTCAGAAGTACGCCGATGAGCGTTGATTGTGCGAGACTCGCGTATAATAACCTTAAGGTTTGCCGTATCCGTCGTATACGATAATAGACTTATATTCTGCCGTGTGACGAAGGTAAGCCAGGATGAGTCATGTTGTGTTGTATATCGAAGATAATCCGCAAAATATGCGTCTGGTGCGGAAGATGCTCAAGATCGGGGGCTATGCGATGATCGAAGCGACCAATGGGTTTGATGGCTTGGCGGTTGCGCGCGCACAACATCCTGATCTCATTCTGGTGGATATCAACCTGCCCGATATTGATGGGACGGATGTCACACGTCAGCTAAAAGCCGATGACGACGTGGCGCATATCCCCATCATCGCCCTGACAGCGAACGCCATGTTCGGACAGCGCGAGCAGTATCTTGAAGCCGGCTGTGATGACTATCTCGCGAAACCCGTCAGCAAGCGCGAACTGCTCTCGATGATGGACCAATACCTCGCCTGATACTCAACCGGCGAGCATGAGATGCCCGCCTGTGCGTTGATGGGTCGTTTACTCGCGGCTACTGCTGACGATGCTCACCCAGTATAGCAATTGCAGAACAGAACCGATTGCCGCCGCAACGTAGGTCAATGCCGCGGCTGTCAGTACCGAACGTGCCCCATTGCGATCGGATTCAGTCGCCAGCATACCGGTCTCTTCTAGCAGTTTTAGCCCGCGTCGGCTCGCGTCGAATTCGATCGGCAGGGTCAAGAGCATGAAGGCGACGCTGATCGCGAATACGGCAACACCCAACCATGCCAGACCTGACAGACCGATCAGCAGACCACCGATAATCATGAAATACGAAACTGTCGGGCTGATCTGTACCGCCGGCAACAGGAAACTGCGCGCCGCGATCATCGCCGAGCCTTCTTGATGTTGCTGAGCATGACCGAGTTCATGCGCGACGATCGCCATTGAGGCGACACTGTTAGTATGCGCGACATCCGGCGACATCCGCACCGTGTGGGATGTCGGGTCGTAATGGTCGCTCAGTTCGCCGTCTGCGAGTTCTAGCTGCACGTTTTGTAAGCCAGAGCGCCGGATGATGCGTTCAGCAGTGTCAGGCCCCATCAGGTCGTTGCTATTCGCCCGTTGTGACCATGTGCTGTACGTACCCCGCAAGTACATCTGCGCCAACCCTGACAAAATCAGCGTCGGGATCATCACGAGGAAAATATAGGTCGGATCGAAGAAAAACATTGTCTCACTCCTGAGTCACTCAATTTGCTAGATACATATTTATCATATCCAGAAAATATCAGCGAAGCGTCAGAACTTTGTAAACGCTTATTTATAGCTTTAGCTACGTATCGCGATGGGGCACGCTCGCACCGAGAGTCGCGGTCGCGCCATCATGCGTGTTGAGCGTCAGCGGGAGCAAACAATTATCGAGCAAGCGCGACTTGCCGACCTGTGCCGCTAGCGAGAGCAACACCGGCGCGTCCGTGGCACGGGTGACTTCGCGCAGGGTACGCGCATCGGCTAAGCTCACATAGTCGATTATCACCAATGGTTCGACTGCCAGCAGATTATAAGCCGTTTCGCGCAGAAGATCGGGATTGCGCTCGCCGTTGTCATACAGATCAGCCGTCGCCTGTAGGGCTTGATGCAGGGTACGTGCGGCTTGTCGTTCGTCCGCGCTGAGATAGACATTGCGCGAACTGAGCGCGAGACCGTCCGCTTCACGTATGATCGGGCATACGTCAATCGCAATCGGCATATTCAAGTCACGCACCATCTGCCGGATGACGACCACCTGTTGTGCGTCCTTTTGCCCGAAGAACGCGACATCTGCCTGCGTGAGGTTGAAGAGCTTGTTGACGATGGTTGCGACCCCGCGAAAGTGTGTCGGGCGGCTACCGCCTTCGCGTCCCTGTGTCACGTCTTCCACGTTGACATAGGTCTGATAGCGAGGCGGGTACATGACCTCTGGCGTGGGCGTGAAGACTAGATCAACACCGGCGGCTTCGAATTGGGCGAGATCACGCGGCATATCACGCGGATAAGTACTCAGGTCTTCGTCCGGTGCGAACTGCGTCGGATTGACGAAAATCGTCGCAATCACGCGATCACACTGTTCGCGTGCGGCTTCGATCAGTGACATATGTCCGGCGTGGACATAGCCCATCGTCGGCACTAATCCCACCTGACCCGTCAGCTGTTGTCGTTCGGCGCGTAGGTCAGCAATCGTCTCAACGACTTTCATCGGTGACCTCTGCTTTCAACTGATCAATGATCTCATCCTGAATCGAAAAGCTATTCGCGTCTGTCGGGAATTGGTGCGCTTGCACGTCATCACGATACTGTTGGAGCGCGACGCGCATCATCTCGCCGATCTCGGCATAGTGTTTGGTATGCTTCGGTACGAAATCGTCAAAGAGCGCGAGAATATCATGAAAGACCTGTACGGCGCGGGCATCGCGTAGGCGTTGCCGTGCGGAGGCGAGTTGCCTGCCCTGCACGCGAGAACCGCCGAAGCGGTGGACGCTCTGGGGGGGTAAACCGATGTGCGCCATCACGGGGATGCCCGCGTTGACGATATGTGCAATCGTCTCCGCACGCGCCGCGCCACCTTCCAGCTTGACACAACTGACACCGGCTTCTTGCATCAAGCGCCCCGCATTTTCGAGGGCTTGCGCGGGACTGATGTGATAACTCATGAATGGCATATCGCCGACGACGAAGGCTTGCTCGGTGACCAGCAGAGTCGAGTCGTGACCTTGCGCGACCATCCCTAGCGTATCGCCCACGAGAATCAGCGGGATATTGACCGCTTCGGCGAGGCGGGCGCTGGTTGCGTCATAGCCGGTGAGTATAGTAATCGCTTGTCCGTTGTCTTTCATCTTTTGAATATCGCGAATGGTGTAGCGTTTCATACGTTTTCCTGAATGAATTGTTCGACTAAAGTCATGTCCAGTCAAAACTTTCACACCTTGCACAACGTGTACCCATGCGCTTTTCTAGTTTCATCGCTAACGTCGGGGTGTGGGTGTGGGCGTGGTCACTGGTGCGCTGATGTAGATGTTCACGAGGCACGACGCGACGAGTACATCTCCGCGCAGGTCGAATACCATCAGCCGAAATTCATAGCGTCCCGGCTCGTACCCTGCTGGATTAAACTGGCTGAAATCGCTGGTTTGTAAGATGGGCGCGGTCAAGCGATCGACCACGAAAAATTGATTGTTGGTCGTGGGGCCGCTGATTTCAATCGTCGCGCTCGAAAATTGATCGGTGAAAGCAGTACCCCGCACCGGAATCGGCGCGAAGACGCGCATACCGTTCGCCGGAATTTGTAAATTCGCCGCTTCATCGACACAGCCCTGTGTCGGCGGTGGGTTGGGCAAAATCGTCCCAACCGGAGTCGGGGTGAGTGTCGGTGTGGGGATGAACCCGATTTCACTCTCTGCGAGGGGGGTGCCTTCGTCGAACTCGATCCCCTGCGCGACCGCCTGCGGCGTGTCTGTCACGAAAACGCCATCGCGCACTTGTTGGGCTTCTTGCTGGGCAATTTGCTCATCGAAATCGCGCTCACTCTCAAGATAGGGCACAGCCCGCATTTGCACGCCAAAGATCAACACGCCGATTTCGATCAAGATGATGATGGCGGTGATGGCGTTGGCTTGCTTGTTGCGGGCAATATCGCGCTCTAGTTCGAAGTACGTTGAGCGGATAGCGTAGCGGGCGTTGATGAACTGATACCCGTACCACACACCGATCACTGCCAGCAGAATATGAAGCGGGATTGCCGCCCATTCAATCGCAAAGAAGATAAAATTCATCAGGTTAGTCCATTCTCTGCAAAACACCTTTGAGGACAGTTGTCAGGCGCGGGACGATGACCTGACCGGCTTCTAACACTTCTTCGTGATTAGCGTCGGCATCGCTATCAATTTCGTCGATGGCGACGTTGGTGATGCCCGAGCAAGCCAGCACGCGCAAACCCGCATGGCGCGCGACGATCACTTCATGTACGGTTGACATGCCGACCGCATCCGTGCCTAGGGTGCGTAAGAGCCGCACTTCTGCCGGTGTCTCGAAGGTCGGGCCGGCGAGCGACGTATATACGCCCTCGTGCAGGGGAATATCATGTGCCTCGGCAATGGCGCGGGCGGTCGCGCGCAAGTGCCGATCATAGGTCTGCGACATGCCGAGGAAGCGCGGCCCCAGCGTATCGTCGTTTTTACCAATCAGCGGGTGTTGCCCCGCCATCCCCAAAAAGTTGATGTGATCGTTCAACAGCATCAAATCGCCAACCGCATACGCCGGATTGATACCGCCAGCGGCATTCGTGAGGATGATGGTCTCGATGCCGAGCAAGCTCATCACCCGAATCGGGAATGTGACCTGTTGCATCGTGTAGCCTTCGTAAAAGTGAACGCGCCCCTGCTGTGCGACCACCGTGTGTCCCTCTAAGGTGCCGATGACGAGATTGCCAGAGTGCCCATGCACGGTTGACTGTGGGAAGTGCGGTAAATCGCTGTAAGGGATTACTACCCGATCGGCAAGGGTATCGGCGAGTGTGCCCAGGCCAGACCCCAGCACTAAGCCGATGGTTGGGGCGGTGCTGATACGTGTCTGGATCACATCGACTGCGGATTGGTAATCGTCGCGTGTATAACTCGTGGTCATTAAGATAACTCCTTATGTGTACAGCTCAATTATATCGAAGTGGTAATAATCCTGAATAGTCAAGAAAAAAGTCGTTGCCTGCTATCACAAAATTATGAAAATCTGTTATACTCTGTTATGACTTTCATCAGAACTGGAGACGACTCACGATGGTGCAAAGCCCAGAGATCTTGATGCGGAACTACGCCGAAGCCTATGAAAAGCTCTACAATCGTCGTCCCCGCGATTTACGGGCAGTCGATGGTGATTGGGTCGTGGTCAACGGGGCACGCATGCGACTGAACGAGTTAGAGCATCTGACAAAGCAATTACAACTCGAGTATAAGCAAAGCCTCGATAATCGACGGAGCGTGGTGTCGCGCTTGATCAAATGGTTCAAAGGCTAATGCGATCGGCATCTTATCAGCGATAGGTGCAAGCGGATCACCACGCCTAAGATGCGTCCGATTGCTGGCGATAATGCGGATCAATGCGCCGCAGACCGGCGCGTAAGCGTTCGTCTTCATAGTCTGCCGGCGTATCAATATCGCGCAGGATGCTGTCAGTATCGACGTTAATATAGTAAATGTCGTCGTTGTGCGCGTTGATGACATCACGCGGTGATTTGTCGTTGCGTAGGTCGAGGAATTCTGCCCAGTATTTGCGGTCGATCAAGATCGGGTGTCCGCGGCGCATGTTGAAGCTCGGCGCGATGATGTCGCCCTTGCCTTCGGCATACGCCATCAGTACCTTGTAGATGATGTGGGGTTGGATGCGGGGCTGGTCACCGAGGACGACCAGGGTCGCGGCAACGTGATCGGGCATGGCGCGTAAACCGGCTTTCAACGATGAGAGCATATCACCCGTGCGATGAGCGCGATTATGTACGACCTGCACGCCGAGTGGCTTAACCACCTGCTTCACTTGATCGGCATAGTACCCCGTCACAACGTTAATCTGACCGATGCGCGCACGTATCAACTGCGTTGTGATATGCTCGATGATCGTCTTGCCATCTGCCCACGGGAGCAGTTGCTTGGGTTGTCCCATGCGCGATGCTTGCCCGCCTGCCAGCACAATCGCTCCGACCGATCGCTGGACTTCGCACACGGGGTCAGCCGCCCGCACTGAGCCGAGCGCGACGCTGTGAATGCGCGGTGTTTTGAGCGTTAACTGAGCAATCAAGCGGGCGCGACCGCGCAAATAGCCGTCGTCGGGCGTTTGATTGATGAAAACAGTCACGCGGGCTTTTTCTGGGATGCCGCGCAATCCTAATTCTTCATCGCGCAACACCTGTGCAATCCACGGCGAGCGTACGCCACTGCCATGATAAAAGCCGTACTTATCGATCATCGCCTGCGGGTTATAGACGTGTTCTTCATCGAGTGGCTTATTGAGAATGCTCAAAGACGCGACCGGAATCACAAGCGAGGCTTCTTTGGGGATGGTCGGCTCGTGTGCGTAGGGCGCTTTGAAATCGAGACCGTCCGCGCCATCGGCTTCGACCAGCAGAACATCGCTATCGACAGTATCAAGCAGGGTCTTGGTCTGCTCAATGGATGCGCCGTATACTTTGCCATGCCGGATAGCGTCGTACAGAAAGACGAAGCCATGCTCCGACAGGGCTTGTGAGATAATATGCGGTGCGGATTGTACGCGCACAGCGTGTGGTATCAGTTGTAATTGTTCTTCATCAAGGTATGTGGTCGTCGTCGCCAGCACACGCCAGCTTGTATCTGCCAGTTCATAGCCTAAGCCAATCAACGCTGATGTCTTGCCACCTGCGCCGACGAATGCCACGACATCGCCACGAACAACCGCGAATGCTTGTTTGAGTTTCATCGCTATCTCATGAAAAATATCCGGTGCGTTACGCCTATCATATCATGATTTGGATAACGTTTAAATAACACCAATGCCCCGTTGACGCAGAGCCATAACGACCCGATCCGGCGTGAACGGTTGGGCGTTTAACCAAACACCAGTCGCCTGATGCACTGCCGCCGCGATTGCCGGTGTCAGCGGGAGCATCGGCATCTCTGCCATGCCACGCGCCCCCCACGGCCCGATCGGATCGGGATATTCTAAAATCACCGATTTCACCTCGACCGGAACATCCAGCACCGTCGGGATGATATAAGTTGATAGATAGGGATTCTTGATGCGCCCTTGTTCGCTGACGAGATACTCCATCAGTGCATAGCCCAGGGCTTGCACGACCCCGCCTTCAATCTGTCCCTGTATCAGTTGCGGGTTCACGGCTTTGCCAACGTCATGAGCGCTGACCACACGTGTGACCTGGATCTGTCCGGTTTCGATATCGACTTCGACCTCGACTGCCTGCGCCACATACCCGTAGGCGAAGTTCGGCTCACTGCGCCCCGTTAGAGGGTCGAAGGGGGTCGTCTTGGGCGGACGATACAGAAACTCACCCGTTGCCGGACGATCTTCGTTTTGCCATGCAGCGAGCGCTTTCTCCGCCGCACCCCGAATCGCGTTGCCCGCCATGAAGGTCAAACGTGATGCCGAAGCACTGCCGGATGTGTCATGTTCGGCGGTATCGGCGGTTACTAGCCGCACCTTGTCGATCTCAACGCCGGTCGCCTCGGCTGTCATCTGCACGATGACTGTGTGCGCGCCCTGCCCGACATCCGCGCCGCCATGCCGCACGACTACTTCTTCGATCTCTCTCCTGCCATGTAGTTCGATCATCGCCCAACTGCGCTCTGGGAAGCCGAAGCTGTAACCGACATTCTTATAGCCACACGCAAAGCCGATACCGCGCCGCTTGCTGGGGTCAGCTGGTTGCTCCATTGGTGGCAGGGCAAACGTGCCGTCTGCATCCTGTTGCCAGTAGCTCTGTAAGCCACAGGCCTCGACTACTTTCGCGATCGACACGCCCTTAGGCAGGGGCGTTCCCGTTGATTGCAAACTGCCTTCGCGAAAGACATTGCGCCGTCGGATTTCGACCGGATCAATGCCGAGCGCGTCCGCGAGTTTGTTCATCTGTCCCTCGGCGGCGAAGAGCGCCTGCACCGCCCCGAAGCCCCGAAATGCGCCACAGGGAATATTGTTGGTGTAGACCGTGTAGGTATCGATGTGAATATTCGGGATGTCATACGCGCCGGTCGCTGTCAACTGTGCGTTGCCCAGCACCTTGTTCGATGTGTAATTGTACGCACCCGCATCGCCAATCACCCGCGCGTCGACGGCTAGCACCCGTCCGTCAGCGTCTGCGCCCCATCTGGCATGGATTGTGATCGGGTGTCGTTTATGGTGGTTCAAAATCGACTCTTCGCGTGACCATACAGTTTTCACGGGACGACGGAGCTTGTACGCCGCCACTGCCAGCACGATTTGCACCGACATATCCTCACGCCCGCCGAACGCGCCGCCAATCGCGGGGTAGACCACGCGCACTTGTTCTGGCGGTAAATCCAGCGCGTGATAGATTTGCTCCTGATCTTCGTGATTCCACTGTCCGGCGACAACGACCGTCACGCGCCCCTCATCATCAATGTAGCTCAAGCCAGCTTCGGGCTGTAGATAAGCGTGTTCCTGCCATGTCGTCTCATAAGTATCCTCGACAATCGCGGCACACTGCTCCCAGATGCCGTCCATCTCGCCCTTACGAATGCGATACTGCGCGACGAGATTATGCGGGGTATCGGGGTGAAGCTGGGGTGCGCCTGCTTGCATCGCTTCTTCAGGGTCGTATACGCCCGCAAGCACCTCATAATCAACATGAATGTGCTTCACCGCTTCGGCGGCTATCGCTGGCGTCTCTGCCACGACGACGGCGACGTAATCCATGTAACAGCGCACCACATCCGCGCCGACGCGATCGCTCCCGACTCCGCAAATCACAGGCTGATCTTTGATGACTAGTCCGTATTCATTACAGGGAATATCCGCCGCCGTATACACAGCGACAACGCCCGCGATTGCTTCTGCTTGGCTGGTATCGATCGCTGTGATGCGTGCGTGGGCATGATCGCTGAATTTGATCTTCAGCCACAGTTGGTCGTCAATGTCGATGTCGCCGGGGTAGGGGGTCTCCCCTGTGACTTTGCCCCGCGCATCAATGCGCTTGACGGATTGCCCGACGACGATGGTTTTTTCTTGGGTCACGATCTCTCTTCCTCACGTTTGACGTTGGCTCATGTGTACGCGTTGTGCAACGTGGGACAATATCCCACACCCTAAATCGCTACACACCGGCGATGGCGACGGCATCCGAGCGCAAACGCCCGATCTCCTGCTTGAAGATGCGCCGCAGAATCGCAATCGCTGACGCATATGTCGGTTCAACACCGGTATAACTCAGGCTACCCGCACCTAGGTTCTGTCCCTTCTTCATCGGCGTATCAGACGCATAATGCAGGAAGCCGATGTCGAACGGCACTTGATACAAATTGACGATTTCGTTGTAGGGATGCCGCTTCGGACGGAAGGCTTCGTACACTGCCGAGAGGTAGGGGCCGCCTTCCATCTCAATATCAGTGTAACCCTCACGATAGAAAACCGTCATGTAATCGCTATTCTGTAAAAATGTTCCCAGCGCGGTGATCGCCTTCTGGTTATCCAGCACGTTACCGAACCCGATGTAAGGGTTCACATCGTTGGCATGGAAGCAATTATCGAACAGATACGTATTCTGCGAGTGTTCATCGTGGATGACGTTGGGAATCATGACATCGCCCACACGCCCGTTGAGCGTGGCGGCTTTGCCCATGATATACACGCCGTGGATACGACTGTTGCGCTCGGTGATGCGGCTCAGAATCTCGTAAGCCGCCATCCCCAAAGGATAATCGATATTCAAGATGAGCGCGTCACTGGTCAAAATCGTGTTGAGATCGAAATTAGCGGGCAAGCGGGTGTCTAACCATTCCGGTTGTAACTCGTTGAGTTCGATCACCTGCGCTTCAATTTCGAAGCCATGACGATTCGGCACGCGATAGATACCGACGTTGTGCTCTGCTTCGCGCAGTTCTTCGAGCGCGTTGGTCTCCTCATCGTTGAGAAACCGCCCCAGCACATAATATAAGAAATTCTCAAGGCTCTTGTGTGATTGCGTCTGGATGTCTTCGTATTCGGCAAGCAGAGATTCGTAGTTATACTTCTTGACGTATTCGACAAGACTCTGCTCATAGCGGCGGGCGAAGCCCGTCAGCAAGTTGACAATCGAATGTGTGTTGCTAGATACGAAGTAAAGCGGGCGCTTTTCGACATCCGGCCCGCCGGCATCCATCACGTTGCGGCGCAACTCGCTCCACCATGAGGCGGTTGCCCGTCGATAATCTGCCAGTGATCCCGAGATCAAAGCGACTCCCATATCGCGCCGTTCGTCGGCGACTTCTAGCATGGTATCGACAAAATCATCCTGCCACACGATTTCGAGACGGCGTAAATCCTTCGGGAGCATCTTCAAGTGGCTGGCGAGTTCGTCGATTTCGGAGTCACTCAGGCGTTCACGTTGTCCGCGCCTCTCGTCGAGGAATTGACGCGCCACACTATCCCGCAGGAGTTGGTGCAACTTGTTCCATTCGATCTGATAAGCCGTCAAAATCGGGATCAAATCGTCAATGTCAGAGCGGCTGACGATATACACCACTAGCATATCATGCCCATCATGGTGTATCCGCCGCCGTCGCCCCGGCGCATAAACCCGCCGCCAACTGGGAATATCGGTATACCCAGCCTCGATGAATGACTGTTCCGTCTGCCCGATGAGGACGGTCTTGGTATCTTTCACACAGGGGGGCAGGCGCAAGGCGCTATAAATCAGAGCCGATACATCCGGTTCATAGTCCGCACCGTTGATGTGCAGTGACGATTCAATGCCCAGATGACTCTCGACCAGCGTCTCGATCTTCACAGTGACACTCGACCGTAGAAGTGAGTAATATGTCCGCATATACAGTTGGATCTCGTTGCCGCCCATCTTCGGTACTGTTCTATCCACGGGTATCCGCCTTTCGTTATGTCTCGTCTGCATGAGCGCGATCTGTAAAACAACAGGCTCTTTGGGATTTCGCGTGGTTTTTGTTGCAGGGGCTTTGCCCCCGCACTCCCACAAGGAACTGTCGTTCCTTGACCTTGTTCATTTTGAACGCTATACGTAACTACTCCGGTCAATTGATTGACGCCAGCTTCTGCCCTCAAGACAAGCACGGTTGAAGTCCCTCTCCTAGACACATAGTAGCGGTCGGGAGAGGGATTTAGGGTGAGGGCTGAGTAGTTACCGCTATACGCTCAAAAAAGCAAAAGTTTTTGACGTTCCCTTTTTTCAAAGGCTCATGTGTAAAGTCTGTGCAAAGTGGGACGCTGTCCCACACCCTGCAAAAGGCGTAAGCCTTTTGAAACCAGTTGTCTTCAACGCAATAGAGTTGAAAAGAGCAAGCTGTGAAAGTTTTGGTTGAGCGTTTGCAAACGCTCACGGGTCTTAGGGCAAAGCCCTAAATGACTATTGCACACGTTCGACATAAGAGCCTTTTCAAAAAGGGGACAAAAAGAGCTTGACCACGCAAGATACGAAAGAACTAAACAACAAAGGGACGCTCGGTGTCGTCCCCTCATCGTGATCGGTGCGATGGTGTGCGCCCTCTCATAATTCGCTCAAATCTTTGTTGGCATCGCGCATCTTGGCAAGCATGGCTTGACGACGCTTCTTCTTACGGCGTTCTTCGGCTTCTTTTTGCTCTTTCTCTTTCTTCAGGGTTTGCTCATCAACCAGCTTACTGGTCTTTGGTTGGAAAATCGCAAACGCCGCCGCGAAGATACTGATCGTGATCAGAACAGTCACAACCCCGACTAAAATGCGTAAGGTCTGTAAATCAAGTGCCGCCCCTGCCAGAAAATCTTGCTGTAATAACCATGAGGCTACCGGCTCTGATCCGTAGTACGCGCCTGCAATCCCCAAACCGAGGATAATCAGCCCGATCACCGATAAGAAGGGACGCAGGGGTTGCTTCTTTTTCTCTTGATACTTGCCGCCAAAATTGTCTGACATTTAGCTCTCCTTTTGTGTTTGTGCGTCGTGTTCACGCGCTTGCTTAAACGCATCGATAATCTTGTAATATCCCGTACAACGACAGAGATTCCCGCTGATGCTCTGCTGAATTTGTTCGTCGGTCGGGTGTGGATGCTCTTCGAGGAGCTTCGCGCCGGACATCAAAAATCCCGGCGTGCAGTAGCCACATTGCACCGCCGCATGATCGATGAAGGCTTCCTGAATCGGGTGCAGGTGTTCATCTTGTTGCAAGCCTTCGACGGTGACGATTGTCGCATCGTGAGCGCGGGGTGCCGCGACCATGCACGCCATCACCGCCACACCATCGAGGAAAACCGTACATGCGCCACATTCGCCTTCGGCACAACCTTCTTTTGTGCCTGTTAAACCGGCATCTTCTCGCAACCAGTGTAACAGCGTTTTGCTCTGTCCTGTCTTAAGGGTCACCTGTTTGCCGTTGATGGTCGTGCTGATTGGTGCATCGTTATCGTGTCGGGTTTGGGCCGGTAGATGATTGCCATTGACCCGCGCGCGATTGTGATCCCACAGCATTGCTGGATTATGGGGTAGGGTGTCATGGCGTTCATCAGCGATATGACGCAGGGCACGCGCCACAAGTACTTTCACCATCTCAGCGCGATACATCGCCGTACTGCGAACGTCATCGATGGGCGTGGGGGTATCACCGGCAAGGCGTGCGACCTGTGCGATCACATCAGCAGTCAAGTGCTGACCGATCAGGGCTTCTTCGGCGGCAGGCACACGGATGATCGTCGCCGCGACACTCCCCAGCGCAATAGCGGCGTGCGTCACGCGCTGATCGACATCGAGCGTGATAACAACAGCTGTGTTGACGACCGAAATCGCCTGTGCGCGGCGTAGCCCCAGCTTGATGAACATACCGCGCTGGTTACTAGCTAGGGCCGGAAAACGAATCGCTGTTAGCATTTCATCGGGGCGCATGACAGATTGCCGAAAACCACTGTAGAAATCGCTCAGTGGCACGACGCGCTCGCCAGCGACGGATTGTAAGACGACTTCTGCCGAGAGCGCCATCAACGGCACGATCGTATCGTTAGCCGGCGAAGCGGTGATCAGATTGCCGGCAACTGTCGCTCGATTGCGAATCTGGGGCGCGCCGACTTCCCACGAGGCTTGTGCCAGTGGTAAGGCGTGCTGGCGGATAATCTCGCTATCGACAATATGATTGTGATTGACCAGCGCGCCGATCGTCACCATGCCATCATCTATGCGAATATTATCAAGCTGGGGGATGCGCGTGATGTCGATCAAGGCTGCAACATCAGGACGTTTACCCTGTTCCAGTTCAATTAAAATATCTGTCCCGCCGGCAATGATACGGGCGCGGTCGCCGTATTCTGCCAGTCGGGCAAGAGCTTCGTCGATTGTGCTCACACTATAATATTGAGTCCACATGCGCTCGTGATGTCTCCGATGTTAACTTACCAGTAATTGTCAATGGCTTCGCGTGCTTGTCGGTCGTGGATGCGCGATAAAATCAGGTAGGCCATCTGCCGTGCGGGGGCGTGGTCTTCATCGCGCAGGACGGCGATGACTTCCGGCAAGACTAACTGGGGGATGAAGCGATTACCCAGATGCACCAGCGCCCAGCCCGCGTTCGAGCGCACGCTGAACGATGGATCGTACATGGCATCAATCAGCGCCGGAATCGCATCAACACTGCCCATCATATCAATTGCCCACGCCGCCATCGCCCGTACATCGGTATCGAGATCATAATACATCGCGTCGATTAATTGCTGGAGCATGTGATAGTGACGTGCTTTGCCGATCATCACCATCGCGACGCGCCGTTCATCGGCGTTCTGGCTTTTCAAGCGTTTTTGGATTTCTTGTGGCGTGTACATTATGAGTCTTCACCTACTATTGGGTCTATTTCAAGTACTATGTACGGATTAACGTTAATCACGCGGGTTGCTTTATATTGTGTGTCGGTCTCTTTACGTCGATCCCACGTGTGAACATGACCATGTAGCATATAACGCGGACGATACCAATCCATGAAATTGATGAAAGCATCAAAACCGCGATGCGGGTAATCATCTTCTATATCGTGGATACCGCGCGGGGGCGAATGGGCGACAAAGACATCGACCCCGTACCCTTTGCGCCAGCGCCGCCAGCGCAAATGTGGCGCAAGCCGCAACACTTTTGCCCGCATTTCCATCTGCGTATATTGAATCTTTCCCCGATTATAGCGGATTGATCCCTCTAATCCAATGAACCTTACTCCCATAAACTCGATGTAATTCTCATGTAGATTAGTGCCACCCGGCGGGGTCGTATCATACATCTCATCGTGATTCCCGCGCACATACAATAAGGGCCTGCCTAAAATAGTCGAGATAAAATCGAGATACGTCCCCGGCATATCGCCACAACTGACAATGACATCAATATCTCTATATCGTCGCCGCAGATTGGCGGTATTTTCCAGCGGTGCCATCACCGTATCGCTGACTACCAATAATTTAACCACGACAATTCCTGAATGACCGCATGTCTGATTGAGTGACCGTTCGCTATGATGTTTCGTCTGATGCGGATGATGATGCGGCTTCAACATCACCTAACCATTGCATCGGCTGACCGGTGCCGCCGCGCCGGATCATGACAATTTCTGCCAGGATGCTGAGCGCGATCTCTTTCGGCGTCTCCGCTTCTAGTTCTAGTCCGATCGGTGCGCGCACCCGCGCCAATTGCGCGTCAGATAGACCGGCTTGCTCGCGCAGATGTTTCACCGTCAGTGTCCATCGCCGCTGACTGCCAATCAGCCCGATGTAAGCGGCAGGGGTTGCCAGTAAAGCCGGAATCAGCGTTTGATCGACGGGCAAGCCGCGCGTCACCGCCGCGATGTACGTCTGCGATGTGATCGTGACCTGTTCGGGAATGTCTGCGGGAGCGCTGACGAGATAGTGATCCAGTCCCGGTACATAATCGGCATGACAAAACTCCGGTCGATCGTCCGCTAGAATCACGCGATACCCCATCCACTTGCCCAGTTCCGCCAGTGCTTTGCCCACATGCCCGCCACCGACCACCAGCAACGTCGGCGCGATGGCGACCGGTTCAATGAAGATTGTCGCTGTGCCACCACAGATGCCGGGGTCACCCGCTGATAAACTGTTGAGCCGATAGGTTTCGGTCTGTGCCTGTTGCGCCTGTATAACGTCCTGTGCAGTGGCGATCACGTCAGCTTCCATCGCGCCACCGCCCACCGTGCCGACAATCGCGCCACTTTCGTAGACGAGCATCTTACTGCCAGCGTGGCGCGGCATCGAGCCGGTGGTGCTAATCACGGTCGCGAGCGCTGACGGGGTGCCGTTTTCGGTCGCTTGTACCAGTGCTTCGTATACAACGCGGTGATCATCTGCCATCAGTCCAGTATCCTAACGTTTGTCATCCACAGCCGACCATCGGCGCTTACGTCCAGTGCGTCACTCGTCGCGATAAGTCGGTCAGTTGGATCAGTCGGATTGTAGAAGCCAATTGCCATCGGATATGTGCCACCGGGTACGGTTGTTAGGTCGATTATCATTGTACCTGTAAACGACCCCTCTATCCAATTACCAATCGGCATACCACCAATATACCCGTCCCACTGGGCGATCGGTGGCTGGTCGCGGTCGTCGTAGAGATGCAAAAAGGCACGGTAATCGCCGTAGTTGTCGCCACTTGCCTGCCATGTCGTCTGGACGTGTAAACGCCCGTCGATCGTCTGCACTCTGTAATCCGTCAGACGAACCGTGTTGTCTTGATAATGGGTGCGCGTTTGCTGGCAACACTGCGGCTTATCTTGCAGGCGTATGACGTGCTGGGCTGGCATATAATACCCGTCTGCGATTTGCGGCACGATACGCACTGTCACAGCACCGTTATGCAGGTGTATTGTCGGGATGCGGGTGCTGATTGTGACCCATGTGCCGGGCATCTCCGGAATCCATTGCGTGTCGATTGGCTCGCCATCAGCATAAATGTCGAGTGTGCCACGCGCTGAGGCGTGCAAGCGCGTGATCAACACGAGTGCATCGTCAGGCGGCGGCGCAGAAACGCGAACGGTGAACTGTTCGTATGCGTCAATCAGGCGATAGCTATCGATAACGCCAGCATCACCATCCTGAAAATCGCGCACTTCTGAGATGAAAACCGATTGCCCGTCATAGGTCGCGTGCCACTCATACGCGCCGGCGTGTTCGCTAGCAATGTTGCCGACATCGAGCGTGAACAACGGCGCGTTATCAGGATTGTTAGCATAGGGTGAGGTCAAATCCGCTTGCACCGTCCGCTCACGGTCATTCGCCAGTCCGTTGAATAAAATCTGATCCCAATCCGGCGCATAGATGCCCTGTGTATCGGCGGCGAGGGCTACGTTAGACGCTCTCTGCCAATCATCAATGTGAAATTCTGCAAGAGCTTGACCATATAGCGCCGTGTCAGCCAGATAGGCGAGTCCGTAGCCGTGACCGTAACCATAACTCGCGATGTAATCCGGCTGTTCAGCCATCAGGTATTCCGCCACGCTACCGGGGCCGTTGCGCCAATACGCCGCCGCTGTCGGGGTCGTCAGCCCGACCATATCAAGTGTCGTGCGCCCGCCGGTATAGCGCATCAAGCCGACATCGTGTACGGCAATCACTGCATCAGTAGGCGTGTTGTCCTGTATCCACTGCGCCATCTGGTACGGTTGCTGATAGACATACGTCACGTTCAGGTGATAATAACCGAGATATTGCACGAGCAATGCCCCCGCGATGATCGGCATCAGCACGCCCGCATACCCGTATATCCCGTAGCGCACAAGCAACATCGATCGTGTCGGCTTACGCTTGTGCATCCCTTGCCAGAGCCACGTCAAGCCCCACGCCGCCACCGGCACAAAGAGCGCCATCAAGGGCATCTGATAGCGCTTGAAGTGCCAGAATGCGGTGTCCAGCGTGGCGATCGCGCCAGCGATGCCCACCCACCAGCCAATCAACATCAGCCCGATGAGCCGCCACCCCCGCTTGAAGAGTAAGCCCAGCGCCGTCACCCACGCGATACTGCTCAGCAGGGGCGGTAGATACAAGCCTTCGGCGGGGGCGGTGCCGGTCAACCACTCGCGCCACATACGGACGTAATTATCGCGAATGCGCGTGATAATCACGCCCCAATCCGGCGGCACTGTGGCGAGGATCGACTTGGCTTGATTGCCCGTCGCAACTGTTGAGCCAGTGATCAGCCCGTTCACAATCGGTTGTATGCCGAGCGCGAGGATTGGCAGGGCGAGGGCGAGCCACTGCCAGCGAGGGCGCATCTGTTGCGTGTCGGTGCGGGCTGTTCCCCACAAGCGCAAGAGCAAGGTGACTGATGCAACCCCTGCCATCAGTCCGCCTTCAGGGCGGGTGAGTGTGAGTAACGTGGCGACGACGACGAAAGGCATCAACCGCTTCTCGACGACGAAGAGCAACGTCCAGAGCGAGAGCGCGATCATCACGCCCGTTTCCATACCAGACATGAAATGCCATGCAATCGAGCCGCTGAGTGCAAATGTGATCGTCGTCAGGAGTGCCAGCCACTGCGGGGCTTTCATGGCTTGGCACAGGCGGTAAACCGCGATCAGGGCGGCGAATAGGGCAAGTGCGCCGATGAGCATGGCCCACAAGCCCAGCCATAAACCACGAAAGCCGATCACGTAACCTGCCGCCAGCACATAGGGATAGAGAAAGCTCGTCGCGCCGGAGGTGGGCGCTTGCCCCGGATTATAGACGTATGCTTGCCCGCTGGCGAGCTGGCGGGCATACTGAAAATGAATGTACACATCGTCCAGCGGCATCAACAGGCGACCCTCCGCGCCGATGTAAGCAACACTGAAGAACGCGAGTAAGATCAGGACACTGATCCCCGCAAAGCCGGCCAAGATGATACGCTTGTCGTAGCGCCAATTTGCTCGGAACATCGTGCCTCGTCGCTGATAATATGCGTGTTATCTCATAAAACTGCATGTGCTGACTATATCAAGCCCCTCGTTCATTTTGAATAGCCATTTGCGAACGTATCAATCAGCTTGAATAGCCATTTGCGAACGTATCAATCAGCAAACGCACATCACGCCCGAGCGGATATAGCACCGGCATCGTCGTGCCAGAAGCGACATACTGGCGCACTTTAGCTTTGACTTCATCGGGCGTGCCGGACGCTGTGACCATCTGTACGACATCATCAGGCACTAGCGTCATCGCCTGTTCGATGCGTTCTAATGAGGCTGTCGGCGGTAAAACTTGCGCCAGTTCGTCAATCAAGCCCTGCGGCATGCCGTTGGCGCGCATCAGCTGGGGTTGTTGCACGATGTACTGTGCCACGAGACGACGGGCGGTGTTCAGCGCATCATCACGATTAACACTGACAGAGCAGACGATCAATTGCGGGCGGTCGATGTGATGTAAGAGGCGGTCGGCTTGCTTCGCGCCGATTTCGATCTGGGCGATCGCCATCTCGTTGTAATGGGGCGATACGAGATAATTCAACAGCACGCCATCGGCGATTTCCCCCGCGAGTGCCAGCGTCTTTGCGCCGGTCGCGCCGATATAAAACGGGATGCGGCGCGCTTGTCGCCGTCCGGTCACGATGTCGAGATGCACGTCATCGAGATGGACGAACTCGCCACGATACGTCACGCGCTCGAACTGCATGAGACGTTTGAGGGTTGTCAACACTTCGCGCATGGCGAACAGGTGCTTGCGCCGCGTCACGCCGACCTGCGCCGCGAGCGGGTCGTACCACGTGCCTAGCCCGCAGATGATACGATCACGCGCGATGTCATCGAGCGTCACTAGTTCCGCTGCCATCGTCGCCACGTTGCGCGTCCAGATATTCATCACGCCGGCACCAATGCGAATGCGCGAGGTAACGGTCGCATAAGCCGCCATCGGCACGATGCAATCGCGCACGAGGCGCGTCTCGGATTGCCAGACGCTCTCGAAACCGCGCGCCTCTGCATACTTGACGAAATCAATCGAATCCGCCAGCGTGAAGTCATCCTGCAAGTATAAGCCTACTCGATCGGACATGATCTTATCTGCTCTCCCCAAATCAAAACGGGGACAGATAAGGTGTCCCCGTTCTTGTGTTTATGTGCTATGGCTATCAGCGTTATGCTGTTAAATTATCTGGTAAAAATGGCGGCAGAAGGTGTTGCTCCAGCTTGAGCCAGCGATTGTACAATTTCAGATCAGCAGGGGTGTCGATGTCGAGTGTCACGCTATCGGACATATAGTATTGCACATTGGCTCCGGCACGCTGGGCGGCTTGTAAGTGACGGGTGAAACTACCTTCGCCATAGTTATAGTCGATCAACCCCGCCGGACGCACAAGGAGCGCGTTTGTCCCATCCTGAACGCGATCCGTTGCCAAGACAACTGACGGGGTCTCAGTTCCCATCTCAATAATATTTTCAATATCGTCTGTTGTTATAAAGGGCAAATCAGCTGGTAGTATAAGTACAGCATCCCCACCCCACGCCTTGACCACTTCTGTCGCACGGGTCAACGCCGGGTTGAGATCACTTCGGTTGCTTTCCTGGACGGTTTTCGCGCCTGCTTCACGCGCTAAAGCGAGTACTTTTGTATCACGACTGATGACCAAGGTTCCGGTAATCTGCGAGGCTTGCTGTGTGATACGCAAAATGTTCTGGAACATCGCCAGTGCAAAATCATACCGCTGTTCTGGTGACAGAATATCTGCCAGACGACTTTTAGCACGATTGAGCGGTTTAACTGGTAAAATCACCCATAAGCTCATATAGCCTCCCTCTTCGTTAGTATCCAATTGAGGATATTGCGGGCAAGTGCCGATTTATCCTCATCTGTTGTCATTATTGTATCAAACCCAACGCTATCCAAACCATGAGATTGAAACTTGGTATCGCGTTGATCGTAGACGAAGCCCGTCAGGACATCGCCATAGTATTGCGCGACAGCGGTCGCTGATACCTCGTAACCGAGTTCACGCATCAGTTTTGCCGCCGGCCCTTTGATCGCATCACCATCCACAATCGGCGTGACTGCCACCCGTGGAATCGACCGCGCGGTTAGGGTAGCGCGCATGTCCGGTATCGATAAAATCGGTGCAATCGACAGCCACGGGTTCGATGGGCCGAGAAGAATCATGTCGGCATTTTGCAAAGCCGCCTGCACCTCATCCGTCATAATCGCGGTCTCGCTTCCGTCGTATCTAATACCTTTGACAGTCGGTTGCCAGCGATGCCTTACGAAATAGGTCTGGAATTCCAATTCGCCGTATTCTTCGGTATCGACAATCGTTGCCACTTCGATGTCGGTCATCGGCAACACTGTCGGCGCGATGTCCATCGCATCTGCCAGATGGGCGATGATGTTCGTCAGGCGTTCGCCCTGTCGGAGCATGTGCGTCCGTAAGAGATGCGTCGCGATGTCTTTATCGCCTAATTTGAACCACGTATCCTCACCGAAAGCGCGCAATGTGTCGAGCGTTGTTGTTGTGTCGCCTGCCACGCCCCAGCCAAATGTTTGGTTCACCCGCCCCGATAGGGTATACAGAACTGTATCCACATCCGGGCAGATGCGTAAGCCATAATGCCAGAAGTCATCGCCAGTGTTGACGATGATCGTCAAATTTTCGGGCGGTACAATCATCTGTAAACCCAGCGCCAGCTTCGCGCCACCAACCCCGCCCACGAGGACGACAACATTTTGATCTCTTAACGCCAAAGCACCCTCGTTTCTAATGGTTCGCGTGTTCTATCGCGCTCTTGTGCCGGATAGCCCATGGTGATGATACCCTGTGCTTGCCAATCGTCGGGCAGGTCGAGCACGTCGCGCACGACATCCGGACAGAAGAGCGGCGCACACATCCAACATGCCCCTAATTTGTGCGCGTGTGCCGCCAGCAATATATTTTGACCAGCCATCGCCGTGCTTTGAATAGCCATGATGTACTCGTTGTGATTGCGCGTATCGTCGCTGTAAGTATCCATATCGACCATCGACAGACACAGCACAACCAAGATCGGCGCGGATGTCAGGCGATCGTAAGAACGATTCACGTCCTTCGCGATGACTTCTTCCGGCACAGCATCCGCTTCTAAGTCATGACGCAAGCGTGCGCCCATTGCTCGCGCGAGTTTTTGCTTGCTAGCGACTGCTTGTAACACAGCAAAGCGCCACGGTTGCCGATTGTGCGCCGATGGTGACCACGTTCCCGCAGTCAAAATGGCTTCGATGATCTCGCGCTCTACAGGTCGATCTTGTTGATATCGCCGCAGAGAACGACGGGTGTAAATGCTCGATAAAACGGGACGTTGATTCATGAATAATTTGTTAATCTGTAACGATTGCTTATTGTCAGATAATACTTGCCATAATTCTCATAAACATAATATCACAGAGATATAGGATTTCTGTTAGTATTGCTCAGCGATACAGGTCTTCATCGGGCGACCGGTTGAGATCGGCGGCGCGTCCATCCCCCTGCGGGAAATCCAGACCGCGTATCAAAACCACCGGATAGCCCTCTGCACCTTCGCCACAGATCAAATGGGCAGTCGATGCGACTAAATCCGCATACCCCTGTACAGTAGCGACCATCTCGCGCCCGAACAAATCGCGCTCGCCACGCCGATCCCATAGGGCTTGCATACCAGCCACGCCGATCGCCACGCCGATATTGCCTAATCGAAACGGTCGTCCGTGTGTGTCGCTGATGACGATCGCACACTGCTGATCAGTCGCGGTGTGGAGCGCGGTGCGGATGTGGCGTGCCGTCTGATCGGGGTCGTGTGGTAAGAGTAAGATATTCTCACCCGTGTCATCGACGTTCGATTGATCGATGCCTGAATTTGCCGAGACGAAACCGAGACGATGCTCGGTCACCACAACGCCCACCCGTTGCCGCGAGATACTATTGCTCTCGCGTAGGATCAGCTCGACCAAGCGCGGGTCTTTCTTCGTCTGTTGGGCTAATGCCTGTGCCTCATCGGATGCGACGACATCCGCTAGCCGTACCCAGCGTCCTTCAGCCTTGCTGACGATTTTCGACGAGATCACTAGCACGTCATCTGTCCGCAGAGCATATCCTGCGTCTGCGACTGCGGTTAAGATGATCTGTGGCAGATCATCATCGCGCTGGATCATGGGAATGTTGGGGAGGGCAATCGCCTTGAACGAAGGATACACGTCATTCAATCCCTGTGATGCGAATCCCCGCACCCTTAACCTTATACTTCTTGTTGATGTAGAGCAATGCTGGTGTCAGGGCTTCGGCAACGACAGCATTCGCTAATGGCCCGATGTCGATACCGCGCATACCCGCCGCTTTGACGAGTTCGATCACGTCTTCTTTTGCGTCGGCATCATCCCCTGTAATCAGCACATCACAATCGACGCGCGCGCCTAACTGCTTCAGCTTGACGTAACTCACGTTTTGGAATGCCGAGACGACCCGCACATCATCACCGAGCAAGGCTTGCGCTTCTTGTGCCGCCGATGATCCCTCCGGGATCGTCACCGTGCTGACATCCGGTGGGATAATTGGTACAGTGACATCGACCAATATTTTCCCCGTGAGATGATCTTTGACGCTCTCCAGCGTGGCGCGATGGGCGCTATAGGGCACGCTGAGTACGACTAGGCCTGCTGTGCGCGCGGCATCCTCGTTAGTCATGCCGACGAGATAATCGCTTTCTAGCTCGGCGTTCATCTCTTCGACAGCCCGTTGAGCTTTGTCTAAATTACGCGAGCCGATGACTACGCGGTAACCGTGCAATGCCCAGCGTTTCGCCAATGCTGATCCCTCTTTGCCTGTACCACCGAGTACAGCAATGGATTTGATAAGCGGTGCGTCTTGTTCCGTCACAATCTATCACTTTCTCATCTCATACTCTGAATAATAAACTCGGCTCTTTGGAATGTCGCGTGGTTTTTGTGGCAGGGGCTTTGCCCCCGCACTCCCATAAGGAAAGATAGTTCCTTGACCTTGTTCATTTTGAACGAACAGCGTTCAAAAAGCAAAAGTTTTTGGCGTTCCCTTTTTTCAAAAAGGGAACAAAAAGAGCGTGACCACGCAAAATACGAAAGACCCATAAACTCAATCATAGCGCATTCAGCACCGGACGCATATTGTCCGATGATGAATATCCGCTAATCTAGCTCTCGTTGGGGGGCACGGGCAAAGTCACGACACCGCCCATGCTAGCGATGCGCGTTTCGATCTCGCGCAGAATGTCGTCTTCGTCGTGCGCCAAATCGAGATTGAAAATTGTGTCATCATCGCTACTCGCACCGATGTGCGCGTTCAGCACGCCACGCTCGCACACGATGCGAAATCCTGCGCCATAACCGGTCTCTTTGCGTTGGGCATCCCAGTAACGTTGTGATCGAATCCGACGATCCCGCAGGGCATGATAGATGCGATCGACGAAGTAATCCGCCGTGCTGTATAAATCCGCGATAGTCTGCGCCTGTGTGAAGCGATCCCACGTCGTGAAGATAAAGCTGATCGGGCGTTTAGTCGGGTTCGTGATCGGCGGCGTGCGCCCTTCGATGTCGCGCACCTGTAATTGATAGTAGGTGTCATCGGCACGCGGGTGTGCGGCTTCTTCCGGCAAGAGATCGCGACGATATGCAAGCTCGACACCGGCTAGCGACGCATAATAACAGATGCCCCCTTGCCCCCGTTTACGCGCCGGATAACCGCTCAGATAAATGGCAACATATTCCGTGAATATCCCCTGTGGAAAGCGGTGTTGTGGCACGCGATACCACTGTGCTTTGAGGAAGTAATCAAGATCACGCTTGCGGTTGATGATACCCACAAGCACACGGTCGTCAGGATACATAAGAGCGACTCAACTCAATAACGAACGGATTGATGGGTTAGCAAGCTGATTGCTAGCTCCCATCACAATATAACGCTATTCGTTACCGTCTGCAAATAGGATGCGTTCCATCGTCCGCATCTGGTTGAAAACGTCATCCCGCTTGCGTGCCAGCGCGCGATAGGTCTGCATGGCGCTGTCGGTCATATTCTCAGTATAGCCGCCGTAACTGCTCAGCAGGGTGTCGATCTCTTCATCGAGCGCGTGATACTGCTTGACCAATTCGTTGTACGCGCTCACCTGTTGGCGCATGTCGTCCTCAGTCATCAGATATTCGACTCCTTCTCAACGTCTTCATGAGGTGGGGGAGATGCTTGCGTTTGGTCGAAGCCGCCGGTTTTCGCCACCACGTATAAGGGGCGACCGCGTGTCTCGTCGTAGATGCGGGCGATGTACTGCCCCATCAAAAATAAGAAGAAGAGCTGGAATGAACTCAACAGCAACAACAGAACGATCGTCGTCGCCTGCCCGCCGAAGAATTCCTCACCGAATGATAGTCGCAAGGCTGAAATCACGATGGCGACTAAAATCGCGACCATCGCCAGAAATGAACTGGCATACGCCATGATTTGCAAGGGGAAGAACGAGAAGCTCGTCACGGCATCTAACGCGAAGTTGAGCATTTTACGCAGGGGATATTTGGTCTCGCCCCACTCGCGCGCGTGGCGCACGTATTCGACCCCCGTCTGCTTGAAGCCCGCCCAGCTGGTCATGCCGCGTATGAAGCGATTGTGTTCGCGCATCTGGCGCAGAACATCCGCTACCTGCCGATCCATCAGCCGAAAGTCGCCCGTATCCAGCGGAATATCAACATCCGTAATGCGGTATAGCACGCGGTAGAACATCTTCGCTGTCGCCAACTTAAACCAGCTTTCGCCCCGTCGATCGGCGCGCACAGCGTACACGACATCGTAACCCGCTTTCCACTGTTCGATCAAATCGGCGATCACTTCCGGTGGGTCTTGTAAATCACTGTCGATGAGGATGACCGCGTCACCCGTCGCATAGTCGATGCCGGCGGTGACAGCCGTCTGGTGACCGAAATTGCGGGCGAAGTTCACATAGCGTACCTTGCCATCGCGGGTGGCGAGGTCTTGCATGATGTCATATGATCCGTCGCGGCTACCGTCATTGACTAGAATCAGTTCCCATGTTTCGTCGAGGCGATTCATCGTCTCAGCGACACGCTCATAAAATACGTGTAGGTTGCCTTCTTCGTTGTATACAGGGGCGACAATCGAATAAGTCGGTGGTGTCATGATGTCCAAAATGGCTTGCTTACTAGTTGATCAGTTGAATGGGCTAAAAAACGCACGCTTAGATATTCATCGAACCATTGTACAGAATCCGCCATCACATACATAGAGTGACTGTAACTACTCAGGAGCGTTGCCCCCGAACCCCATAAAGGACGATCGTCCTTTGAACCTGTACCCGCCAAACACGAAGCGTTCGGCAAAAATGGGGTGCAAGGGAGACATCCCCTGCTGGGGCGTGGGGTAAACCCCACAAGAAGGCTCTACCTGAGTAGTTGCGAGTGACTCGCGTTCTCTCTATATACACGCAGACACGCCATTAACCGCAATCGTTCCCAACTAGGGCAGATTGTCCAAGCCGGCGATATAATCCGCCAAGCCTTGCCACACAGCAATATCCCAGTAGCGACGTGCTGAGCCAGACGGCGACGTTAGCACCCAGAGTTTCGTGTTGTCCAGTGTCGCGGCTTGCAAGCCATAGTCAATTTTGCCCGTCGGGCGCTGGAGAACGACCGATGCCGCTTTCTTGCTGGTGAAAGCCAAGATTTGCGGGCGGTGAGTGGCGATATTTTGCCGGAGACGTTCCACGTCGTAATCTTCGTCGCGCAGATCACTGTCGTTGCCCTGTGCGTGCTTGACCAGATCAGTCAAGCCGATGCCGTAGCGCGGTAATTGCCGGAACTGTGCCGCCGGTAGGCGAACAGGAATCAAACCGACATCGTACAGCGTGCGCCAGAAGTAATTCGTCGGGTTGGCGTAATATGCACCTTCCCGCGCCGAGACATCACTTGCGGCTGTCCCACAAAACACGAGCGTCAAGTCTGCTTGCAGAACATCGGGGAGAATGGTCATCGTGTTGACTTTCGAGGGCTATGTGCAAAGTTATGGGCATCGCATCACGGCGATACCCGCGTATGATCTACACTACACCAAGGCCTGAACCAGCGCGGTCACCGCGTTGATTTCATCCTGATTGATGGTGTGTCCCATGCCGGGGTAGATGCGCTTATCGACTGTCGCGCCGCGATCACGCATGATCGTTGCGCTCTCATGCACGCGCGCGACCGGAATGTGAAAGTCGGTATCACTGCACCCGATGAACACCGGCGTCTCTGCAAGCGACCCCTCATAGCCGTCTAGTTCACCCTCCGCGCCGATCAAGCCGCCGCTGAGCGCAACAACCGCGCCGTAGCGTTGCGGGTTGCGCGCCGCGTATTCCAGCGCGAGGCACGCCCCTTGCGAGAAGCCCATGATGGCGGTTTTCTCGGCGGGAATACCGGCGGATTGTACCTGTTGCATCACATCGCTGAGGGCGACCAATGCCGAGCTAAGGTTCGGCTCGTTGCTCTGGCGCGGCGCGATGAAGCGATTAGGATACCATGTCTTGCCCGTTGCCGCGGGTGCGAGATACGCGACCGCTTCAGCATGGATGTGGTTGGCGAGCGGGAGAATGCTCTCCACGCCGCCGCCGCGCCCGTGTACCAGAATCACGGCGGCTTTTGCGTCCTCTAGTGCGATACCTGCCGTCGAAACCGCTTGTCCCTGATGTCTGTTTGCGTCTGTCACTTATGCCTCCTCTAAAGGATTTTTCCATTCGGGGATGACGAGTGGGGTCAGCGCGCTCTCAATCTGGTCGCGATGTTGCTCTAACCAGCTGGGTAATTGCAAGCGTTGCCCCAGTTCGGATGGGTCTTCATCATGAGCGAAGCCCGGCCCGACCGTCGCCAGTTCTACAATGTGCCCATCTGGATCGTGTGTGTAGATACTGCGGAAGTAATCACGATCGAGAATCTGTGACACG
This sequence comes from Anaerolineae bacterium, assembly GCA_034437755.1. Classification (GTDB taxonomy): domain Bacteria; phylum Chloroflexota; class Anaerolineae; order Aggregatilineales; family Phototrophicaceae; genus JAUZRW01. The sequence goes on along the minus strand of DAOTTV010000078.1, from coordinate 49,683 downwards.
CGATAACCGGCATTGTTCAGGCGATAGCGCCACTCTTTCTGCGCCTCTTCATCTTCGACCGCAAAGGCGAAGTGATGCGTCAGCCCTCTGCCAACCTGTGCGCGACGGGTCGCTTTCGGATCGCGCTCGAAGTAGGTGATGAGCGTGCCGGGCTTACCGTCATCAACGCCCCAATACCAATGGGCGCTATTCGGATCATCGACGTTGTCGGTCTTCTTCACCCGTTGCAAGCCGAGAACATCGGTGTAATAGGCGTTCGTCGCCTCGATATTGCTCCCGATGGCGGTGATATGGTGCATCCCATACATGAGCGCCATATCTGCTGTGATGACGGGCACCGGTTCTTGCCACATCTCATGCTTGATGCGCTCTTCGTCACGGTTGGCGATCATCATCGCTTCTGGCGGTGGCAAATGTGCTTGACCGAGTTGGTCGGCTTCTTCGTCAATCGTGAAGCCGGGACCCATCGTTGCGATTTCTAGAATCACACCGTCTGGATCGCGGAAGTAAATGCTCTTGAAGTAGTGACGATCGTAAGGGCCGTCGACCTTGATGTTCAGGTCAGTCAGGCGGCGCTTCCACTTCAGCAGACCGTCATAATCCTTCACAGAGAGCGCGACGTGATGCGTGCCACCGATACCCGTGTGTCCTTTAGGCGCACGGGGCCACTCGAAGAAGGTGATCGCCGAGCCGGGCGTGCCGACGGCATCGCCGAAATACAGGTGATAGGCGGACGGATCATCGAAGTTGACTGTTTGCTTGATGAAGCGTAGCCCCAGCACTTTGACGTAAAAATCAACCGTCTGTTGCGCGTTCGACGCTACGAACGTGATATGATGCAAGCCTTGAATGGTCATGGGTGTCTATTGCCCTCTGGTTTCCGTTATCTCTCTGTTACAGCTATTGGACGCACCTATTCATCCGAATATTACCTCATAAGCGGACGATTGTCCGTTTCTTATGAAGCGTTTAGGTCTCCGGATCGTAAGGGCGTGCATCAAGCTCGCGCTTCAAGCGGTCAGACGCGATGAAAATGCCGGTGCCATCAACGGCGACAGTGCCATCCGGCAGGTGAGCGCTACATTCGGTGAACACTTTGCGCCCGCCAATGTGGCTGACCCGCGCCCGCACGGTGATTGCTTCGTACAGCGGGATGTGCGTTTTATAATTATACGTCATCGTGACTGTGTAGCCCGGCGATCCTTGCTCGAAAGCCGCAGTGCCCATCGCTTCATCGAGTACAGCGGCGATTGCACCGCCGTGTAAGATCCCTCGTCCGCCTTCTTTTGAGTCGTCAAATTCGACAACTGCGGACACGGATTGATCGTCTTCGACAGTGAAGCGAATGCCAAAGCCCGCCGGTGACGGGTCACAGATGAACTTGGTACCAGTGAAGCGCGAAACTCGTTTCGCCATCGTCGCCTACTCCTTGAGGATTGCTGGTAAACGCGCGTACCACGCCGCTGCCTTACTGACAGCACCGATGTTGCTATCCGTACTTTCGATAGCGACGATCTCGCGGAAAAAACCGAGCAAATCCTCGCGACTCGTGGCGACACGCTCGTGTAATATGTTGAAGGTCTCGATGTCAATCATGGCTTATGTCCAGAAATTTTCATGCACTTTAAACGCTTCTTCTTCTAGCACGCGCTCGATAATGGTAACGGGGCGTGTGCCACGATCGAGAATATCACGACAAGGGATGACCAGCCCGCCCCGTTGCAGGCGATCGCGCAGGGTGAGTACTGAACAGGCGAACACCACCCGCCCGATCCCTGACCAGTAAATCCCGCCCGAACACATCGCGCAGGGTTCTGTGCTGGTATAAAGCGTGCAATCTGCCAGAAAATCGGCATCATAGCGGCTAGCGGCGGAACGGGCGAGCATGATCTCTGGATGTGCGGCGATGTCGTTCATGGTATGGATCATATTTTGTGCGCGTAACAGAATCTTGCCATCATGAACGAGTACCGATCCGAAGGGATGGTTGCCGTTCGCAACCGCTTCTTCGGCGAGGCGGATGCACGCGCGGATATACGGATAGTGTTCGTCGTGTATTTGGCTCATGTGATTGCAATCTCCCACACGGGTTGCTCTTTTGGTTTGTGTCGCTTGTGTTTTGTCAGGTAGGCGCTATCTCGCCCGCCTGCGCCTTTGATCGCGGCCGGTTTGACCCAGCGCGATAGATAACGCCGACGCGGTTTAACCGCTGTCTCAAAGACGAATTCGATCTCGTTGATCTCAGGATGTTCAAACAGCCCGATCCACCGCCAGTGCATCGGCTCTTTGGTCAGTGGCGCAAGATGATAGGTGAGCGCGCTCTGTGGTGCCATCGTGCCATCTAAGCCGACACGGGGTAGGGTACGCCCGCCTTGCCCGTCGCGGTCGCTATAGATGTATTTGTGGTTACTATCCCAGATGGTAGCCGTCGCTTTGATGTAAAAGCGTGGGAAGGTAGCTTCTGGCTGACCGCTGAGCCAGTTGCTCACCCATCTCTGGGCGAGCTTAGCGCGCACCCGCCATAACTCGCGTCGGGACGTTTCCAGCGTGTGCAATTGTACATCGTCCGCATACGCCTGATACATCATGTACTCACCGAAGATGTTCGGTGGCAGTTGTGTGAGCGCGAAGTACTGGTTTGCCAGCGTCTCATGCGTGACGCTGTGTAATGTGCCACCGATCGGCTTCGCCCGATAGAGGACGTTCAGACGATCGCGCCCAGCTTGATAATATAAGCCGACAGCCCGTTCAATATCGACCTGTAAGCCGGTCTCCTCTTCGACTTCGCGCACCGCCGCTGTGCGGATACGCTCGTGATTATCGACGCGCCCGCCCGGCAAAGCCCAGGTGTTGAAGTCGCCGCGTTTCGATAGCAGAATTTGCTCTGCGTCGTTGATGACGGCGACGCGCGTTCCTAATCGCAAAAATGACATACTCAATCCCCATTAATAAGTGCGAGTGATAGTTGGTTGTGTTCTTCGATTAGCATCGGCAAATCAGTGACGAGCAAGTGACCGTCTTGCACAGTGATCTTGCCGTTGATGACGGATAAATCGACCGTTTGTGGTTGGCAAAAGATCAAAGCCGCAACTGGATCATGCTGGGCACCGGCGAAAGCCAGTTCATCGAGACGATACGCCACGAAATCCGCCGCCATGCCGACCGCCACTTGCCCGATGTCATCGCGCCCCAGCACCGCCGCACCACCGCGTGTCGCCATTGTCAATGCCTCGCGTGCGGATAACGCCGCCGGATTCTCAGTCACACGCTGTAAGAGCATTGCCTGTCGCGCTTCGGCTAGCAGATGACTGCTATCGTTCGATGCCGACCCATCCACGCCGAGGCTGACTGTCACCTGTGCGTCGAGCATGGCACGCACCGGCGCAATGCCACTCGCAAGTCGCATGTTCGATGTTGGGCAGTGACAGGCACCGGTGCCCGTCCGTGCGAACTGCTGAATCTCGTTTGAGTCGAGTTTAACACAATGCGCGTGCCAGACATCATCGCCCACCCACCCGACATCTTCAGCATATTCGCCGGGGCGCATCCCGAACATCTCAAGGCTGAATTCAATGTCTTTGGCGTTCTCTGCCAGATGTGTGTGCATGTGCAAGCCGTAGGCACGCGCGATCTTTGCTGACTCGCGCATTAAATCCTGCGAGACGTTGAAGGGCGCACACGGCGCGACAACAATCCGTAACATGCTGTGGCGGCTGGCATCGTGATAGTGCTCGATCACCCGTTGGGTATCCTTCAGGATGAACGCTTCATCTTCGACCACGCTATCCGGCGGTAGACCGCCCTGACTCGCGCCAAGGCTCATTGATCCCCGCGCCGCATGAAAGCGCAAGCCCATCTCCTGGGCGGCTTGGATCTGATCGTCAAGACGGCAATCATTCGGAAAGATATACAAGTGATCGCTAGAGGTGGTACAACCGGAGAGCATCAGTTCTGCCATTGCCAAGCGCGATGCCGTGTAAATATGCTGACTCCGCAAGCGTGCCCAGATGGGATAGAGCGTCAACAACCAGTTGAAGAGTTCATCGTCCTGTGCCAGTGCGCGTGTCATCGTCTGCACCATGTGATGATGCGTGTTGACCATGCCGGGAATCACGACGTGTTGCGCCAGATCGAGAACCGTATCCGCGCTATCGACGGGCATCGTGTCGCTTGTGCCGACCGCCTCAATCACGCCATCACGCACGAAGATCGCCCCATTCTGGATTTCGCGGCGATCATCATCCATCGTGACCAGCGTGTGAATATTGCATACGAGCAGTGTCGCCATATCATCTCTTTCAGCCAGTGTAGAATACAGCCTGTGAGTTTAGCGTGATATGGCGTACCACTCAAGGGAAGGTCAGCGTAGAGTCGACAAATTAGGCCCCAGCGACGCTCATTTGCGCGGCTTTCATCGTGTTCTGCAAGAGCGATGTAATCGTCAACGGCCCGACACCACCCGGAACAATGGTGATCGCACCGGCAACCTCTTTCGCCGCGTCGAAGGCGACATCGCCGACCCACTTGTAGCCTTTTTCGGTATCCGGCGCATCGACTTTATTCGTGCCTACGTCGATCACGACTGCGCCGGGCTTGATCCAATCTGCTTTCACGTATTCCGGGATGCCAATCGCCGCGACCAGAATATCAGCTGTTGCGATGATATCGGCGTCGTTTGGCGTGCGGCTGTGGACAATCGTCACGGTGGCGTTGGCTTTGTTTAGCATCATCGCCATCGGCATCCCGACGATGTTACTGCGCCCGAGAACGACCGCGATCTTGCCAGAGGGATCAATCCCCGTCTCGTCGATCAAGGTCATGCAACCGGTCGGGGTTGCCGGGGTGAAGGTCGGCGTGCGTCCTTTCATGGCTAGCGCCCCGATATTAACCGGATGGAAGCCATCGACATCTTTGGCGAGGCTTACTCGTGCCAAGACCGCTTCTTCGTCGATGTGATCGGGCAGGGGCAACTGTACGAGAATACCATGCACCGCTGGGTCGTCATTGTAGGCTTTCACATAACCTTCGACTGCTTCCTGTGTGGTATCCTTGGCAATTGTCGTCGTGAAGGACTCGAAGCCGACGCGCTCGCATCGGCGTTGCTTCATGCGGACGTACATCGCCGAGGCGGGGTCATCGCCTGCCATAACGACCCCTAAGCCGGGTACGATGCCATGTTGAGCTTTAAACGCGGCGACCTGTTCTTTGATCTCGGCTTGAATACGCTTGGCAACGGCACGACCATCGATGATTTGGGCTGTCAATTGACACTCTCCTGTGATTAAAAGTAAATGGCTCTTTGGGATGTCGCGTGGTTTTTGTTGCAGGGGCTTTGCCCTCGCACCCCTACAAGGAACTGTTGTTCCTTGACTTTGTTCATTTTGAAAAAAGGGAACAAAAAGAGCTTGACCACGCAAGATACGAAAGAACCGAGTAAATGAATACCTGCATTGTCCCCGACAGCGGCAGTGCGGTCAACGTGTGGTTTGTTACTCATGCGTCACTGATGTGAAAACGCTAGTTCACATCTGAATATCCTGCTACAATAACTTAACTATCTCCGCAACACAAAACGAGGACAGCCACCGTGAAAATCCGCGAACAAGACAAAGCGTATCTTTTCGTTATGGTCGGGCCCGGTGGAACGGGCAAAAATACTCTGATGAATATCATCAAGAAACGGCATCCGGAGCTAAAACAGCTCGCCACCGCGACGACGCGCCCGCCCCGCGCTAATGAAGCACAAGGGCGCGAGCATCTGTTCGTCTCGCTCGAGGAGTTCCAGCGTATGATACGCGACGACGAATTGCTGGAACATCAAGAAGTGACACCGGGCAAATTCTACGGGATTCCACGCAACAGCATCGAAGACCAAATCTATGACGGGCAACACCTGATCGCTGACATCGAAGTGCTGGGCGCGAAGATTGTGCGCGAGACTTATCCCGATGATGCAGTGATGATTTTTGTCACTGTGCCGAGCGAAACGCCAGACGGCAAGCTCGAAGTCCTGCGCCAGCGCATGTTACAACGTTTGGAAAGCGACCCCAGCGAAGCCGACCTGATCCGTATTCAGCAACGGCTTGATCGTGCCCGTGACTTAGAGTTTCCGTTTGCGGAGGCGTGTGATTACGTCATCATCAACGACGATATCACACGGGCTGTCGATGAACTGGACAAAATTATCACCGCAAAGATACAGGAGTGTATTCGCTCATGAGCTTACAAACAACGCACGAAACTTATGGCGCACAACTCGCCCCCGACGGTATTCCTTTGCATTACGGCGATTTAGCAAAGGAATATCACGCCGGTTTGACCAGCGCAATTCTGCTCGACCGCTCGCACGAAGGACGTATCAAGCTGACGGGTAAAGATCGCTTTGAGTTGCTCAATCGCATGTCTACCAATAAGATGGTCGATATGGCAGACGATGAAGGTCGCCCGACGATCTTCACCAACCCGACGGCGCGCATTATTGATCGCATCATTGCTTACAATCGTCCCGATCACCTGTTGGTCATCACCGAACCGGGGCAGGGCGACACGATGCAAAATTTCCTCCAGCGTAATATCTTCTTCGGCGATGACGTACAAATCGAGAACATCACCGCGCAGACGCACCAGCTCGCGCTACATGGGACGCAGGCTGATGCTATCTTGCAAACACTCGCGCCAGATATCGCAGATGTGCCCGCCCTGCACGGCATCTCACTGACGATTGACGGGGCTGACGTGTATGCCATGCGCCGCAAAGCCATCAGCGGCACGCACTGGACGCTCGTCACATCAGCAGAGGCTGGCGCGACAGTTTATGAGGCTGTGATGCACGCGGGCGACGTGACCCCTGCCGGCGGACTCACGTATAATACTTTGCGTATCCGCGCTGGTCGCCCGGCCCGCCCCGAACTCAACACAGATTTCATCCCGATTGAAGTCGGCTTGTGGGATGAAATCAGCTTTGCGAAAGGCTGTTACACCGGGCAAGAGATCATCGCCCGTATGGAAAGCCGTGCCCGCCTCGCAAAGACGATCGTCGGGCTGGAATTAGCGACGATCGTCAACGCGCCTGCACAGCTGATGCACGAGGGGCGTAAAGTGGGTACAATGACCAGCAGTGTGCAAGCCCCAACGGGCGAAATCTTCGCGATGGGGGTTGTGAAGACCGATTACATCACGGCGGGGATGGCGCTGACTGTGGGCGACGCGGCAACACAAGCGACTGTGACCGGTCTCATCGGCGCACAACCTGATTTCATCTTAGATAACTAGGGACGGTCAACATGCGTACCATCGGACGACTGGCGGCATTGCTCTTGACGTTGATTGCCGCACCGCTGTTCATGCTGGCGGGGTGTAATCTAGCGATCGAAGCGACTCTGCTAGAGCCGGATACTTATCGTCGCTTGCTTGAGAACGACCAAATCTTCGAGGATTTTTTGCCGGTGGCGCTACCGATTATCCTCGAAGAAGCGGATGTCGAAACACTGGACGATAACCCATCCGCCGGCGCACCCGCCCCGCCTGATTTCAGTCCGGTGGCATCCCCCCAACCAATTGACCTGCGTGCGGTCACCGAGGCTTTGCCGCCGGATGTCTGGCGCGAAGTCGTGACGACGCTTGTACCGCCTGACTGGCTTCGTGCGCGTGCGGAACAACTGATCCGCGTGTTGACAGGCACATTCTCCGGCAATTTTTCGGTATTGGATGAACCGGTTGATTTTGATGACATCCGGCGGCTCTGGCAAGGCGAAGAAGCGAGTGATGTCGCCCGTTTGATCGTCACCAATGCGCCGAATTGTACGCGCACCCAACAGGACGAACTGCGACGCTTCATCGCACGCGGCACAGGCACCCTTCCGATTTGTAATCCCGCGACCATCGTCTCACGTAATCAAAGCATTGAGGCGATCGAAACATGGTTGAAAACCGTCGCCGATGATCTACCGACACAGGATGCGACAGTTTCCAGCGTGTTTGATATTCAGCGCGAAGATGTCGAGGTCATCAATCTGCTGATCGAGATCGACCGCAGTGGCTTGCTTTTACTGTTCTTATGCCCCTTGTCGCTCGTCTCGTTGATTGTTGTCCTCGCGGTGCGGTCGCTCAAGGGCTTTGGATCGTGGCTCGCCGGTACGAGCTTGCTCACAGGTGTGCTATTGCTGATCCTCATCTTCTCGATACAGTTGATTTTGCTCAATGGCTTGGGCGAGTTGCTGAATACCGAAAACGAAGTCGAAGCCTTCTTCTCGCGCGTATTATCGGACTTTTTGGTGACGACGACGAACGAGTCCACCGGTATCTTGTTCATCATCGCGATCTTGTTTTTCATCATCGGCTTCGTGATGCTAGTCGTGGCGTTCTTTGCGCCTGCACCAGAAAGTGATGCGAGTTATGTCCTCGTCACAGAAGACGGACAAATTATCTCGACGGCGACGCGCAGACGACTGTCCCAAGCGCAAATCGACCAGAATACGCCTACTAATTCGCAGTAAGAGCTGGCGGTGCGGCATCGAAGAAGAGATACCACCACATTTGCCACGGCGCAGGGTCGGGCAGGGTGGTATCGAGCGAGGCGGTCGGCGGCGCGACTGTCTCTTGCGCGAACTCGGCAAGCGTCGTCGTCGATGGAATCGGGATGATGAGTGTCTCGCCGGGGCGAATCATGCGCGCTTCTTCCCGTGCCCATTCTTCGACGTAGGCATCGCTAGCCACGTAGTCCAATTGATCGGTCAATTCAGCTTCTTCACGGCGGAGCAGATCAATCTCTTGGTTGAGCGTATCGCGGATATTGGCGAGATCACGCTCAGCGTTGATGCGACTGCTGAACTGAATCGCCATCATCAAGCCGATGGCGAGAATCACCGCGAACATCACCTGTGTGCTGGATAGCTGGCGCGACCGTCGCGGCTTGCGCGAGGCGATGGTCGTCGTCGCTGGGATTGGATTAGTCTGCTGGTCGGGCTGTGCCATGCCGCCGCTTGCTCCTTATGCTGACTGAAAGAGACTGCGCGTGAAGAACCAGAGATTCGCCGGACGCTCTGCCAGGCGACGCATGAAATACGGATACCACGCCGCGCCAAACGGCACATAGACGCGCATCTGGTGTCCAGCTTGTACTAGTTCTTCTTGTCGTTGCGAGCGCACGCCATACAACATCTGGAATTCGTAACGATCAGCAGGGATGTCTTGTGCCTCGACGATGTCCAGCGCCGCCTGAATCATCGCTTCGTCGTGGGTGGCGATGCACAGATACGAGTCCTCATCCATTGTCAGGTATTGGCGCATAATCTTGATATAATTACTATCGACATCGGCTTTCTCAGGGAAGGCGACGGCGGGCGGTTCCATGTATGCGCCCTTACACAGACGAATGTGCGAGCCTTCCTGCGCCAGTTCGATCATGTCTTGCTCGCTCCGGCGTAAATACGACTGAATCACTGTGCCGACGTTATCGAAGTCGTATTCGTCGCGCATGGTGCGGTAGATGCGAATCGTCGCTTCTGTGTAGGCACTGCTCTCCATGTCGATGGTCACCGGAATATCATGCTCACGCGCACGCTGTAAGATCGTGCGTAAATTCAAAAACGCCAGTTCTTCGCGCACGTCATAGCCAATGTGCGTCAACTTCAGCGAGACGCTAGACTCTAGCCCTTCATCGTGGATACGATCGAGCAAGGCGAGATAAGTCTCGACGACTTCGCGCGTGTCTTCTTCGCTATGGACGCTCTCACCTAGATAATCCAGCGTGACTTGGATGCCTTTTTCGTTCATCTGGCGCGTCGCATGGACGGCTTCTTCCACTAATTCGCCCGCGACGAAACGCCGTGCTACTCGCCGCGCCAATCCAAAATTCGTGACGACGTTTCGCGCCCAACCTGCACCTGATAAATACAATAACGATTGTTTTAACATTGAATACTCTTCTCCATAATCTACACTATAAACATAACACTTGCCCGCCCTGAATCAAGTCATTATCTTGGTTTTCTCACCTTGCAGGGTCATCATCGCGCCGATACCGATCACCGGCCCAATCGCCAGAAATGCAAATGCCCACTCCCATCCGACAGTGCGCTCTAATGTTGGGATCATGCGGATGGTGAACAGCGTGAGCAAGAAGCCCATGCTGGTTTGTAAGGTGAGTGCTGTGCCGACGTAGCGTTTGTGCGCGAGTTCGCTGACGCTCGCTGAGAACTGTGCCGAATCAGCGACGATGAAGAAGCCCCATACAATCGCGATGCTGGCTAAGACGAGCGGGTGTCCTCCGTAAAATTGACCGATGATGAGCGCACAACCCCCACTGACCAGCATCGACGCGGATGTAACCCACGTCCGCCCGATTTGATCGGCGAATTTGCCAGCGATGACGCTTCCGACACCGCCGATGGCAATCGCGATGAAGGTCACGATGCCGGCCCATTGTGCGCTCACATCGACCAGCGCGTAACTCGCGGATAAAAATGCGAACAACCACGCCCACATCGCGTAAAGTTCCCACATATGCCCCAGATAGCCCAGATTAGCCAGCATTACCGGACGATTTGTGAGGATATGACGAATGTCGCCAATGTCGAAGCGCGGTGCGCTCGTGCGATACGGCCCTTCATCGACGAAGAGCAGGGCAATCACACCACCGCTTGCCGCCAGACCGGACGCGAGCCATAACACCCGTTGCCAGTCGCCTATGTCACCGATGGCGTTGAGCAGATGCGGTGCCGCTGACCCGATCGTGAGCGCCCCCACCAGCATCCCGATGCCCAAGCCACGATCAGCTTGTGTCCACGTTGCCATGATTTTCATGCCGACGGGGTACACGCCTGCCAGACAAACCCCCGTCATGAAGCGGAGTGTGAGCGCTAGCATTGGATAATCAGCCATGAAGGGGATCATACCCGTCAGCAGTGCCGCCATAAAGGTCGCGCTGATGAAGAACCAGCGTGCCGGAATCCGATCTGCCAATGTGAGAATCGCTGATCCCAGCGCCCCGACGACGAAGCCAATCTGCACGGACATCGTGAGCCATGCCTGCCCATTTGCGTTTAATTGCCATAGCTCAGTCAGGTCGCTTGTCACAGCTGATGCTGAGAACCAGACCACCATCGCCAGTAATTCTGCCAGTGATAACAGGATCAGCGTGCGCCACTTCGCACGCGGTGGCATCTCACGATTCAGCGTCTCGACCATCGGCTTTTGTCTCTCTTGTGTTGTGGAGTCCATTGTTCACCATCATACATCGGATTGTACGAACAGGAAAATCCCGATACAAATCATCTCTAACAGCCAATCCAGAGATGCTGATATAATCAACACATCAACTGACCTAAACGTTAGATAACTCAATGGCAGATCACAACCAACCCAACCCCAATAACGTGACTCCTGATTATGATGATGCTGTGCGAACATATACCCTCAATCGCGCGCGCAAACGCCTTAATCTGCATAAGATGACAGTCGAGCGTGCGATTGATCGCGGCGTACTGCGCGGTTTTCACGATGACGATGATATTCTGTATGTCTACGCGGACGATGTCGATCAAGCCCTGCGTGATATGACGCTCTACGAAGCCGTTGCTGAGACCGAGCGCATCAAGCTGAAGGATTTAGCCGATGCGCTCGATGTGAAGCTGGCGCAAGCACGCAAACTCCTGCGCGATGTAGGCGCAAATCAGAATCGCCCGAACTGGGGCGATATTCGCGCACGCTGGGAGTTACCCGATACCTTGCCCGCTTTCCAACAGCGCGTACAAGATCAGCGCGACATTCGGCGTAAAGCACGCCGCGCCAAACGCGCCGAGAAGAAGCGTCGCCGTGCCGAGCGCAAGGATGCCGAGCGCCAGCGCCGTGCAGAATTGCGCGCGCAACTCGTGGCGAGCTTTCCAGCTTGGTCGGAGCTTGATCGCGCTGATCAGATGATGATGCTCCACATCGGGCCGCCCAACAGTGGCAAAACCCATGACTCCCTTCAACGCTTGAGCGAAGCCGGGCGTGGGTGGTATCTGGCGCCCTTGCGTCTGCTCGCGTGGGAAGTATTCGACCGCCTCAATCAGCAGGGCGTGCCCTGTAATCTGCTCACCGGTGAGGAGTATGTGCCAGTCGAAGGCGCTGAGATCACGGCGGCGACAATCGAGATGTTCAACGCGCAGAAGAGCGGTGATGTCGTCATCATCGATGAAGCGCAGATGCTCGCCGATGCCGATCGCGGGTGGGCGTGGACGCGGGCGATGATGCAGTGTCTCGCGCCGGAGATGCACGTCATCGCGCCCCCCACAGCCAAGATGCTGATTCATAAGATGGCGAAAGCGGCGAATATCCCACTCGGGACGGTCTTTCATGAGCGACTCGCGCCGATTTCAGTTGCCGATGAACCGTGGTCGCTGAAGAACATGCCGCCGAAGACGATTCTCGTCGCCTTCTCGCGCAAGATGGTGCTGACGCTCAAGACGCGCCTTGAAAATTATCAGCGCAGTGTGTCGGTAGTCTACGGCAGTCTACCGCCCGAAGTGCGCCGCAAACAAGCCGAACGCTTCGCCAGTGGCGCGACCGACATCTGCGTAGCGACGGACGCGGTTGGCATGGGCTTGAATTTACCCGCCGATCACGTCTGCTTTTATGAGATCGAAAAATACGACGGGCGCGAGATTCGCCTGTTGAAACCCGCCGAAGTCCAGCAGATTGGCGGGCGCGCCGGACGCTATGGTTTCTCGAAGACCGGCCTCGTCGGGGCGACATCTGGCACTGATTTGCGCCTCGTCAAGAGCTTGTTCTACGCCGATGCCGAGATTCTGACGCACGCGCGCGTCGCGCCCTCGGTCGATGATTTGCGCTTGATCCCCGGCACGCTCGCCGAACGCCTGCAAGAGTGGGGACGCTTGCAATCGATCCCCGAACAACTGCGAACAGCAATCAAGACTGCTGATCTCAACGAGCGCATTGAACTCGCCAGCATGTTGACCGATATTCAGGTTGCCAAGCTGGGCTTAGCCAGCGCCCTGCAATTGGTCAACGCACCGACGCGCAAGAGCACCCGTGATTTCTGGTTTGATTGTGCAACCGCGATTATCGACGAGATGCCGATGCCGCTTCCACCTGATCCACCGACTGAAATTTTGGATACGGGCGATCTCGATTACACCGAGATGTGTATTGCCGCCGCTGATATTTACCTGTGGTTGGGCTATCGTCGCGAGTTTCATCATGTCGCTGAACACATGGAAGAGGTGAAGCAAGAGCGACGTGCGTGGTCTGGTCGCATTGACGAAGCGTTGCTGAGCAAGATTCGCACCGCTTATCGCGATGACTACCGGCGGTACTGAGCCATGAGTCAGCAGGCTTTAGATGGCATTCGCATTCTCGATTTCTCGCGGGTTCTCGCGGGGCCTTTGTGTACGATGACGCTCTCTGACATGGGGGCTGACGTGATCAAGGTCGAGCATCCACAGCGCGGCGATGATACCCGCCAGTGGTATCCGCCGGATGTCGGCGGCATGAGCGCGTACTTCGCTAGCGTCAATCGCAATAAGCGGAGCATGACGCTCGATCTCAAGCATCCAGAAGGGCAAGCCATCGCCCGTCAATTGGCTCGCCATAGTCATATCGTGGTCGAAAATTTCAAGGTTGGGCAGATGGCACGCTTTGGGCTGGATTACGACGCTCTCAAGGTCATCAATCCCGGTCTTGTCTACTGTAGCATCACCGGCTTCGGGCAGACTGGTGCGTACCGTGAACGAGCCGGCTATGATTATGTCGTGCAGGGGATGAGTGGCTTGATGTCGATTACGGGCGAAGTCGACGGCGAACCGATCAAAGTCGGGGTGGCGATCAGCGATGTGATTGCCGGATTGTACGCGACCAGCGCGATCCTCGCGGCTTTGCGTCATGCCGAGCGCACCGGCGTAGGTCAGCAGGTGGATATTGCTCTGCTCGATACACAGATTGCCGCCTTGGTCAATATCGCCAGCAATTATCTCGTCTCCGGCGATACACCGCCCCGTTATGGCAACCAGCATCAAAACATCGTCCCTTACCAGACCTTCAAGGCACGGGATGGTGCATTTGTGCTAGCAGTGGGCAATGATCGACAATTCAAGCTCTTATGTCATCTGATTCAGCGACCACAGCTCGCAGAGGACACGCGCTTCGCCACTAATCCAGCACGGGTCGCGCATCGCGCGGCATTGATCCCGATCTTAGCGCAAGCATTCTCCGAACGCACAGTTGCCAGTTGGGTTGAATTGTTGACAGAAGCGGGTATCCCAGCTGGGGCGATTAACACCGTCGCGCAAGCCCTCAACACGCCACAGGTGCAGGATCGGCACTTGGTGCAGGCTGTCGAGCTAGAGGCGGGCGATAGTCTACAACTCGTCGGCTCTCCCTTGAAGCTCTCGCAAACACCCCCGCGCAAACCGAGCGCGCCGCCGCGCCTCGGACAGCACACAGATGCTATCCTCAGCGAGTTACTCGGGTTATCAGCGACCGCGATCGATGACCTGCGTCAGGCACAGGTCATCGCCTGAGATTACATATTGGCTAGTGATTGTCGGATGCGCTCGGTCACGTCATCGCTGACCCACTGCGACCAGACATCCTGATTATCGCGCAACCAGATAATCGCGGCTTCGTCCGGTGTCAGGCTTTCGTCTTCAATACGTACCAGCACATTACTCACATCGTCGATGTCCATCGCCATCGTCTCCAGAAATTCAGTGACATCGGGGGCGCGCTGGGGCAAGTCGCCGCTGGCGAGGATGCGTACATCACCAGTGGGATAGGCACACCCGCGATCAGTCGCCCAGCATGTATCGGTATAGGTTGGTTCTTCTAGCTGGACAAGATCATACCGCCCGAAAACCGATGTCGGTGCCCAGAGATAAAGCAGAATCGGGTCGCCGTTGTCGTAAGCCGTCGCCAATGATCCGAACAGATCACTGGTGGAGTCGCTGGTGACCTGTGCGTAGTTATCGTCTAGCTGGTAGGCTTTCAGCTTCAAGCAGTTGATCTTATGGGCTGTCCAGCCCGGCACACCCCCGTAGAACGCCCCGATACCGCTTTGATCGCTCAGTCGGAATGTGTTGGTATACTGGTCAAGCTGATCGATATGCTGTAGATCGGGCGCGACGGGCGTGATCGCGCGTGCATTATTCTCATCGACCACGTAACGCGGCACGAACCATCCCTGCACAGCATCGCTAAAGTTGACACCCAGATCGACAATTTGACCGCTTGCCAGTGCTTCGGATACCGTATCGTCGAAGTTATAGCGTTCCATGATGATATCGACTTCGCCGCGTGTCAGCCGTTGGAATGATGGCACTGTCGAGCCGGCGATTGCCCGTGTGGGTACGTCATAGCCGGCTTCGATGATGTAGCGGGCGACTCCGTTGTGGAACAATGCGCTATTCCAGTTCAAATCAGCGAAGATGATCGGCTCGGCATCCTCAGCGAAGGTGCGATCGAGATAGGTCTGCCTATTGGTGCCAGTCTCCGCGCTGGCTTGCGGCACCGTACCGACCACGCGCTGGAACTCATCTTCAAAGATGCGCCCCTGCACTTGCTGGAAGTGCATCGTTGCACCTTCGCGCTCGCCATCCGCGCTGAAGGTCAGGTCGCCCAACAGCGTCGGCACCGGGTTATTGTGTGCGAACTCGACGGCGGCAGTGGGGTCGCCCTCGCTGGCATTGTACGCCTGCGCGATGAACTCCACTGCGGCATAACCAGCGACCGAGAACGGCTCCGGCTCGCGTCCAGTATCCTGTGCGTAGCGCTGACGTTGCGCGGGGGGCATGGCGAAGCGTGGCACGGGTACAACCGACGACCGGAAGATGCCTTCTGCCTGACAGCCCAGCTCATCGACCACCGCGTAGGGTAAGGCTTGGTCTGCCGCGTAGATGCTCCCCTGATAGTTGATCGCGTATAGCGCGGAGAGAATTTGTCCGGTCTCATACGGGTTGGTCGCTAGGAATAATCCGGTTGGATTTTGCTCGAAGATTTGTAGCGCCATCTCGGTAAAATTTGTGTCGAAGGGCGAGAGTTCATAGGTGTCGCTGATGGTGATGTCGAAGTCACGCGCGGTGGTCTGAAAACGCTCGGCTAGCAACTGTGACTCGCCCGTCGGGCTTTGCAGGGTGACGACATCGTTCACGTTACCTTCGCTGAACGCCGCGGCAATCTCTGAAGCCTGCGTGATGCTCGGCGCGGTCAAACGGAAGAAGCGCGGATGCTCAAGCGTAGTCGCCAGTGGATTCGTCGAGACTGGCACGACGACCAGCGGTGCCGAGTCCAGCTGGTCGCTCAGGTACGTATCGCGCACCGCTTGTAACTGCGGGTCGCTACTCTCCGAGACGATGACTCCTACCACCTTATCGCCTGCCGCTTCTGCCACGATTTCATCGGCGACCTGACGCGCGTATGCGGCATCGTTGCGATCGTTGATGATACGAATCACAATCTCTTGCCCGTTGATGCCGCCCTGTTCATTCAAGATCGAAGCCGCTAGCTGTGCGCCAGCAGACTGGGCTTGCCCTTGCTGGGCACGCTCGCCGGAGAGGGGCGCGACGACGTAAATCACAGCCTCGCCGGAGAGGGGCATCGGTGTCGCGGTTGCGGGAACGGTCGCTGTATCGTCGGTATCCGGCGCAGGGACACTATCACAGGCGGCGATTGCCACCGCAACTGCCATCAGCACCCACCAGACGTGCCCCACTCGGGTTATCATTTGTCGAAACATCGAAATTGCTTATCCTTCCTCTGAGCCTTTTAGAAAAATTCAGACAGGAGCGCGTACAATTGGCTGATTGTCTCAGGATCAGACGGATAGACGCGCCCTTCACCCAGTTGGGCGATACGCTGAAGGATCGTCAGATCGGCATCTTCGCCATAGCCCACTGCATAGATGATCGCCCGTCCTTCGTTATCGTCGATGGCATTTTCTAGCACATCAATGCGACCGTTGCTCTGTCCGTCGGTCATGGCGACAATCACCTGTGCCCGCTCGCCGTCGCTCTCTTGCTCAAGATGATCGAGCGCGAAAGTCACTGCGTCGTAAAGTTGCGTGCCGCCTCCTGCTTCTAGCTGGCGCACACTGCTAGAGAAGGCCGCTTCGTCCATCGGCGCGAGTGGTTGCACCAACCGCGACGAGTCCGAGAAAGTCACGAGGGCGACGCGGTCGCGGTCACCTTGTATTTGATCGATAAACGAGAATAACGCGCCCTTCACGCCGGAGAGCTTGTCACCTTCCATACTGCCACTGACATCGATCACCAGCACAATGTCCGCCGGACGCTTGGTCAAGAGCCACGCCTCGCGGATGGCTTCTAACGTGCCGGGCGATGGTACTTGTAACAGCGTCGTCGGTTCATTGGGGTCTACGTTGAACTCCGGACGAATCGGCGATTCGGCGCTGTCGATGCCGGTTGCCAGTTCTGCCGGACGATAGCCCCATTCGAGGACAGTATCTTGTTGGGCTGGTTCAGCGACGAAGTTGGCAAAGTCACGGAAAACGCGCCGTTGAGCGTCGCTCACCCAATCGCCATCCAGCAACGCCAGCGGATGATCCATCCAGAACGTACCTTCTTCGGGATAGATCGCGACCAGTTCTGTACTTGGGCTGTTGCGGTTGAAGAAGATCACTTTTTGCTCTTGTGTGACGAAAGCATCTAGTTGTTGACCGCCCGCCGCCAGATTACGCACAATCACGCGATCTTCGGTCTCGGCACCGTAGCGATCGACTGTCGCCTCGATTTCTTCGACATAAGCAATCGACTCGTCGTCTTCGATGTCGGCGCGGGTCAAGTTCTCGAGCTTGCCCGTCGCTGAATAGAACTCGGCAGTCAAGGAGAGCAAGCCCGTTGCTGAGCTGATCGATGGGTGACTCCAGCGGAAGCTACTATCTTCCTGCGCGATGGTCATCAAGTCGCGCCAGCCAATCGCCGTCTCAGGATAGCCGACAGCCTCAGCGCGTGATTCCAGCATGGCAATCACCACCGGACTGAGCGCGTAGCGTTCGATATTGCTCACTAGCGATGCCGCCCCGGGATTTTCGTCCTGCCATGCGCGGTCAAGCTGGCTGATCCACAGCGATGAATCCGGCGAGATCGCCCCGTACCAGCCATCCGTCGCGCCGTCTAACATCTCATCGACCTCTACCCGAAGTGGATGAATTGGCGGGGTTTCGGGGTCGCGGTTCAGGTTATATGTCGTCACCAGTTCTAAGAACAGGTTCTCTTTATCCGGTGAGTAGGCGATGGTCAGCGTATCCTCAGGCAGGGCGGGCGGATACGTTGTCGCCACATCGGGCGTGAACTCGGTTGTCGGCAACCAGTCGTTGACGCGATCACGATTGTCCGCGATCCACTGCGTAGCAATATCATCGAGCATCGCCGGCGACCGCCCGTCATTGCTAACGCGCCGCATCACTGCGCCAATATCCGACCCCGGGATGCGAACGTTGCTCATCAGGTGGACGACATCGGGATGTGATGCCACGAATTCCGAGCGTGTCACACCGCGATTGAATGCCAGCGGTAAGTATGGTTCCGTGCCTTCGATCCATGTCGCGCGATCAGCGAGCGTGCCTTCCTGCGGGTAGGCGACGGGCTGATACATATAGAACACAGCAGGGTCATTCGCCTGCGTGCGGCTGTCGATCAACGAGAGCATCGTCTCTTCATCGCTGATCGGTTCCATGTCGTACAGCGAGTCGAGGCCGTAATCCTTCATGATCTCGGTGTGGCGTTGTGAACAAGCCCACGCCTGCGGACAACCGATCAACTCGCCTTTGCCATCGTTATCCGTGTCGAGTGCCGCGACGACATCCGGCTTGAAGAGATCTTCAATGCGCTCGATGTCGTATTGACGGGCGAAGTCGTTGGTCGCCATCCAGCCTTCAAAGGCATCGCGTTCGCGCCCTCCGTAGACCTGCCCGACGCGCACCAGATTCGGATATTGTTCGAAGGTGAAGTCGTTCGTCGGGAACCAGCCACTCATGAACACATCCGCCCGCCCTGAATCGACCAGTTCAAAGAACTCGGGCACGGATGCACCGTTGACGATCTGGACGGTGTAGCCCATCTCATCTTCGAGAATAGCCTTGGTGACATACGTCGGCAGGTAGATACCATCCCACCACGTATCGCTTGAGACAAGCACAATCGTCTGAGCATCGCGGTTGCGCGGTGTCGCTGAAGTTGGCTCATCGTTGACGGCGACACTGCTATCGCCGCCCCCGCAACCGGCTAAGATCAGCCCGAGCAAAGCCGTATAAATTAGTGCTATGTAAAATTTGGACGTTTGATAGCTCATCGCTTATTCCTCATATCTTGTGACGTACCACTCAGTCAATGACTCAAGACCGCGAATTGTCGCCGGTCGCATGCGGGAACTACTAGGAATATCGACGAGAACGCCAATATCCTGCCATTGGGCAATCAGCCCATCATCAATCGGGCATTCCGGGCAAGCTGGGCGCAAGCCGAAGTCTAGCGCGATGTCTTGCTGTTCTGCACTGAGCAAGAAATCTTTGAACTCCAGCGCCGCCTGTTTTTCGACCGAGCTGGTCTCGTTGCCCATATAAATGGCGAAGGGGAAGTCGAACCAGCTGATGGGATCAGGGTAGACGATTTGCAGGGTCTCGCCCCAGCGCGATTGTACGCCGGCCATCTCGGTTAGCAAGTAGGCTTCGACCAGTTGTCCGGCATCGCCGTTACTACGTCCGTAGAGGAGCATATTCTCGGCACCGACCGGACTAAAATCGACCACGGTATCGAACAGATCACCGAGCCAGTCTAAAAATTGTGGGTCTTGTAATTCATCGGCAGTGAGCGCGGGATTGTCGTAATACTCGCCTGCCGCGCCGACCATCGCCGTCAGTCCAGCTGGGTCACGGATGGGATGTGCCATCACTAACTTAAAACTACCCCAGTCCGCATCACCGGAGAGATTGCTCCAATCGTCCTCCTGTGCTGCTTCGTGCAGTTGATCCCACGAGAGATCATCAGTGCCGAAGTGCTGGGTGAGGGCGTTATAAGGCTCTTGCCAGATGCCCCACACCAGTGGCGAGATCGCGACCGGTTGTGCGCGATAGCGCCCGCCCGTCAAGAAAATATCTCGTCCGGTACGGTCGAGCGCGGTGGCATTCGCTTGATCGACCCAGATACGACTCTCGGCAAGCCATGCCGTCGGCAAGCTATCGAAATCGCCCTGACTCCACCGCGTGAGTGCGGTTAAGCCTTGCATTGGGATGATTTCAACTGTCACCGAACGACCGTCAATACTGCGTCCCTGCGCGTTGAAGGTCTCTGCCGCTTGGCTAACCCAAGGTTCGACTGCCAGCGCCGTCACGATCGAAACTTCGATCGGTTCGATCGGAACCGGTGTCGGGGTCGGGGTCGGCGGGGGTTCTAGCCGCTCTTGAACGTTAGGGAAAATGACCGCGTATACCAGTAAGCCACCCATCAAAGTGAGAATACCAATGTATACCAGTCTTAAGGTTGTACTTGCTCGTTCCATAAATACTATTCCCTCAGGACTTGATCTCGTTTTTGGTTGATTACTTTGGTTGATCTATCTCTCTATACGTGATTGTGTCATTGCTGTTGCGCGTGATGCACACTTTCTAAACCGATAGTAGTATAGCATAGAAGCAATCAGTGTGCGGGCGTTGGCGTGGGTAAACCGTTATCGTTCCTGTAAGAAACTCAACCACGCTGATGGGCTAAATTAGATACAGATGAGATGAAAGGTACAGCAGAATGGTGATCCCGTGGGTTTACTTCGTACAAGAGAATCAGCAGTTATTCGTTCAATCGCTCACTGATCGGCGTGTGATCAACGGCCCCGGTCGCTATATCTCACGCCCCTTCGAGAAGGTGAGTGTGCGCGATGGCGTGCGCCTGAGTCCTGATGATTATGCGCGCATCGTCGACGAGTTGACAGGTGAGGAACGCATCATCAGTGGGCCGGCTTTTTACTTCCTCGATGCTTATGAGAGTGTCGAAGCGATTTACGACGCGCTCTCGCTCAAAGAAGGTGAGTATGCGTACATCCTCGATACGCAGACCGGTATAACGCGCAGTTTACGCGGGCCTGTTCTTCACTTCCCACAAGCCGAAGAGCGCATTCTGGAGACGAACGAGGCGATTCCGCTTAATGAGAATCAGTATATGCGCGTTCTCGATAAGACGAACGGGCAGATTCGGGTCGTGCGAGGCGAGACTAGCCTCTACCTTGAGCCGACGGAGAGCGTGCTCGAAGCAGTGCAGACCGGCGTAAACATCGACGAAGAGACGGGCGTCCTCATCCGCGACATCACAAGTGGACAAATGCAACTGATCACGGAGAAGCAGGTTTTCATCCCGCGTGCAAATCAGGAAATCATGAAGATTCAACAGCGCATCAAGTTGGAAGATCACGAGACGATCATCATCAAAGACCCGGACGGGCGTTATATCTTCCGCAAAGGGAGCGATGAAGCACGCGCCTTCTTCCTTGAGCCATATCATGAACTGGTCTCCCTGTACTGGTCATCGGGCTTGCACAAAGAGAAGCGCGAGCTACGCATCACGCATATTGATATTCGCCCCAAGTATATGTGGTACGAGTTTGAAGTTCGCACGCAGGATAATGTCGAACTGATCATCGGCATCACGTTTTTCTGGCGCATTGTTGATGTTGAGACTATGATCCAGATGACGGACGATACCACCGGCGATATTTGCGCCCATGCTCGTAGTACCATCATTCAGGCAGTCTCGCAGGTGACGTTAGAAGATTTTCTGGCGAATTTCAACCGGATCGTGTTCGAGTCGGTACTCGGTGAGCGCGAAACGCCGTTCTACGACGAACGCGGAGTCGCGATTAACGCGATCGAAGTGCGCTCGATTCAGTGTAAAGACCCCGATACCCAGCGCATCCTCAACGAGATCATCCAAGAGACAACTGCTCGCATCAACCGCTTGCAAAAGCAGGAGAGCGAGAACGAAGTCCGCCTGAAGAAACTACAGGGTGAGATCGACGAAGAGAATGCGCGTGGTGACTTACTCGATATTCGTCGCCAACACACACAAATCGAAGCCGAGACCGAAGGCGAAGCCGAAGCGTATCGCGTGCGGAACTTCTTACAACTGTTGAACGACGACCTGACGATCGACCAGAAGCTCGCGATTTACCAGACCCTACGCAAGCGCGATATGCTCCATGACATCAGTCGGGGCGATGCGTCGCTGTACTTCACGCCGGCGGATGTCAACCTGAGCATCGAATCGAATAATTAGGGCAAGGTCATCTGGATGAAATCGCTCGCGTCAATCCAGTTACTATCGACGATGAATTCGATATGGGCGTGGGCACTACTGCTACGCCCAGTACTGCCTACGAGCCCGATGACCTGACCGGCGCTGACAGACTGCCCCTGCGTGACGTAAACGACCGACAGGTGCGAATATCCGGAGTATACGCCGACTCCGTGGTTGACCATCACATGGTTGCCACGAATCGGCAGTAAGTCTGCCAGCGCGACTTCGCCATCAGCGACCGCCAGCAGAGGCTCGCCAATCTGCGCGTTGAAGTCCCAGCCTGTATGCACCGACGGGTAAGTATCGTTGAAGACCCGCACAGCGCCGAATGGCGACGTGAGTTCAGCCCGAATCGGGTAGGTGAAGCCGTTCTCGTCCCATAGCGCAGTAGCGGTGATGGGGCGCGCTGTGGCAAAGAGCCGCTCTAGCTCGGCATCTTCGAGTTCGCGGTCGAGCAGATCGACCAAATCGGGCGGCATCACGACCGGTTGTTGGATGAAGTCGCCGTCGTTGATGTCGATGGGGGCAGTGATGCGTTCGGACGCTTGATCGTCGAAGGTCGCCACGACTACCAGTTCATAGCGGCGCGGCGCTTGCTCCATATTGACTGAGATGAGTCCGTAGAAATCGCCCCCACGCTCAAAGACCGGCAACGTCCGTGCGAAGGCGGTCGCGGTGATACCGGTGAGATCGTCATCGCTGGTGATGCGAAACAAGCCGACGCGCCCCTGCTGAACCGCGTCAAAATAGAGATCAAGCGTGATGCGCTCGCCTTGATAGTTAGTCTCTGGCAACGGAAAGCGGGGATCGGGGGCAATATCTTGTGCGGAACTGACGGATATAATTGAACCGATGATAATCAGATATAACAATCGAAGTGGCATGATGCGTGTCCTGTGGTGGGCAAACCCGCATGGATTCGCCCCCTGTTGTGGTTAACTTTGTACCAGTTGCTTACGACGCTTCTCTTCTTTCAAGCGTTGTTCGGTATTCAGCACGCGCTTACGAACGCGCAAATGCTGGGGCGTGACCTCCAGTAATTCGTCCTGTGCTAAGAATTCGATGTAATCATCCAGACTCATAATGCGTGCCGGCGCGAGACCACTCGTATCCTCTTTGGGCTTCGCGCGGAAGTTATCGAGGTGCTTGGCTTTGGCAATGTTCAAGGGCAGATCACCCTGCCGGATATGCTCGCCGATGACCATGCCTTCGTAGACCTCTGTGCCGGGGTCGATGAAGAACGTCCCGCGCTGTTGCGAGTTGGTCAGGGCGTAGGTGGTCGATGTCCCCTTTTCCATCGCCACGAGACTACCGAAGCGACGAGTCGGGACTTCGCCCGATAGCGGTTGATACCCGTGAAAGACGCTGTGAATTTGCCCCATGCCGGATGTCGCCCGCATGAAGTGACTGCGAAAACCGAGCAAGCCACGCGTCGGCACCAGATACTTGAGATAAGTCGTCCCGTTCTCGCTTCGCATATTCTGCATCGTGGCGCGGCGCTCGCCCATCATCTCCATGATGGTGCCCATCTCGCTATCAGCGACTTCGATTTCTACTTCTTCAACTGGTTCGAGCGTCTTGTCGCTTTCGAGGTCGCGCATGTAAATTACTTCGGGCTTGCTGATTTCGAACTCGTAGCCTTCGCGGCGCATCGTCTCAATCAGGATGCCGAGGTGTAATTCGCCCCGTCCACTGACGAAGAACTTCTCTGGCGTATCGCTATTTTCCACCCGCAAGGCGACGTTACTGCGCGTCTCACGATAGAGACGATCGCGTAATTTGCGCGACGAGTTCATGCCGGATTCGCTCTCACGCCCAGCGAAGGGCGATGTGTTCACGCCGAAGGTCATACGGACAGTCGGTTCATCGACGGTGATACTCGGTAGCGACTCTGTGACGTCAGGATCAGCGATCGTATCGCTAATTTCGATGGGGTCGAAGCCGCCGATGGCGACGATGTCGCCGGCGCTGGCTGTCTCGACCTCAACCTTTTCCAGATTGTGGAACTGGAACAGATACTCGATGCGCCCGTTGACACGGGTGCCATCCGGTGAGAGACGCACGACTGACATATTCCGCTTGACTTCGCCCGACCGAATACGCCCGATCGCAATTTGTCCCTTGTACTGATCGTATTGCAGGCTAGTTACCAGCAGTTTGAAGTCGTTCGCTTCATCGACTGTCGGCGCGGGGACTTCGGCAATGATCGTGTCGAACAGCGGGTTCAGGTTATCGGGCAGGTTCTCGGGATCATCGCCGGCGCGCCCGTGCAAGCCAATCGCATAGACGATCGGAAAATCGGCTTGTTCTTCGTTCGCCCCTAATTCGATGAACAGATCAAAGGTCTCGTTAATCACCTCTTCGATGCGCGCGTTGGTGCGGTCGATCTTGTTGATGACGACGATAATCCGCAAGCCCAATTCTAAGGCTTTGCGTAGGACGAAGCGGGTCTGTGGCATCGGGCCTTCGACCGAGTCGATCAGCAGAAGTGCGCCATCGACCATGTTCAACACGCGCTCAACTTCGCCGCCGAAGTCGGCGTGTCCGGGCGTATCGACGATGTTAATCTTCGTCTCGCCCCAGTTGATAGCGGTGTTCTTCGATAAGATCGTAATGCCACGTTCGCGCTCTAAATCATTTGAATCAAGAACGCGATCCTCTACGTCTGCGCCTTCTCGGAAGACGTTAGCTTGCTTGAGCATGCCATCGACGAGGGTCGTTTTGCCATGGTCAACGTGTGCGATGATTGCAATGTTGCGAATATCATGACGAGTCTGGGTCACTATGTTTATCCTCTTGTTTACAATGCGCCTAGCATTGTAGCAGAACTCTATTAAAATCCCAGTAGAGGCTGTGTCATGATTGATGATCGTTGTCGGTCATATCTTTCAAGCGCTGGATGGATCGATCGCCGAAGCGGTCGCGCAGATTATCCAATGTCGATTGTAATTTGCGGCTCTTCGCGCTCTCGTTGCTCTCCCACAGCGACAATTGCCGTTGTACTTGCTCTAGATTGCTGATGCCAACCCCCACGAGGCGCACGGCTTGCCCGCGCCAGTTCTCATGAAATAGCTTGAGCGCTGTATCGATGATGGTCTTGTCGTCCTGTGTCGGGTGGCTGAGCGTCGTCTGTCGCGTGATCGTCGTGAAGTCGTGCCAGCGCAATTTGACCTGAATTGTTGCGCCGCTGATCTGCTCGCGCCGTAAACGTCGCCCGACATCTTCTGCTAGTTTGCGAAGCACGCGCCGGAGTTCATCGCGGTCGCTGATGTCGCGGGCGAATGTCGTCTCGCGGCTGATAGACTTGGCATCGTGTTCGGGTTCGACAAGGCGCGTGTCAATCCCCTGCGCCCGTTGCCAGAAGTCAAAGCCGGATTTGCCGAAGTGATGCATCATGAACTGCTCGGTTTGGCGGGCGATATCGCCGATGGTGGATATGTCGAGTTGCTCCATGTGTTCGGCAGTCTTCGCGCCGACTCCCCAGAGTTCACGAATAGGCAAAGGTGCGAGATAGACGGCTTCTGTCCCCGGCATGACGACTTCGATCGCACGCGGCGGATGCGGGGCGCGGTGTCGTCCCTTGCCGATGTTGTTAGCCGTCTTGGCAACGAGCTTGTTGCTGGCGACTCCGATGGAGCAGGGCAGGTTGAAGCGTTCTTGAATAGCGCGCTGAATGCGGCGCGCAATATCCGCACCAGTGCCCGCGATGCCCGTCACATCCAGAAAGGCTTCGTCGATCGACAACTGTTCGACCATTGGCGTGATTGTCAGTAAGTATGACATGACTCTGTGCGAGTAATCGCTGTAGGCTTTGCGATTCTGTGAGACGACTTTTAGCTCTGGACATAGCTTTTTTGCCCGTATCATCGGCTGTGCTGAGCGCACGCCATACATCCGCGCCGCATACGAACACGATGCCACGACTCCCCGTTGGGCGCTATCGCCGCCGACGGCGAACGGCACGCCGACTAAGGACGGGTCGTATTGCTCTTCGACCGCACAGAAGAACGCATCCAGATCAAAATGTAAAATCACGCGTTGCATAATCGTCACCGTTTGTGCTATTCAGCTGTTGAGGCTGTGCTTGATCGCTCTTTCGCTTGCAAATGATGATCGAGTTCGTCGTAGGTCGCCTGTAACACGTTTATGCGTCCTTGCAAGTTCACGCGCCCCTGTATCCATTCGATTACGGCATAAGCGATGATGAGCGCGGAGACAATGCGCCGAAGCAAGCGCGCCAGACGATCGAACCAGCGCCCGATCAAACCTGTGATGACATAGGCATCAATTAAGCCGAGTAAAGCGACGACTGCCCGTTCATAGTGGCTGTTGCGCTCATTCTCTGCTTCAGCGAGAGCGACACGCACCCGTTTTTGTAGGCGCGATAGCACGGGAGTCATGTCCGTGAGCGGTGGAGTGATGCCAGCCCCTAACTCGATGTGTACAGAAGCCAGCAGACCGTAATGATCGCTATAAGCGCGAGCGACACCATCGCTGAGGGTCTCGGTCATCGTCAAGGCGATGTCATCGACCACGATACCGCGCCCCATGATATAGTCGAGGCACTGGTCATCGTGTTTGGTATACGGGTTCTCGGTTGAAAAAGTCGTCGCGTGGGTGCCGTGAACGTGATGATAGACATCAACGAGCCTAGCGACCGTACACATGAGATCATAGCCGGGTTGCGTCGGGTTAACGTTCAAATCACCACCGAGCACGACCGGCACATCACTGCTTTGTGTGGTGATGAAGCGCGCCGCTTCGTAGAGATTAGTCTCGGTATAGACCGCGTACTCGTTGTCATTGTTCCAGTAGTCATACTGGGCATGTGTATGACAATTGAATACGGCTAACGCGCCTTGCGGTGTTTCGAGACGTATCATGCCGATACCTTTGCCTGCGTAGTAATCGCCCTGCATCAGTCGTTCGGGCTTGCCCCCGAGCCGAAAGCGATGAAACGCCGAGTCGACAATCGGATAGCGTGATAGCGTCAGCAAGCCACTGCCGATCACGCCGGATGCGAAGTGATGCTGATAGCCCCAATCTGAGCGCAAGGTCTCGCGCAGAGCGTTTACCTGTGCCGGCAGGAACACTTCTTGTAGCAGAATGATGTCGGGTTGTTCCTGCTGGATGCGCGAGCTGATAGCGTCGATGCGCGCCATGATATGCTGGGCATAAGGCGCGCCCCAAATATTAAGCGTCAGAATCTTCACGGTTCTTGCTCCCCCGATGACAGCACACAGCGGCGCGAGTGTTCACGCCTGCTATGCGCGATTGTGTATTAGTCGGCTTGATGTTTGAGGATGACAATACCCATCGGCGGCACGTTGACAGTCAGACTTTGTGTGTAGCCGTGTGATGCTTGATCATCCGTGTGGACTCCGCCCATGTTGCCGACGTTGTCACCGCCGTAGGTCTCGGAGTCGCTGTTGAGCAATTCTTTGTAATAGCCCGCTTCTGGCACGCCGATGCGGTAATCATGGCGCACAAGTGGCGTGAAATTGGCGATGACCACGACAAAATCAGACAAATCATCGGCAAAACGCATGTAGCTGTAGATGCTATTATCGGCATCGTTGGCATCAATCCAGCGAAAGCCATCACCGGAGAAATCGACTTCGTAGAATGCTGGTTCACTCTTGTACAGGTGGTTCAAGTCTTTGACCCAGCGTTGCAGTTGTTGGTGGGTGGGCAAATCGAGCAAGAACCAATCGAGACTGCGTGCCTCGCTCCATTCTGACCATTGTCCGATTTCAGCGCCCATGAAGTTCAACTTTTTGCCGGGGTGTGTGTACTGATAGCCGAACAGCAGGCGTAACTGGGCGAACTTTTGCCACCAATCGCCGGGCATCTTGCCCATCAACGAGCCTTTGCCATGCACGACTTCATCATGCGAGAGCGACAGCACGAAGTTCTCAGTGTAGGCATACATCATGCTGAAGGTCAGCTTATTGTGTTCCCACTTGCGATAGACGGGGTCTTTCTGCATATATTGCAGGGTATCGTGCATCCAGCCCATGTTCCATTTGAACGTGAAGCCCAGCCCGCCAAGATACGTCGGGCGCGAGACCATCGGCCAAGCGGTTGACTCTTCGGCAATCGTCACAGCGCCGGGGAACTGCTCGTGGATGACGACGTTGGTTTCCTTCAGAAATTCGACAGCTTCTAAATTCTCGTTACCGCCGTATTCATTCGGAATCCACTCACCGTCCTCGCGCGAGAAATTGAGATAGACCATCGACGAGACTGCATCCACGCGCAAGCCGTCGATGTGGTACTTCTTCAGCCAGAAGAGCGCATTGGCAATCAAAAAGTTGCGAACTTCGTTGCGCCCATAATTGAAGATGTACGTGCCCCAATCCGGATGTTCGCCCTTACGTGCATCCGCATGTGAATAGAGATGCGTGCCATCGAAATAACTCAGCGCGTGTCCGTCTTTGGGGAAGTGCGCCGGTACCCAGTCGATGATGACACCGATGTTATTCTGGTGTAATTGATCGACCAGATACATGAAGTCATCGGGGGTGCCGTAGCGGCTCGAGGGCGCGTAATAACCGGTGACCTGATACCCCCACGACCCGTCAAAGGGGTGCTCAGCAACGGGCAAAAATTCAACGTGAGTGTAGCCCATTTCGTTCAAATACGGGATGAGTTCAGTGGCTAAATCGCGATAAGATAGCCATTCGTTGCTTTCAAGATCGCGTCGCCATGAGCCGATGTGCATCTCATAGATCGAATACGGCTGTTTCAGCTGGTCATCGGCGGCGCGCTGTTCCATCCATGCGTGATCGTTCCAGTCGTATTGGTCGATGTCATAAACAATCGAAGCCGTCGCCGGACGACGCTCGGCATAGAAGCCGTAGGGGTCGATCTTCTCGGCTTGGTAACCTTGATGGTGCGATTTGATCTCATATTTGTACTTGGTACCGGTTGTCACATGCGGGATGAAGATTTCCCACATACCGGACGCGCCGTGACTGTGCATCGAGTGGATGCGTCCATCCCAATTATTGAAATCACCGATGACGCTGACTCGAAAGGCATTCGGTGCCCAGACAGCGAAATTGACCCCGCGCACGCCATCGACTTCGCGTAGATGTGCGCCCAGCTTCTCGTAAATTTCCCAGTTGCGCCCTTCGCCGTGCAAATAAATATCATATTCTGTCAGCATCGGGGCGAAGCGATACGGGTCTTCGATGGTGTGCGAGTTGCCCTGACCGTCGATTTCGATGAAGTGATATGCCAGATCATCGGTGGCAGTATCGGTGAGTGTCAGCTCAAAAAAGCCTTTATCGTTGACCTGCGTCATCTGGTGTTGCTTATCATTGATTACAAGGTGAAGTTCACGCGCATTGGGGCGAAATGCACGAATTGAGACCGCGCCAGCATCGTTGGTATGTGCGCCGAGTACGTCAAAAGGTGCGCCGTGATTGCCATATGAAATGGAATTAATTGCATCAGGATGCAAGTTTGTCACCATAAAATCCTATCTTTCTCATCATAAAAGTAGCTCGCATGCTTCATTATAACGAGAGCAGAGCATTTCTGCAGGATAGATATTACAGCGGCAAGATGACAATCAGGGTGTTGAGAACAAGCTGTAAATGATATTGCGGAGCTTTGCCATGGCTACGGGGCGCACAACAGGCGTGACGTTGGGCAGGGGGACGACGCTCTGTTCATCCATGATGACGACCGTCGGCAAAGCCGAGAGATCGACACTCTCTTTGAGCGTGTGCAACATCTTCCAGGCGTGCATATCGGAGAGGCGCACATCCATGACTAAAAAATCACAGATGTGATCTTCCAGCATGAAGATGGCATCGCGCCCGGATTGTGCGTGATGAACAGTCATATCCATTTCTTGCAGCAGGTCGGCTACAGCCTGTCTCTCATCATCGTGGCGTACCACTAGAACAACCTGTTTGCCTTCTGTCACCGCTAAATCTCCCTGCCAGCTTACTAAAAACTGTGTGTGCACCATAGCCAGATCAAGACGTACTTATCTCCTTCAAAGTACGCCTATTATCTCATATCCTTGGTTACAATTCAACAAAGTAAGATGCGGCAGCGCGGTCGATGACTTCTTTGTTATTCATCGAGATCGGCACGCCGAGATAGTTACAAATGTCTCGCATCTGGTTGAGCAAATCGCGCGGGTGGACGAAGCGCGGGTCGCGATTGAACTTGATGTACCACTCTTTGATGAGATAGTTATAGCCCGCTTCGTCGAAAGGCACGTTTTTGAGCTTACACATCAGCTCGAACAATTCGCGGAATTGCTTAGGGGTCGGGTTGCCGACTTCGATCTTGTATTTGATACGCCGCAAGAACGCATCATCAACGAGATCCGCCGGATCCATATTGGTCGAGAAGATAATCATCACGTTGAACGGCATCTGAATCTTGCGCCCGTTGTTCAGTGTCAAGAAGTCGTATTTCTTCTCCAGTGGCACAATCCAGCGATTGAGCAGGGCGAGCGGACTCACCTGTTGGCGACCAAAGTCATCGATCAGGAACATGCCGCCATTGGCTTTGACCTGATACGGCGCTTCGTAGAATTTACTGGTATCGTTGTAGATCAGATCGAGGCTCTCCATCGTCAACTCACCACCGACGATGACGATCGGACGCTTGATGCGAATCCAGCGCGAGTCAGCGACTTGCCCCGTGCCATACTTCATCGGTATTTGGTTATCAGAGAGTTCGTGATTGACGTAATCGTAAATTTGGATGATTTGCCCATCGACATCAATCGCATAAGGAATCCACATATCTTCACCGAGGATCACCTTGCCGATTGCTTCTGAAAGTGTCGTCTTACCATTGCCCGGCGGGCCATAGAGGAAGATGGACGTACCGGAGTTCGCGGCGGGGCCGATCTGATCGAGCATTGATTTATCCACAATCAGATTTTCCAGCACTTTCCGCATATCTTCTTCTTTGATCGATGCGTCCGGTCGTTTCTGCGCGTTGATGGCATCGATGTAGGATTTCAAGGGTACAGGTGCTGGCCCGGCGTATTGGGTACGATCGAGTGCTTCGAGCGCGCGCTCAATCCCGTTACCGGTCAATTCGTAGCGGTAGCCGGCTTCGCCGATACCGCCCTGTCCGGCTTTGATTTCGATCAATTTCTCGCGTTTGAGAAATTCGATAATCGCGTCGATCACGCCGTTAAATGGCAGTTTGACCGTTTCAGAGATGTGATGACCGATCATATCCCCGCGGAAATACAGGAGCTTGATGACGAGATTAGCAATTGCGAGCTTTGTCAGCCCGGTATCATCAACATTGCTCAACGCCGGTGGATCCCATCCACTACCCTGTCGGGGCGGTTGTTGACCGGAGCCCGAGCGCCGTTGTTGCTGGCGACGCTGTCCTTGCTGGGATTGTTGCGGTGGGCGACGCAGTGGTTTTAAATTCGAGCTGTTAGACATGGTTATCTTCTCGCAAGCAGAAACTATGACGTACTATTCGATATGATAACACGAGATTTGTAATCTATGGCGTGACTTGCCATAATTCAAACACAAAATAAATTGTCAAATGCGGATGTTATCTGGCCTTATTATAAAGATTGCTGACTGATAAGACAAATAAGGGATAAAGATGATTAATAAGATTAAGTGGTTCGGGCACGGTAGTTTCTTGATTTTAGGCGACATAAACATCTATATTGACCCGTGGCGCGTTGTCAAAACCGGTATCACTGCTGATCTGATTCTCATCAGTCACGATCATTATGATCACTGTTCTAGTGCCGATGTCGACAAATTGCGAAGTACGGATACGACTGTGATCGGCAATGCGCGTGTCGTCCAAAAAATCGACGACGTGACGCGCATTCGCCCATGGCAGAGCATGAGCTTCGATCGATTGAGTATCAAGGCGATTCCGGCATATTCACCGCGTGGTGTCCTGCATCCACAAGAACACGGCGGTCTCGGCTTTGTCATCTCGGTCAACTACTACGATATTTATTATGCAGGCGATACCAAAGTGATCCCGGAGATGTCGCGCATCAGCCCCGATATTGTCATCTTACCGATTGATGGCGATGATACGATGACGCTTGACGAAGCGCGTCAAGCGGTCGAGATTTTGCGCCCGCGCTACGTCCTGCCGGCGAATTGGGGCATTACGGGTGAGGGGGCGACCCGCATCGATGCCTTAGAGTTCAAAGAGCATATCGGCGGACGTGCCGATGTCATCATCCCAGAACCGCTGACACGCGACCATGACATATAAAAACGCCCCCAACTAAGCTGGGGGCGCTCGTTTGATGGTATTTATCGTGTTGACGAAAACCGCTTGCTGATTATGCGGCGGGCTTTTGCGGTTTGATTGTCCCGTTCTCGCCCCATTCAAGTTCGTTACCATCTTCATCGAAGATACGTGCGGGCTTCTCGTTGTTGATGACATCGCCATCAATGACGATCTTGCGGATGCTATCGCGTCCCGGCACTTCGAACATTGCGTCCAGCAGGGTTTTCTCGATGATCGAGCGCAGGCCGCGTGCGCCAGTGCCACGCTCCATCGCAAGGGTAGCGGCGGATTCTAACGCCGATTCTTCAAACTCTAGCTCGACATTATCCAGCGATAACAGGTGTTGATACTGGCGCGTCAGTGAGTTGCGCGGTTCAACCAGAATGCGAACCAATGCTTCTTGGTCGAGTGGGTCAACGCCGACGACGACCGGCAAGCGACCGACTAGCTCCGGAATCATGCCGTGTGCGATCAAATCTTCGGGATTCACGCGACGGAGCAGATCGCTCATGTCTTTCTTCGAGCGTTTATCTGCCTGAAAGCCGAGCGACCCCTTCGCACCGATGCGGCGAGCAATCACGTTGTCGATACCGTCGAATGTGCCGCCGACGATGAAGAGAATGCCGTTGGTATCAATCTGCAAGAATTCTTGATGAGGGTGCTTGCGCCCACCCTGTGGCGGTACGTTCGCGACTGTGCCCTCGATGATTTTCAGCAGGGCTTGTTGCACGCCTTCGCCGGATACATCACGGGTAATCGACGGATTATCGTTCGATTTGCGAGCAATCTTGTCGATCTCATCAATGTAGATAATCCCTTTTTCCGCGCGCGAGACATCGCCATCTGCGGCTTGGATCAGACGCAGAAGGATGTTTTCGACATCTTCACCCACGTAGCCCGCTTCGGTCAGCGCGGTTGCATCAGCGATGCAGAAGGGCACATCGAGAATGCGAGCGAGCGTCTGCGCCATCAGCGTTTTGCCGCTTCCGGTTGGACCGATGATGACGATGTTACTCTTCCCAAGTTCGACATCGCCCGTCGTGCCTTCGGCTTGGACGCGCTTATAGTGATTGTACACCGCGACGCTCAGCACGCGCTTGGCATAAGTCTGCCCCACCACGTACTCGTCGAGGTGCGACATGATCTCGCGCGGGGCAAGGAGATGATCAATTTGAAAATCGGGATTCGCTTGTTCGATGAATTCCTCATCGGCTAACAGGTTGTGACAGAGTTCGACACAGTAGTTGCAGATGAAGACATTATCCGGGCCGGCAATCAGACGATCAACTTCGTCGTGGGTGCGACCACAAAATGAACAGCGATGTCCTCCGGGTGGGTAAGCCACAATTATTCTTCCTCTTGTTGCTCATCGTACAGTACAGAATCGACCAGACCGTATTCGACTGCTTCTTCAGCACTCTTGTAAATATCACGGTCAGTATCTTTTTCGATCGTTTCGTAATCTTGTCCGGTGTGCTTCACGAAGATGTTGTTCAGGCGTTCCTTCAGGCGGACAATTTCATTTGCCTGAATCACGATGTCCGAGGCTTGCCCCTGAGCGCCGCCGAGGGGTTGGTGCATGTGAATGGTCGCGTTCGGCAGAGCCATACGCATCTCAGCTTCGCCACCCGTCAGCAACACAGTGCCGAAGCTCGCGGCTAAACCGACAGCTACCGTACTCACCGGTGCGGTGATCTGTTGCATGGCATCGTACATCGCCATACCGGCGTAAACAGCGCCACCGGGCGAGTTGATGTACATCTGCACGCGGCGGTCGGGGTCTTCCCGATCGAGGAAGAGCAACTGGGCGACGGTCAGATTGGCGATCTGGTCGTTAATACCAGTCCCGACGAACACGATTCGTTCCTTCAGCAACAAGGAATAAATATCATAAGCCCGTTCGCCACGGCTTCCCTGCTCAATGACCATCGGAACAACACTTTGCGGGTTCATATGCATTGGATTCATATAGTTCGGCATGTATCCCATCAGGATACGGCCTTACTCCTTTCGTGAATGACGTTAACTACTCTTTATCTTCGTCTACCGATTCAGCTTGATTGTCTGTAGATGTTGCGGTGACGACTTCTGCATCGTCTGTCTCTGGGTTTGTGTCGGTGCTAGCTGAGGGCGCATCGCTGGTGGTTTCTTCAGCCTCTGCATCCTCTGCCGACGTATCGTCATTTGCTGTCTCTAGCGACTCACCTTTGCCGATCTTCATCAGCATATCGACCGCGCGCTCGTACAGCAAATTTTGTGCGATATTGTTGCGTTGTTGTGGTTGGTCGAACAGTTGCCGTACTTCTGCGTTATCGCTCATGCCTAATTCGTCGAGTGTTTCATCAACTTTAGCATCAATCTCTTCAGCCGTCACTTGGATGTCCTGAGCGTTGACAACCTCGCCAAAGACGAGCGACCGCTCGACTGCTTTGCGCGCCTCTTCGCGATACTCTTCACGCAAGCTCTCATCGCTGGCACCTGTGATTTGCTGATAGACTTCTATCGATAAGCCCTGTTGCGCGAGTTGCTGGTTCAACTGCGCCAGCATCGCGTCAATGCGATCTTCGACCATGTCCTCCGGGTAGGCGATCTCGGCTTGTGCGGCGATCTCATCAACCATCTGATCGATGTAAGCCTCACGGGCTTTGTCGCGGGCTTCCTCTTCCATGTTCTCACGGATACGCATACGTATTTGAAGCAAAGTCAAGGGTTCGTCTTCGTCTTCGGTGACGCGCGCCGCGAAGTCATCGGTCAATTCTGGCAGGGTGATGTTCTCTACTTTGTGGACGATCACAGAGAATTGAACCTTACGTCCGCCGACATCCTCGTAATCCTCGTCATCATCGGGCACTGTGAGTTCAAATTCCAACTCATCGCCAGCCGATGCCCCGACTAGAGCATCAATGAACCCCGGCAGGATCGGTTCTTGCTCCGGGTCGAGCTTCAGCTCGATATCTTCGCGTTGGATGAATGTATCGCCCTTGTAGGCGACAACATCGTCTTCGTCATTATCGTCATCGTCATCGAGCGGGCGTTCTTCACCGTCTGCAAATGTACTGTCGATATCGAACGTCACGCGATCGCCAGCTTGTATCGGATTGGCACTCTCTTCAACGAGCGCGTGTTCCTGTTGCAAGTTGCTCAAGACTTCGTTGATGGCTTCATCGCTGATTTCCGGTTCTTCGTAATCAACCCGGACGGATTGATAATCGCCGAGGTCGACTTGTGGGCTGAGTGGCACGGTGTAAACGAAGGTCGGTTGTGGTTCCATCTGGAAATCTTCGATCGTGCCTGCCGCATAGGGTTCAACTTCCGCTTCCTCGAGGACTTGCGGATATAACCCGCGCCCCAATTGATCGATAGCATCGCTGATAATGCTATCTTCGCCAATGTATTTGGCGATGATGCGATAGGGCGCTTTGCCTTTGCGAAAACCGGGAATGTTATAACGTGACGAGAGGGCGGCGGCGGCTTCTTTCTTCGCTTGTTTCCACTGCTTGTCAGTCACTTCGACTGTTAACCGCGCTCTATGATTCTCGATGCGTTCAGTTTGAATGTTCAAGGGACTTCATCCTTATTGCAGAACTAAGAACTATTATATCAAATTGTAGCGGAGGGTAACGTCAATATTTCATCAGAAATCAACGTCAGTGACACCGTATAAAACAAAAGGCGCACAGGAGCGCCTTTGTCGTGTGTTGGGGAAGGAGGGACTCGAACCCTCACCTCACAAAGAGACATGATCCTAAGTCATGCGCGTCTGCCAATTCCGCCACTCCCCCGCTCATGTCGAATACTCATTATAGCCAAACGCGATTCTGAGGGCAAGGGACATTAATCGATTTCGATATGGGTAATCTCGCTGAAATCCGTATCATCATCGACTTTTGTGAACACAGTCGAGATAATCATCTGGGCGAAGCGGAAGAGCGACTGCATCTCGCGCATTCGCTCGATATACAGTTGTGCCAGATGTTGGTCATCCTCGCTCATCTTGGGCATGGCGGTGCGTAATTCTTCGCTGTTTTCATCAATTACAGTAATTGCCCGCTCGACATCGCGCATCTCGCGCCCGCTGACGAGATTCGTGATGATCTGCCAGAAATCGGTCTCTGCTTCGTAGTACTTACGGCGACCACTGCCACCGCGCACCCACACTTGCCGAACCATCCCCATATGCTCGAGCGTACGCATGTTCATGCTCACACTCGCTTTAGAGATGCCGAGTCGTTCCATCATATCATCCAGCGATAACGGATTCGCACTGAGGACGAGTGTGCCATATAACTGCCCCATCACTTTACTAAACCCAAAGTAATCTGCGAGTTGTCCCAAGCCTTCCAGCATACTATCGTGGACGTCGCGGATTTTCTCATTTTGGATGGTGCTATCGTTCTCACCTTTATTCTTGTTGTCCATGCCCACTTCTCACCTTCACTCACACATTCACAGTAAATAAAACTCATTTTATGATAGGCTATTATGTTCGATAAATGCAACAACCGTATTGCCCAATAACTCTGGGAAAGCCTCAATCAGGACTTCGCGCGCGCGTTCAGCATCGTCAAAAGAGGCGAAGGGATAGCCGCGCTCCCCGCGAACAATGACGAAGATGGCCTGTATACGCACCGATAACCGATCGAGCAAGTCGGCTTCTTTCAAGGCTTGTTCAACGTCTTTCACGCGAGATTTATGTAGAGTCGTGTTCAAGTAAAACGAACGATTTGGATGCTGGGCATCGGTCGTTGTCATTGGCGATAAGTAGACCAATTCCGCATCATAATCAGCGACAACCTCCGATTTTTGCAACTGTCCTAACTCATAATCCGTGATCGAGTTGCCGAACTGCTCTGGATTATAAGTCTGATAGCGCCCATTGAGCAAATCTTGCACGCGCTCGGCTTCCCACTGGACGACAAAGGTGCCATCATCTAACACGAAGATGCGACTCCGTGGGACGGGTATCGTTTCTTGCTGATTGTTCTGATTCATGAGTTGTTTTCCCTATTCATAACGCAAGGCATCGATTGGGTTTAAGCCGGCGGCGCGGTTGGCAGGGTAGATGCCACTGAGTACGCCTACCGCAACCGAGACGAACACCGCTAGCCCAATACTGCTTAGCTGGATGGCAACCGATAAATCTGCGACGAGAACCGTCACGATTGTCGAGACAACGGCCGCGATCATCACGCCGACGGTGCCCCCTAACAGCGAGAGAATGACAGCCTCCGTTAAAAATTGTAGCAGAATATCGAAATTTTTGGCACCAACTGCCTTGCGTAATCCAATTTCTTTGGTGCGCTCCGTCACGGTGACGAGCATGATATTCATGATGCCGATGCCGCCCACCAGCAAGGAAATCCCCGCGAGAATCGCCAGAAAGACCGTCAGCAAAGATGTGATTTCGTCGAGTGTATTGAGCGTTTCGTTCTGGCTGATGACGAGAAAGTTATCTTCATCGCGGAAGCCAACACCGCGCGCATCGCGTAACGCGAGTTGAATCTGTCGTACAACGTCAGCCGATAAGTCCGGGTTGCGCCCCTGTACGATGATAAAATCGACGGCTTGCTCGCCACTCAACACCCGTGAATTGTTCAAGCGGGTGTAGGCTGTTGTGTAGGGAATGATGATACGGTTCGACCCACCGATACTGAGCAAGCCCGTCTGTGGTGCGAGTACACCAATCACGGTGAACTGCACGTCGTCGATGCGTACTGTCTGCCCGATCGGAAATGAGTCCGGGAAGAGTTGTTCCATCACGTCGACTTCTAGCACGGCAACCCGCGCATTAGTCTCTAGCTCGCCCTCATCGAAGAAGCGCCCCGCGACCAACTCGCGCCCCCATAACTGCATGTATTGCAAGCCTGTCGCTTCGATATTGAGGCGAGTTTCGTTCGTGCCAGCGCGCACATCACGGTTAAAGTTGTTCTGTGGGATGACAGCCCGTGCATCCGGCACGCGGGAGGGGTCAGATAGCACCGCCACATCATCCAGCGTCAGCGGTTCGATGTCGTTAGCGTTGAAGTTAGGCACGACGAAGATCAAGTTAACACCCAGTCCCTCGAACTGTTGCCGCACAAAAGTCTCAAACGATTGCCCGACCGAGACGAGGATAATCACCGCCGCCACACCGATCGTCACGCCCAGCATCGTCAAGGCTGTACGTAGTTTATTGCTGTTGAGGCTCGATAGGGCGATGCGATAATTCTCAAACATAAGTCCGCTTACTCATTTACTCAAAACGTAAGGCATCGATTGGCTTCATACGGGCGGCGCGCTGGGCTGGGTAATAGCCGAAGAAGATACCAACGAAAGTACTAACACCGGTCGCCAGCAAGACAACATCCGGTTCGATAGTCATCGTCAATTGTTCGTATAGATTCGTGCCGACAATCGCCGCGATATACCCGACCCCGATGCCCAAAAACCCGCCGATGAGCGATAAAATCGTGCTTTCAATCAGGAATTGGGTTAAGATGTTGCTGGACTTCGCGCCTACAGCTTTGCGTAAGCCAATCTCGCGCGTGCGCTCGGTTACTGAAACGAGCATGATATTCATGATACCGATGCCGCCTACTAACAGAGAGATACCGGCGATCATCCCCAGAAAGATCGTCAGGGTGCCGCTGATTTGCTCCACTGTATCCAGCAGACCGGCATCGCTGGAAATATCATAATCACGCTCATCGACGAAACGAATGTCGTGGGCATCATCGAGATAAGTCTGAATCTCGCGGGTCGCCTGGTCGATACGTTCTTCGCTGATGACTTCGACGTAGATTGTACTGACGATGTAGCCACCATCGCGACTGCGCGCATTGGCGAGGCGCGTCTGTGCGGTAGTGATCGGGATGAAGATCACGTTATCTTCACTCGCACCGAACGCGCCGCCGCGCTCTTCCATCACGCCGATGATCGTAAATACGCGTTGATTAATGCGGATGTTGCGCCCGACAGGGTTAAAAGTGCGATCGGCGTACAAATCCTCGACAACATCCAGACCTAACACCGCCACTCGTGCTGTCGTCTCGGTCTCTAGCTCGCTGATGAAACTGCCGTATAGCATATTCCACGATTGTACGTCGTCGTAATTGGCGCTCACGCCCCGTATATTCGTGCTGACTTGTTGCCCTTCACCCGTCACCCCGCCGAACACGCGATAGCCCATCGCCACTTGCCGGATGCTCGGCGCAATCGCTGGATTCGTCAGGGCTTCGGCTGTGATCGTACTCAGTGGCTCAACCCGCGTGCGGTTCTGGCTCTCAGGTTGGGTAGAACTCACTTCGAGCAGAGTCGCGCCCAGCGCCTCGAACTCACCGTCGATGTACGTCTCGACTCCGCGCCCAAGGCTGACCAGCGAGATCACCGCGCCAACACCGATGATGATGCCCAGCGTCGTCAATACTGAACGCAGGCGATTAATCAGTAAGCTCTCAACCGCAATGCGAAAGACTTCGATCAGGTTCACTTAATTATACTCGCTTTCGTCACCGCCATAGTACGTTTCGTCGAAGATGCCTTGTAGCTCTTCTGCTTCGGACGGACGCTCGACTTCACCGGCGACGAGTGGATTCTTCACACGTTCATCCGCGATGACGTTGCCATCGCGCAACATGATGACGCGCCCGGTATGACGGGCAATCCACGGATCATGCGTCACAAAAACCGTCGTGATCCCGTCCTCGCGGTTCAACCGCTGGAAAATCTGCATGACTTCTGTGCCACTGCGCGAGTCAAGGTTGCCTGTCGGCTCGTCTGCAAGGATCACCGATGGCTCATTGACCAGTGCGCGTGCGATGGCTACCCGTTGTTGCTGACCGCCGGATAGCTCGCTCGGTAAATGGTCGATACGTTTGCCTAAACCCACCGATTCAAGTGCCGCTTGTGCTTTCTTGCTCCGCGCCCCGCCATCGCTATAAATCAAAGGTAACTCGACCTGCCGTAAGGCGGTCGTCCGCTTGAGCAAGTTAAAATTCTGAAAGACGAAGCCGATTTTCTTATTACGAACTTTGGCGAGTTTCTCCTCGCTCAGTTTGCTCACATCTAAGCCATCCAGATAGTATTCGCCGGCGGTCGGCTGATCGAGCGCGCCGAGGATGTTCATCAGTGTCGATTTCCCCGAGCCAGACGGCCCCATAATCGACAGGAATTCACCCGGGTAAATCTTGAGATTGATGCCTTTCAGCACTTTCAGCAAGAGTTGCCCCATCTGATAATTCTTAGTGATGCGTCGAATGTCGATGACTGCTTTTTTTGCCATAGTCGTTTGTCCTCGCTATTGCGTGCCGAAGAGACCCGCGCCGTCGTTGCGCGGTACCAGCACAACTTCGTCGCCAGCCTCTAAACCGGCGAGTACTTCGCTGTAAATATCGCCGCGATCGCCCAACAGCACCAGACGCTCGTCAAGTTGACCGTCTGCGTCAAGTACGGTGACGAACGCATCGCCTGTAATGCGATCGAAGCGCACAAAATTGTTACGGACGAGCAATACGTCCGCTTTTTCGAGCGTGATGATGCTGCCGGTCACGGTCATGCCGGTGCGGATAGCGGCGGTATTCGTTGGTAAAATATCGACGCGCACGTTATAGGCGACGAGGTTATCAAGATTGAGCGGCGAATAGGCAATACTCCGCACCTCGCCGATCACGAGTTCGCTTGGCAGGGCATCGACATCGAACTCGACCCGTTGCCCGACTTTCACATCGGCGACGTCGGTCTCATCAATCGGTAAATCAACATAATAGCCGCTGTCGTCAATCAACAACACGCCTACGCCCTGCGGTGGCAATTGCCCTTCGACGAGATCCATCTGGGCGATGATGCCGGGGAAGGGCGCTGTCAGTTGCGTTTGTTCGAGCGCGTACTCGGCTTGCTCCAGCGCGAGGTTGATCGTCCGCAGATCGAGCGTCGCCTGCTGTAGTTGCAGATCAGTCGGCCCGTTCACGAGGCGATTATAGGTGATTTCGGCTTGTTCCAGCGCGAGATTCGCACCGGCAACTGATGCGGGGTCTGCCGGTCGCGAGACGACCGACTCGAAATTGAGACGCGCCTGTTCGATGCCCAATTCCCCCTGATTGATCGCCGCCTGTGCGTTTAGTTGTTGCGCTTGGAACGCCGCTCGATTGGACGCATTGAGTTGTTCCAGCGTCTCTGCGACAGTCGTGCTGGCTTCTTCCACCTGTTGAGCGATGTCGTCGTTGTCAATGTCTGCTGTGAAGTCATCAACGAGATCGAAATCAACGTAAAATTCGCTTGGTGGGGTCAAGGAATCGCGGGCGAGTTGCGATTGCCACAGTTGATTATCCGCAATCTCCTGTTGTAATCGTGCAATCTCGCGATCTTGAATGATGGTCGCGGAGGTGGTTGCCGCCCGTAGTTGTGCCTGCGCTGTTTCGATCGCCGCCTGTGCCACTGCTAAATCTTCAGCACGCGGGGGGGATGTCAGCGCATCGTAAGATGTCTCCTGCAACGCGACGGCGATTTCAGCATCCCGTACGGCTTGTTGGGCATCGGTGTTATCGAGGTTGGCGATCAGTGCGCCGGTATCGACGCGATCACCTGCGTCGTAGAAAATCTCGACGACGGGCGATTGTGCGCTTTGGAATGTCAGTGGAATCTGGCGTATTGGCGTGATTGCACCCGTCGCGTCGACGCTTACGCGCAAATCCCCGATGAAAGCTATCTCGCGATCTAAAATCTGCGCTTCGATCTGTGCTTGCTGTTCGCCCGGGTCTTCATGGGTCAGATACAAGCCCGCAAACCACGCGACGAAAACCGTCAGCACCAACAGGGGCACTTGTACGAGAACGCGCACGAGCCAAACGGGAATGCAACGGATGAAAATCCATTCTAGGGTTGCTAATAGCGTGATAATCAGGCTGATGATGAGTATCATTGCCCACCTCCGAGGATGTTAAGCCCGCGTCCACTCAAATCAATGGCGACGAGTGCGCCTTCTTCAATCCCACTGATGACTTCGCTCGTCTCGCGTCCTTGGATGCCGATTTCGACCTCGACTTCTTCAACGGTGTCATCTCCGCGCAGGACGTTGACGAAGGATTGTCCGGTCGTGCGATCGCGCCGGATATACAAATTTGGCACGACTAGTACATCTTGTGTCTCTTCAATAACGATCGATGCATCGGCAGTCATACCGACGCGCACGCGCGGATCATCGCCATCCAGCGCAATGTCAACATCATAGCTGACGATACCGCCCGATGGCGTGCCGATAGGCGCGATACTGATCACAGTAGCAGGAAATTGCAAGTTCGGCAGTGCGTCTAATGTTACCCGCGTTGGTAGACCGATCTCGACCAGATCAATATCAATCTCATCGACTTGTACGGTCAAGCCCAGTGGCGAAACATCCATCAGTTCGATGACCGTCAAGCCCGGGGCGGCGAGCGATCCAATCTCGGCATTCACCGCGGTGATTACGCCATCGAATGGGGCTTCTAAGATCGTGCGATTGTACGCGACTTCGGCGCGATCAAGCTGAACTTGAGCCTGTTCAATCTGGCTTTGTGTCGCCTCACGCTCGGCTTCTGTCGGACCGGCGCGTACCTGTTGGAGTTGGGCTTCGGCTTCCGCAATGCCTGCCAGCGCGACGTTCGCTTGTGGGAAGGTGCTGTTACGCAGACGTTCGACTTGTAAGCGGGCGATCTCCGCTTGAAATGTCGCCTCGCCATAGGCGGCGTTTGCCTGTTGCCATTGGATATTTTCACTGCCCACTTGCCCGCCGACAGCATCGCGTTGTTGTCGCAGAGAGTCGGCAAATTCTAACGCCTGACTGTACGCCACTTCTGCCGCTTCGATGTCACTGGGCAGAACAGCATTGACCACGCTCCGGTAAGCCGCACGCGCATTCTCGACCCCGAGTTCCGCTAGGCGAATCGTCTCTTCGTCTACTTCGAGCAAATCTTGTAACTGAAGTTCAGCGCGTTCGAGCGCGATCAGGGCTTGTTCGTAGCTGATGCGTTGCAACTCATTTTCGAGGCGCATCAGCGTATCCCCAGCAAGCACGTAC
This sequence comes from Anaerolineae bacterium, assembly GCA_034437755.1. Taxonomy (GTDB): domain Bacteria; phylum Chloroflexota; class Anaerolineae; order Aggregatilineales; family Phototrophicaceae; genus JAUZRW01. The sequence continues at coordinate 6,096 of DAOTTV010000078.1, read as the reverse complement.
TCATCGCGCTGGACAAAGACATCTGCGACTTCGCCAGCCGTGAGAAAACTCAGTTGAACGTCGTTATCCGGTGCAATCGCACCGATAGCGTTCACCGTCAGGGCGACATTACCCCGCCGAACTTCGTATAACTGAAGATCGCTCAGACGGATCGACGCTTCGCCCGATGTCGGTTGGTTGCTATTCTGGAATGCCCATGTTGGCAAGATGATAATCAGGAGAAGTAAGATAAAAAGTGAACGTCTAACAGCCATGCTAACCCCTGTTTTGTACTATGTGTTACTATCGTATCATATCACGCTTTGGTGCAAAGATTGCGAATCTTCACGGTGGTTTAATTGCAAATCAACTCATCTTATATTCATATTTTGCACAGATGACTGGCATTATCGTGATATAAATGGTAATATTCAGGATATTGTGACATTTGTCACAGATAATCACTCTTGACAATGCTGTTTATCATAAGGACAGACATGCTATGCCGTCTAAGTTGTCAGATCGCATTCCTGACATCGTCATTGGTCGCTTACCGCTTTATTTGCGGGCTTTAGACCGCCTGAAACAAGAAGGGCGTGATGTGACTTCATCGCATGAGTTAGGGCGACGCTTGGGGATTAGCTCTGCACAGATACGCAAAGACCTATCGCACTTTGGTGGGTTTGGTAAGCAGGGAACTGGTTACCAGATCGAATTTCTTGTCGAGAAATTACGTCAGGTCTTGCAAGTCAATCGTGAATGGCGCGTTGCTGTGGTTGGCGCGGGTAATCTGGGGAGCGCAATCTCCCATTACCGCGGCTTCACGGATCGCGGCTTTCGTATTGCCTGGCTTTTTGACTCCGATGAGAGCAAGGTCGGGCAGACGATCGGCGGGTTTCCCGTCTTTCACATCGACGACCTGGAGCAGATAATCACCGAAAATAACGTGTCGATCGCGATGGTCGCTGTGCCTGCCGAAGTCGCGCAAGCTGTTACGGATACCATCGTGCAAGCGGGGGTCAAAGCGATTTTGAACTACGCGCCCATTAGCCTTGATGTGCCGGACGATGTGATGGTGCAATATATCGATCCCGTTGTTCATCTCCAGCATATGACGTACTATCTAAACGATGACGATTAATACTGAGGGCGATGTCGTAACTACTCAGGGGCGTTGCCCCCGAACCCCCACGAAGGACGATCGTCCGTTGAACCTGTACTCGCCGAACGCTTTGCGTTCGGCAAAATTGGGGTGCAAGGGAGACATCACCTGCTGGGGCGTGGGGTGAAACCCCACAAGAAGACTCTACCTGAGTAGTTACGCGATGTCTATCGCCCCTTTTGGGTCTAGTAGGGGTTACGACGCTCCTGTAAGCGTCGCAAAATAGCGGGGTCTTCTAGTGCGCGTCCAGCGCCGGTCGCCACTGAAATCATAGGATTATCTGCTCGAAAAACAGGCACACCGGTCTCTTTGGTCAGGAATTGATCTAACCCGCGCAAAAGTGCGCCGCCCCCCGTCAGCACAATCCCACGATCGATAATATCCGATGCGAGTTCCGGCGGTGTATTGCCCAAGACGCTTTTGACCACACCCGCGACACTCAGCAAGGGGTCGTGCAAGGCTTCGACCACTTCGCCCGTTGTAATCGTGATCGTGCGTGGCAAACCGCTGACGTTATCGCGCCCCTGTACATCCATCGTCAACTCATCTTCGAGATCGACCGCCGCCCCGACTTGAATCTTGATCGACTCTGCGGTCTGTTGCCCGATGATGAGGTTATACTTACGCCGGACATAGCTCGCGATGGCATCGTCAAGCTTTAAACCGCCGACACGCCCACTCTCGGCGCGAATGATGTGGTTCATGGTGATAACCGCCGCTTCGGTGATGCCGCCCCCGATGTTGACCACCATATCACCGGCAGGTGTGCCGACAGGCAAGCCCGCGCCAATCGCCGCCGCCAGTGGTTCCCATATCAAATACGCCTCTTTAGCGCCCGCCGCCAGTGCCGCTTCTTCGACGGCGCGTTTCTCGACGCTGGTCACGCCCCATGGGACGCTAATCATCACCGTCGGGCGGAAGAGACGCATCCGTCCAGCGGCTTTGCTGAAGAAATACGCCAGCATCTCGGCTGTGACTTCGTAATCGGCGATCACACCATTTTGTAACGGGCGCAGAATGCGAATCCCTTCGTCATCGACACGCCCGATCATCTCGCGCGCGGGTTGACCGAGCTCGATGATGCGCTCGTCACCTGTCTCTTCGATTTCAAGTGCTACCAATGACGGCTCTTGTAGCACGATTTGATTGCGCTCATAAATCAGGACGTTGATCGTCCCTAAGTCCACTCCAAGCCTTTTGGAGAACATGCCTTGTGCTTTCAACTATGATAGACCATCGATTACCATGATACTGTATACCATGGTGTAAAAAAAGCAACGCCCGTTTTGCTAACGAGCGTCGCATTCAATCGCAGATTGTCGTGCGCGGTTGTTTAGTTGTCGTCTTGATCCACAATCCGCAAAGCGCTTTGATCGCGCACTTTACGCGCCACTTTCAACTGGAGTTCCGCGCGCCGTAAAGCCAGTGTCGCCTCACGGTTTTGCTCTTCTGGCACGCCTTCTTCCATCATTTTCTCAGCGCGTTCGCGGGCTTCTTGCGCTTTCTCAACGTTCAGATCGAAGGACGAGTCCGCGAGATCCGCCAGCACGACGACCTTATCCGGTCGCACATCAACCACGCCGCCATAAATGGCGAAGCGTTCTTCTGCACCTTCTTTGCGGATGACCAGCTCGCCATAGCCCATCGTCGTCAACACAGGCGCATGACCGGGCAACACGCCCATCTCGCCTTCGACGGCCGGCACGACGATCATATCGGCTTCCTTCTCTTCAAAAACTTTGCGCTCTTGCGTCACGAGTTCAACGTGAATCGGCATCAGATGACCTCCCTGAGGTTTTAGCTGTCGTCACTCTGGCTTTCTTCGTAAGCTGTGATAACGTCCTCAATGCCACCCTTCATGTAGAACATACGCTCAGGGATGTGATCGACTTCACCATCTAGCAACATCCGGAAGCCGCGTACAGTATCCGTGATCGGCACGTACTTGCCGACAATCCCCGTGAACTGCTCGGCAACCTTCATCGGTTGGCTGAGGAAGTTTTCGATCTTACGGGCGCGGCTCACCAGCAATTTGTCATCGTCCGAGAGTTCTTCCACACCTAGAATAGCGATGATGTCCTGCAAGTCTTTATAACGTTGAAGCACCTGTTGTACTTCGCGAGCTGTCTGGTAGTGATCTTCACCCACGACATTCGGATCGAGAATCTTGCTGGTACTACCGAGTGGATCAACCGCCGGGAACAGCGCACGCGCCGCAATCGAGCGTTCGAGTGCGATCGTGCTGTCGAGGTGCGTGAACACCGCCACCGGCGCGGGATCGGAGTAGTCATCGGCGGGCACGTACACAGCCTGCATCGATGTGATCGACCCGCGCTTGGTCGATGTAATGCGCTCTTGCAGCATCCCCATCTCTTCAGCGAGGTTCGGTTGGTAGCCCACCGCCGACGGCATACGACCCAGCAGGGCGGATACTTCAGCACCGGCGAGCGAGTAGCGGAAAATATTATCAATGAAGATCAATACGTCACGCCCTTCATCGCGGAAGGTCTCAGCCATCGTCAAGCCAGAGAGCGCCACGCGCAGGCGCACGCCAGGCGGTTCGTTCATCTGTCCGAAGACCATCGCCAGCTTATTGAGGACGTTAGCCTCTTTCATCTCGTAGTACAGGTCAGTCCCTTCGCGTGTGCGTTCTCCCACACCAGCGAATACCGACAAACCGTCATGCTCGGTCGCGATCGAGTTAATCAGTTCCTGGATGGTCACCGTCTTGCCCACCCCCGCACCACCGAAGATGCCGGTTTTACCGCCCTTGGTCATCGGCGCGATCAGGTCAATCACTTTCAGACCTGTCTCGAAGACCTCAATGCGTGTCGATTGATCTTCGAACTCCGGTGCATCACGATGAATAGGGCTGTGTGGCTCTGCTTCATCGACCGGTGGCTGGTTATCAATCGGGCGACCCAACACGTTGAAAACGCGCCCGAGTGTGTTCGGGCCGACGGGAACGGCGATCGGTGAACCAGTGGCATATGCGTCCACACCACGTTGTAAGCCGTCGGTGGCATCCATCGCCACACAGCGCACGACAGAGTTGCCGAGTATCAATTCCACTTCCAAAATTAAATCTTCTTGTCCTTCGCGGGGGACGCGGACAGCATCGAAAATGTCCGGCAATTCCCCGTCTGGGAAGGATACATCAACCACATTACCCAGAATCTGGGTGACAATACCTTTAGGTTCGCTCATTCTTTATTTCACTCCTGATTTATTCCTCGTCGTCCACACGGCGACCGGCGACTAACGTATCTTGAAAAGCTTGTAAACCATCCCAATCCCCTTTGGCGGCATAAGCGGCTTGCTCTGCCCATGTTGGGATACTGGGGGCGAAGCGCATGCCCGTCTTTTCGAGCACGGCTTGGATTTCTTCTTCAGATTTTGAGGCGAGTTGGGTATAAGTCGTGATACCGCCTTCGATCAGTGCTTGCGACATTTTCTTGCCGACACCTTTAATCACTGTAAAATCATCGGGTTTGCCCGCCGGTTTTTCAGCGGGTGCGTCAGCGACGGCGATCGCTTTTGATTGTTGCTTCGACTTTTGCCGCCGTTGCTTGGCTTTGCTCCCGTTACCATTCTCGCTTGATCCGCCCCGTTCTGTATTTTCCAGCGCCGCCGCACCACCGACGATGTCGAGAATTTCGCTGGTGATCGCCGCCTGACGCGCTTTGTTGTATTCTAAGGTCAGATCATCAACCAATTGCGAAGCGTTATCGGTTGCATTACGCATCGCGTTCATCCGCGCCGCGTGTTCGCTCGCCTGTGATTCAAGCAAGGCTTGATACAATTGCAGTTCGGTAAAACGCGGGACAATTTCATCGACGACTGCCACAGCGGTCGGTTCATATTCGTAGTCCTGATCAGTATCCGTGACTTGTGGCACGTCCTTCACATAATCCGACGCGACTTTCTCAGCTTCGGTATGCGGGGTCAAGGGTAACCAGCCCAGCACGACCGGACGTTGCGTCAGCATATTGATGAAGTCCGTATACGCGATCACCACCTCATCAACTTCGCCACTTAAGAATGCCTCGACAGCTAATTGGCTAATGGGCGAAATATCGGCGATGGTCGGGTTCGGGGGCAGATCGCTAAATTCTGCGATGACCTCTTTCCCCATGCGAATCAGCGAGTCGCGCCCCTTCTTACCGACAGTCAGATATTTCACATCGCCGTCGAAGCGTTCTTCAAAGCGCGTCGCAACGCGGGTGATATTGGTATTGTAAGCCCCGGCTAGCCCCCGATCAGACGTGATCAGGACGACGAGAACGCTCTTGATCTCTTCGCGCTCTGTCAGCAGGGGGTGCGGCACTGAGCCGCGGGTCATATTCTGGATGTTGAGCAGGATTTCCCACGCTTTTTCTGAATATTCGCGGCTTGCCGACGCAAGTTCTTGCGCCTTACGCACACGAGAGGCTGAAACAGCCTCCAGCGCACGGGTAATCTGCGAGATATTCTTAACGCTCTTAATCCGACCCTTTACTTCTTTTGCAGTTGCCATCTAAATCTCCTTTCTGATTGTTGGAGTCTTAACTCCACGTTTCAGTGAAGGTCTCGATGGCATCCTTCAACTTGCTCATCGTATCGTCAGATAAGCCACCTTTGGCTTCCTCGCGGATGGTCTCGGCAAGGTCAGAATATTGGGTGTGCAGGACCCGTTGGAAGTCCTGCTTCCAATCACTGACCCGATCCACTTCGACGCTATCCAGCAAGCCGCTCGTGCCGGCATAAATCACAGCGACTTGATCTTCCAGCGGCATCGGCGCGTATTGACCTTGCTTGAACAATTCGTTTAAACGCAGACCACGATCCAGCTGTTGCTGGGTGTCTTTATCGAGATCAGACCCGAATTGCGCGAATGCGGCGAGATCACGGAATTGTGCCATCTGTAACTTGAGACCGCCAGCGACCTTCTTCATTGCTTTCGTCTGGGCAGAGCT